>JAFKJY010000008.1 GCA_017305835.1 Hyphomicrobiales bacterium
GTCATGCCGAACATCGGCACGACGCCGACGCCGAGCGCGGCCTCCAGGTCGCCATGCAGGCGCGGCGGCAGCGGCTGCGAGACGGCGCGGACGAGGCGCAGCCGGCCGGGCAGCAGGCCGGGCCTGTCGGCATGGCGCGCGAGGATGTCGCGCAGCACGGTCGGCACCGCCTGGAACCAGGTCGGCCGGAACGCCGCGACGCCGTCGAGGAAGGCGTCGGTCGAGATGGCGCCGGCGAAGGCGACCGAGCCGCCCGGATAGAGCGGCGCGAGCAGCAGGTCGACCAGCGCGCCGATATGGAACATCGGCATCATGGCGAGCCCGACGTCGTCCGGCCCGAGCCCGAGCGAGCGGGCGACGTTCCACGACGAGGCGACGAGGTTGCGCACGCTGAGCGGCACCCGCTTCGGCGTGCCGGTCGAGCCGGAGGTATGCAGCACCAGCGCGACGCGGTCGGGGTCGTCGGAACGGGCGGCGGTGCTCGCGGCACCTGCTTCGTCGACGATCAGGTCGAAGGCGCCGGTGGGCGAATCCGGCCGCGGCACCAGCCCGATCACCGGCAGGCCGGCGCGGCGGGCAGTCTCGGTCGTGACCGCGTCGGCGTCGCGGAGGACCAGCAGATGGGTTGCCGCCGCCTCCTTCAGGATGCGGGCGGCTTCCTCCGGGGGATAGGCGGGGTTGACGGGCACGATCGTTGCGATGCTCGCGACCGACAGGATGGCGACCGCCGTCTCGGGCGCGTTGGGCAGGATCGTCGCCACACGCGAGCCGGCGCCCACGCCGGCGCGGGCGAGCGCGGCCGCCGCCTCGTCGACGATGCCGAGAAGCTGCGCGAAGGAGCAGTCGGCCCGCCCATGCGAACGCAGCGCCACGCGCCGGGGATCGCGGCGGGCATGGTCGCGCAGCGGCGCCAGCAGGTCGGCGCCGTCAGCTCCGGCGCGATCCGGGCCAGGGTCCGATGAAGCGGACATGTCCGATCCTTGCCTCCGTGAGTCGGGGCGTTTGGGCCGTGGCATCCCCCTCGAAGCGGACGGTGGCGGGGAGCGAGATGCCGTCGAAATCGCGAAACTCTGTGGGTGTGGCGACGAGGCCGGCCGTCCGCACCGAGACGAGGCGGCCGTCGCCAGCGACGCGGATCTCGACTTGGTGCATGGCCCCGCCGACCTTCATCGACACCCACGCCGTGTCGGCGTCGACCGCCTCCCATGCCGCGCCGCCGCCGGGCAGCAGCGCGGCGGGGCACCACAGCACCGTCTCGACGAGCAGGCGCCCGGCCGCTTGCGCATCCGGCGCGGCGCGCAGCGGGACGAGGCCGAGCAGCCAGAAGCGGGCGCGGCTGCCCGCGCCGTCGGCGATCAGTGCGCCGGACATGGCGAGCGGGTTCGGCTCGGGATAGAGCCGCAGCGCCGCGCCGAAGGGCGGCGCCAGCATCGCGTAGCCGCGCACGCGCCGGTCCGCGCCGAAGGGCGAGCCGGCGAGCGTGCCGGCAAGCCGCAGCTCGACGACCGGCAGGAGCAGCGTGCCCGGCCGGATCGCGGCGGCGAGGAAGCACCGCGCCGGCTCCGGCAGGCCGTCGAGCATGGCGGGCGCGAAGGGCGGCGCCTGCCACGGCGTCCTGGCCGCCAGCGCCGCCCAGGCGAGGTCGCGCTCGCGGATCTCGCCCGCGCGCCGGAAGGCCAGCGCCGCGATGATCAGGAGGAGCGCGAGGATGAGGAGCGTGAGGGCCAAGCAGGGGTCCGGTCTGCGTTCAGCCGCCGGCGAAGACGGGCGGGCGGATCGGCGAGGTCACCGAATAGGCGCGGATCGCCCGCATCAGCCGGCTGGGCGCGGCGGGACCGTCGATCGGCGCGGTGTCGTAGCTGAACAGCGGCGCGCGGCTGGTGTCGAAGCCCTGGCAGCCGGTGAGCGAGGCGTCGCAGATCGTCAGTCCCTTGCCCTCCACATATTCCTGGATGCGCCGCTTGTAGACGTTGGCCGAGTAGATGGTGCGGCCCGCCTCGTAGCTGCGGAAGAAGGAACGGCCGATGAAGTTGCCGGCGTCCTCGTCGAAGCCGAGATAGTCGAGCACCGAGAGCGGGATGTCGGCCTGCTGGAAGGCGCGGTCGACGCGCAGCTTGAGCCGCTGCGGTGTCACCGCGACCATGTAACCCCAGTTCTCGGTGAGCCCGATCAGCATGCCCGGCATGCCGGGCTTCAGCCGGTTGACCTGGTTGGCCTCGTCCGACGTCACCAGCACCAGCGTGTCGTCGAGGCGGCCGCGCGCCGCGAGCGCGGCGAGGAAGCCGTCGACGGCATGGTCGGCGAAGGCGCGGGCGCGGCGGTCGCGGCTCGCGTCGGGGAGCTCGGTGAAGCTGTCCGGGATGCCGTAGGGATGGTGCGTCGAGGTCGTGAACATGGTCACGAAGAAGGGCTTGTCGCGATGGGCGAGCGCGTCGATCTCCTTCAGCGCCGCGTCGTAGAGCGAGGCGTCGTCGATGCCCCACGGCCCGCGCGGGATCTTCGGGTCGAAATCCTCCGAGGCGAGCTCGCGCTGGAAGCCGATCTTGCGGGAGAAGCGGTCCATCTCCATGAAGCCGCCATTGGCCGCGTGCAGGAACAGCGAGTTGTAGCCGTGGTCGGCCAACGCCTGCGGCAGGCATTTGCGTTCCCACAGGCGGCTGTCGGCGATCACCGACATCTTCGGCACGCCGACCATCAGCCGGGGCAGGTCGCCGCACAGCGCGGCATAGATGCCGCGGTCGGACTGGCGCTGGTGGGTGATGAAGCTGGAGAAGGAGAGATTGTCACGCGCCCAGCGGTCGAGCAGCGGCATGTCGAGGTCGGCGTCGGTGTGCTGCGCGGCCGCCAGCGAGGCGAGATGCCCGCCCGGCACGCCCTCGATGAAGATCAGCACGACGTTGGTGCGCGGCCGCGCCGCGGTCAGGATCGGCGTGCCCGACAGGTCGGGCTTCAGATAGTCGGCGATGAGCTGCCGGTTGGCGGCCAGGTCCTCGTCCAGCGTGTCGGGCCAGATCGCGCGCGTCGCCACGTCGGCCACGTTGAGGCTGACGAAGTTGCGCTGCCGCCACGGCGAGACGAACTGCGACCAGGGCTGCATCGCCGCGAACAGCGTCCCGGCGGCCGCGATCCCCGCCAGCGCGGCGGCCGGGATCGCCGGCCGGTGGCGGCCGGCGAACGCGGCGAGCGCCAGGAACAGCGCGGCGGCCGCCGCCGTGAGCAGGGGGCGGGTGAGGTGGATGCCCGAGCCCTCGACGAAGGTCGGGTCGAGCGCGAAGCCCGCATAGATCAGGAAATAGGGCGATTCGTACTGGTGGAAGAACTCGTAGTAGCCGGCGTTGAGCCCCAGCCACAGCAGGCCGAGCACGAGGCCCAGCACCCGGCTCGCCCGGAACGCCAGCACCAGCAGCGCCGCGGCGGCGATCCCTGTGCCGACGTCGCACTGCGCGCCCCAGCCGTCGTGGCCATCGAAGGCGTAGCCGTGCTCGGCCACGATCAGGAGGCGCACGCAAAGCGGCAGCAGCCCCGCCACGAACAGCGCGGCGAGTGCCGGCCAGGCACGACCGACCGCGCCGGCGAACCGCATGGCTCCCGTCGCGACGCTCTGGCGGCTCGGCAGCGAAAGCGACGCGACCGGGTTCGTCATGTTCCTGTTCCCCAACCCCCGGACGCTACGCAGGCCGGGGCGGCGGCGTCAACATGGCGCAGCGGCGGCGGGCCTGCTGCGCCGGGGATTCGCGTGCCGGCGTCGCTTGCGCGTTGCCGCCGCGCAACGTATGGGCGGTCCCTCGGTGGTGGCGACGGGGGTGGAGCCTGGTGGGACGGCGGGGCGAAGGCAGCGGAGGCGGCGGCCCGGTCCGCCGCGTCGCCATCGTCAGCGACTGGTGCCTGCCCCGCCACGGCGGCATCGAGACCCACATCCTCGCGCTCGCGCGGCATCTGCGGCAGGCGGGCGTCGCGGCCGACATCCTGACCAGCTTTCCCGGGCCGGACGAGATCGACGGGGTGCGCATCGTGCGCGTCGAGACCGTGCGGCTGCCGCTCGCCGGCATCGCCGTCTCGCCGCTGCTCGTCGGCACGCTGCGCCGCCGCCTCGCCGCCGGCGGCTACGACCTCGTCCACCTCCATCCGAGCCAGGTGGCGCCGTTCTGCCTTGCCGCGTCGATTGCGGCAGGTCGTCTCGGCCTGCCGGTCGTGGCCACCTTCCACTCGATGATGGGCGTGCTGGCGCCGGTCCTGCGCGTCGCGCAGCGCCTGACCGGCTGGCCGCCGGAGCGGCTGGCGATGACCGGCGTCAGCTCGCTGATCGCCGGCCAGGTCGAGGCGGCGATGCCGGGCCGCCGGGTCGGCGTGCTGCCCAACGGCTTCGACGCGGCGTTCTGGGGCGCGGCAACGCATGCGGATGGCGGCGGCGACGGCGCGCGGCTCGTCTCGGCGATGCGGCTGCAGCACCGCAAGCGGCCCTTCGCGCTGCTCGGAATGTTCGCCGAAGCGCTGCGGCAGGCGGGGCCGGCGGGCGAGGGCGCGACGCTGACGGTCGCAGGCGACGGGCCGCTGCGCGAGCGGCTGGAGCGACTTGCCGGGCGGCTGGGGCTCGCCGGCCGCGTTTCCTTCGCCGGCTGGCTCGACGCCCCGGCCCTGCGCGGCCTCTATGCCGGCTCCGATCTGTTCCTGATGCCGTCGACGCGCGAATCCTTCTGCATCGCTGCGCTGGAGGCGCGCGCCGCCGGCCTGCCGGTCGTCGGCATGGCCGGCACCGGCATGCGCGACTTCATCCGCGATCGCGGCAATGGCGAGCTGGCCGCGGACGACGCCGACATGGCGCGCCGGGTGGCGCGGCTGCTGGCGGACCGGACGGCGCTGGCGCGGCTCGCCGCCGACGGGGAGGGGCTGTCGCCATTCCGCTGGGAGGCGGTGGTGGCGCGCCACCTCGAAATCTACGGCGAGGTGGCGGCGGCCTCGCGCTCCGGGTCGACATAGCGGAACCGCGCGCCGCGGCGGCGGAAGAAGGCGATCGTCGCGCGAAGATCGTCCAGCGCCGGCTGGCCGGTGCGGAAGCGGCAGTCGAACGGGATCGACGCCCGTGTCAGGTCGACGAACTCCCACGGGTGCACGAACAGCACCACGGGATCGCGCAACGCCGAGAGCAGCGGCGTGCGGATGAGCGCCGGCAGCCGCATCAGGCTGGTCGGGATCGAGGCGGACAGCCGCCGGATGCCGGGAAAGCCGGGGTTCGCCGGCTCCTTGCGCTTGTAGCGGGCGCGCGAGGCGTCGTTGGCGATGCCGTCTGCGGCGAGCAGCGGCAGGAAGCGCTCGGGAAAGCGCAGATAGGGCGCGCGGAACGAGCGCACCGGCGCGAAGCCGCGCAGGATGCGGTTCGTCCCGACGATCTCGCGCCGCGCCTCGTCCTCGGAAAACGTGTCGAAGGCGGCGTGGCTGTAGCCGTGGCAGCCGATCTCGTGGCCGCGCGCGGCGATTTCCCGGATCGTCTGCGGGTAACGCTCGGCAGTGGCGCCGGTGACGAAGAAGGTGGCGGGGAGCGCCTCCGCGTCGATCAGCTCGAGCAGGCGCGGCATGCCTTCCTCCATGCCGCGCCACGTCCACAGATAGGGCGGGCAGTCGGGCTCGACGTCGACGGTGACGTAGACGTCCGCGCGCGGTTCGAGGGGCACGGCCATCGCCGTCAGCCGGCGAGCCATGCCAACGCCGGCATGACGGCGAGCCGCATCACGACGACCGCGTAGAGCCCGGCGAGCAGGTCGTCGAGGATGACCATGAAGCCGCCTTGTCCGGTGCGGTGGACGAGGCGGATCGGCCACGGCTTCCAGACATCGAACAGGCGGAACAGCGCGAAGGCGGCGATCCATTCGACGGCGCCGGGCGCGACGAATTCGAGAACGAGGCTCATCGCGATCGTCTCGTCGAAGACGATGCCGTTGTGGTCCGGCGCGCCGAGGTCCTCGCCCGTGCGCAGGATCGCCCAGCTTCCCAGGACGAGCAGCGCAATGTAGACGGCCGCGCGCGGCAGGGCCGGCAGCGGCTGCAACGCGGCGAAAAGCGCGAAGCCGGCGACGGTGCCGACCGTGCCGGGCCAGACCGGCAGGGTGCCGATGCCGAACACCAGCGCGACGAGCTGGTGCGGCCGGGTAAGCATGGTCGACAGGCGCGGCCCGGCCGGCGCGTGGCCCGGTTTCATCCGGCGGTGTCCTGCTGCCGGCCCTGCGGCCGCAGCATCAGATAGGCGCGGCCGAAGCGGTGGAGCGCCGTGAGGTGGGTCAGGGCGGCGAGCACCCACAGGCCGCCCGGCAGGAACCACGGCACCGAATTGCCGCCGATCAGCGCCACGCCGAGGAAGAAGGTGCGCGTCGGCTTGGCCAGCAGGTCGGGCCAGCCCTTGTTGTCGATGGGTATCTCGATCGCCGTGCGCGCCTTGTTGTAGCTGGTCAGCATCGAGCCGGTGGTCAGCAGGAACACCGGCAGCCACAGACCGGTGACCCAGCCGATCGCCAGATAGGTGACGACCTCCTGATAGCGGTCGATGACGGCGTCGAGATAGCCGCCGAAGCGGCTCGACGTGCCCTGCGCGCGCGCCACCACGCCGTCCAGCGTGTCGAACAGATAGGCCGCGATAAGGCCGGTGCCGAACATGAAGGGATCGCGGTAGGCGAGGTAGAGGCCGCAGTTCAGCATCACCAGCAGCAGGCCGATCACGGTGATCTGGTTGGGCGTGACGTTGAGCGAGGCGACACCGTGCGCGAAGCCGTAGGCGGCGGCGCGCGCCCGCCGCTGCATCGGCGACAGGGTCGCCGGGCTGGACGCGGGCTTGCGCTCGCGCTTCGGCACGGCGAGGCCGTAGACGAGGCTCAGCGCGAACAGCGCGATCAGCACCCCGGCATAGACGAGGATGAAGCCCGCGGTCGCGGCGTCCGCCCTGATGAACGTCCGGAAAGCCTCGAACATGCCCCGCTCCAAGACGGCCGCGCATGCGCCGCAGCCCGCAATCCACCGCCAGCATCTAGACCGGCGCGAAATGCCGGTGCAAGGTGAAACTCGGCAGGAAAGACCGGCTCGACAACGCCGGAAGAGGGGCGTTTCGGCGGGCCGGCAGACCGACAGATGATACCGGGGACGATCATCCAGACTTGGCGTGACGCCAGCCTGCCCGGCCGCGCCGTGCCGCTGTGCGAGAGCTGGCGCCGGCTCAACCCCGGGATGCGCCATATGTTCTTCGACGATGAGGCCTGCCGCCGGCTGGTCGCCGAGACCGTGCCGCAGTTCCTCGACGCCTGGCTCGCCCTGCCGCATGCGGTCATGCGCGCCGATTTCTTCCGCTACGCCGCGCTCTACCGCCACGGCGGCATCTATGCCGACATCGACATGGAATGCGTGCGCCCGCTCGCGGGTCTTCTGGCGCTGGCGCCCGTCGTGCTGGGCGTCGAGGCGCGGCTGACCGCGCGGCGGCAGCGCGAGCTCGGCTATGCGCGGCCGGCCCAGATCGCCAACTGCATGATGCTGGCCGAGCCGGGCCAGCCCTTCTTCATGGAGGCGATGGCGCGCTGCGTCGAACTTGCCGCCGGGGACCCGGAAGTCGGGCGCGAGCGCATCGAGGACGTCACCGGCCCGCGCATGCTGACGCGGCTGTTCTACGAGCGGCGGCGGCCCGGCATCGCGGTGCTGCGCCAGATGGTGCTGACGCCGCCGCGCCACTACCCCGACCTGTGGCCGCTCAACGCGCGCGTGCATGCGCGCCATCACTTCTTCGGCACGTGGAAGGCGGAGACGGCGCGGCCGCTGTCGCGCGTCTGGATCGAGCGCGACCGCTGGCCGAACCCGTTCGGCGCGGGCCTGCTCGACGCCGAGCTGAGCGACATGACGGGCGCGGGGAGCCGCGTCTGACGTGATCGAACGCCTGCGCATCGAGAGCCGGCGCGCTCTGGCCCGCTTCGCCAATGTCGGCCCCGCCGCGCTGGCGCGCACGCTGTGGCGCGTCGCGACGGTGCGGCCGCCGGCGGAGCTGCGCGTGCCGGAGCGCGCCGAGCGCATCGTCGTGTCGCTGACCACGACGCCGGCGCGCGCCCGCAACCTGTCGCGGGTTCTGGCCGGGCTGCTCGACCAGTCGGAGCCGCCCGACCGCATCGTGCTCGCGCTGCCGCGGCGGACCCGCGCGGGCCTCGCCTATCCCGACGCGGCCGAGCTGCGGCTGCCGGCGGGGGTCGACGTGCTGCCCTGCGACGACGAGGGGCCGGCGACCAAGCTGCTGCCGGCGCTGACGCTGGAGCCGGACGCGCTGGTCGTGGTGGTCGACGACGACGTCGTCTATCCGCGCGGCTTCATCGCGGCGCTGCTCGACGGGCACCGGCGCCGGCCGCATGCCGCGGTCGGCTTCCGCGGCGTGCGGCTGCGGCCGGGCGCGCGCTTCGCCGAGCTCGACCACGTCTTCGCGACGGGGATCCCGCAGGCGCAGCCGGTCGACGTGCTGTTCGGCACCTGGGGCTACATGCTGCCGGCCCGCGCGCTGGGCCGCGAGGTGCGCGACTTCTCCGGCGCGCCGGAGGCGCTGCGCTGGGTCGACGACATCTGGATCAGCGGCCATCTGGCGCGCGCCGGCGTCGAGCGCTGGGTGGTCAGCAGCGGCGAGCTGCCGATCGAGACGTCGAACGTCTGGCGCTCGGCGCTGACCAGCGGCGTCAACGCCTCCGGTGAGAACGACCGCGCCGGCTTGGAATATTTCGCGGCCGACTGGTAGGTTGCCGGGCGAGGGAAGGGAAGCGCATGATTCCGCTGATGTATCGCTCCTTCGGCAGCACGCCGCCGGCCGACCTGCGCGGCGCGCGGCGGCTGTTCGTCTGGCTGCTCGCGCTGGGCTTCGTCGCGAGCGCGGTGGCGATGCTGGCCGTGTTCAACTTCTTCTCGCTGTTCTTCGGCGTGTTCGTGAACTTCCTCGGCCGTGACGGCGTCAGGTTCACCTTCCTGCACCTGTTCCGCCGCGTGCCCGTCATCGGCATCGCGCCGTTGGTGCTGCTGGGCTATGCGATCTGGCAGAATGCGCACTGGCTGAGCGGCTGGGAGCTGGTGATGGCGCCGGTGCTGACGGCGGCGGCGGCGGCCGTGCTGCTGGCCGCGGCGGTTCTGATCAACACCCTGCTCGGCCGCCGCGCCGGCCGCTAGACGCCGGTCGAGACGTCGGCCACGCAGCGCAGCGCCCCGCCGGGGCCGGTGACGGAAACGCGCGGTCGGCCCGGTGTGCGGTCGGCCGCGACATGGATGTCGAGCCTCTCGCCGGCGAGCGCGGGCGAGACGAAGCGCAGGCCGAGCCGCACGGGCGCGGCCGTGATGCCGGCGGCGTATAGGGCCGGCTCGATCAGGAAGGCGAGCAGCGTGCCGTGCACGACGCGCTCCGGCAGGCCGAGCGCATGCGCCAGCGCGAGATCGGTGTGGATCGGGTTGAAGTCGCCCGACAGCGCGGCATAGGCCGCGACCTGCGCCGCCGTCACCCTGACCGAGAGCGCCGGCGCGCCGTCGGGCCGGCGCACGGGACCGCGGCGGGCCAGCAGCGAGGCGGGCGCGACGCCCACCCGCGCCGACAGCCGGGCGACGGCTTCGCCCGCATCGGTTGCCTCCAGCGTCAGCGTCTCGCCGCCGCCGGACGGCTCGCGCCGACCGCCGACCGCGAGCGCCCGGCCGACCGGCAGGGGGCGCGGCCGTTCGAGCCCCAGCGCCTCGTGCACCAGCACGGTGCCCGCCGGCGGCTCCGGCATGGCGGCGAGCAGCGCGGCCGCGAAAGGGTGCACAGCGAGAGCGAAGGGCGATGCCGGCGCGGCCGCGCCGGTCACGGCGGCGACGAGGTCGCGGACCTTCACGACGTCGCCGGCCTCCAGCGAGGCGGAGCGCTGCGGCAGCGGCTGCGGACCGTGGAAGCCCATGAAGGCGCTAGCCCGCGTAGCGTCGCGCCACCAGCGAGGCGTTGATGCCGCCGAAGGCGAACGAGTTGGACATGACGGCGTCGCCGGAGAACGGCCGGGCGACGTTGCCGACCGGGTCGATGCCGAGCTTGTCGTCGACGCCGAGGAAGTTGATCGTCGGCGGCGCGATGCGCTCGCGCAGCGCGTTGATCGCGACGATCATCTCGATGGCGCCGACGGCACCCAGCGCATGACCGTGGATCGGCTTGGTGGACGACACGGCGAGGCCGGCGAGGTCCTGGCCGAAGACGCGCCGCAGCGCCTCGGTCTCCGACTGCTCGTTGGCGACCGTGCCGGTGCCGTGGGCGTTGACGTAGCCGATGTCGGAAGGCGCCAGCCCGGCGTCGGCGATCGCCGCGGCCATGGCGGCGGCGGCCCCGGCCGGGTCGGGCCGCAGCAGGTCGCCCGCGTCGCTGGTCGTGCCGTAGCCGGCGATCTCGGCCAGGATCGGCGCGCCGCGCGCCAGCGCGGCCTCCTCCGTTTCCAGCACCAGCATAGCCGCCCCTTCGCCCAGCATCATGCCGTCGCGGCCCTGCGAGAACGGCCGGCACAGCGTCGGCGTCATCACCCTGAGCACCTCCCAGGCGCGGAACACGGCGGCCGCCAGCAGCGCCTCGGCGCCGCCGGCGATGCAGCGCTCGACGATGCCGGCGCGCACCATCTGCATGGCGAGCCCGATCGACTGCGTGGCCGAGGCGCAGGCGGTGGAGATGCATAGCGTCGGGCCGGTGACGCCGAACTCCATCGCCGTCCAAGACGCGGCCGCGTTGGTCATGATCTTGGGGATGCACATGGGGTCGACGCGGGCGGCAGGATCGAGCGCGAACAGCCGCATGTTGCGGTCGTTGGTGTCGGCGCCGCCATAGCCGGAGCCGACCACGACGCCGCAGCGCGCGCCGAACCCGGCCTCGCCGAGGCCGGCCTGCGCCACGGCCTCGCGCGCCGCCGCCAGCGCGGCCGCCGTGATGCGGTCCTGCATGCGCGGGTTGCCGCGCTTCCAGGCCGCTTCCATGTCCTCGGGCGCGAGCATCGCCGCCCGCTTGACCATCTGCCTGGGGTTTTCGGGAAATTCGATCGTGCGGGCGGCCGATACGCCGTCACGCGCCGCCGTCCACAGCCTGTCGGCGCCGAGGCCGCAGGCCGTGAAGGCACCCGTTCCGGTGACGACGACGCGCCTCAAGCAGTGGCCCCGGTGCCCGCCTCTATCCTGGACGCGACGATCCGGATCAGGTCGCCGACCGTTTTGGCGTCGGCGAAGTCGGTGTCGACGGAAATGTAGGTGCCGAACTTCTCCTCGACCGCCATCAGGATCATGACGTAGTCGGCCGACTGGATGTCCAGGTCCTCGAGCGGCGTCTCCGGCGTCAGCTTGTCGATATCGACCATCGCCTCGGCGGCGAGGATCTCGATCAACTGGCGTGCGAGGTCCGGTTTGGCGTCGCCAGGATCCGTCATGCAGCTTTCCGTCGCTGGTTGAAGCGTTCCCGCCTGAATTAGCGCCGATGGTTGCGCCGCTCAACTGAAACTTGCGCCCGGGCGGCGCATGTCGAAGGCTGTTGACGGCCGGTTCGGCCCGTTCCAGGAAGGCGCGGGCGATCGGTGAAGGAAGCGCATGGCAGGCCGTCGGATCGGGCTTTATCTCCGCAACGCGGCATTCTACCTCGCCGCCGGCGCCTGGAGCGTGCCGTTCGTGGTGCTCATGCCGTTCCTGTGGCTGCCCTTTCCGGTCGTCTGGCGGGCGGTCAAGCTCTACCTGAAGGGCATCCTGTTCCTGCTCAGATGGCTGTGCGGGCTTACCTACCAAGTGCGCGGGCGCGAGCACCTGCCGGCAGGGCCGGTGCTCTACGCCTCCGCCCACCAGTCGACCTGGGAGAACCTGTTCTTCCACCTGATCCTCGGCAACCCGGCGATGATCGCCAAGGGCGAGCTGTTCGGCTACCCGCTGGTGGGCAACATCGTGCGGCGCAACCGCCACATCCGCGCCCACCGCGACGGCGAGCCCGACAAGGTGCGCGCCTCGATGGAGGAGGCGCGCCGGCAACTCGGCGAGGGTCGCAGCATCCTGATCTATCCGAGCGGCACGCGCACCGCGCGGCGGCTGGGCATGCCGGCGCGCCGCGGCGTCGCCGCCCTCTACGAGATGCTGGGTGTGCCCTGCGTGCCGGTCGCGCACAATTCGGGCCTGTTCTGGCCGAACGATTCCTGGCTGCGCTATCCTGGCACGGTCGTCGTCGACCTGGGCGAGCCGATCGCGCCGGGGCTCGGCAAGAAGGTCTTCCTCGACCTCTTGGCCGACAGGCTGCAGGGCGAGACGCGGCGGCTGCTGTCGATCCGCGCCGGCATGGCGCTCTACGACGGGGCGGCGGCGGGCGAGCCCGGCGCGGCCTCCGGCGTCAGCTAGAGCCGTCGGCGAAGGCGACGAGCCGCGCCAGCGCCACCTCGTCGTCCATCTGCCGCGGCGGGTGCTTGAACAGGAAGGCGCAGACGTCCGGCACGGCGCCGGCGACGCCGCGGTCGAGCGCGATGCGGGCGCAGCGGATCGCGGCCAGCGCCATCGCCGCCGCGTTGGGCGAATCCTCGACCGACAGGCGGACCTCCAGATCCAGCGGCACGCCGCCGAAATTGCTGCCCTCGATGCGGATATAGGCGACCTTGCGGTCGTCCAGCCACGGCACGTAATCGGACGGGCCGATGCGCACGTCGTCGTCGGGCAGGCGCGTGCGCACCGCGCTCTGCACCGCTTCCGTCTTGGACAGCCGCTTGCTGGTCAGCCGGTTCATGTCCATCATGTTGAGGAAGTCGGAATTGCCGCCGACATTGAGCTGGTAGCTGCGGCCGATCTCGGCGCCGCGGATGGCGAACAGATGCGCCAGCGCGCGGTGGACGATCGTGGCGCCGATCTGCGCCTTGAAGTCGTCGCCGATGATGGGCAGGCCCGCCGCCGCGAAGCGCGCCGCCCACGGGCCGTCGCTGGCGAGGAACACCGGCATGCCGTTGACCAGCGCCACGCCCGCCTCCAGCGCGCATTGCGCGTAGAAGGCCGAGGCCTGCTCCGAGCCGACCGGCAGGAACGAGATCAGCACCTCGGCTCGCGCAGCCTTCAGCACCGCGACGACCTCGTCGGCCGAGGCGCCGTCGCCGTCGATCTGCGTGAAGCCGCGCGCGGCGGGCGCGTTGCGCATCAGGCTCGACACGCCGTCGAGCACCGCCCCGGCCGACACCACCGTGCCGTTGTCGGGCACGTCGGCGTGGAAGCGGGCGGTGTTGTTGGGCGGCGCGAAGATCGCCTCGCGGAGCGGCCGCCCGACCTTGCGGCTGTCGACGTCGAAGGCGGCCACCACCTCGACGTCGCCCGGCACGTAGCCGCCGAGCGTCGGGAACAGCACGCCGAGCGCATCGGCGCCCTTGTCGCGGCAATAGTGGATGCCCTGGACGAGGGAGCTCGCGCAGTTGCCGATGCCGACGATTGCGAGCCTGATCATGCGCACCAAGGAGAAGCCGACGGGGCGGCGCTGTGGGAATGTCCGATCCCTGCTAGACGGATTTTCGCGCCGCCACAAGCGGGCGCGCGGCCGTGTCTTCGTCCTCCAGCACGTCGCATTCGATCCGCGTCGGCACGCCGATCTTGCCGATCGAGACCGGCGAGCCGTCCACCGTGAGCACCAGCGCCTCCTCCATCCAGAACAGGTGCACGTGGTTGCGCTGGGTGCCCTCGATCAGAGAGGGCGCGACCGAGTAGATGCCATCCGGCAGCAGCGGCATGTCGAATTCGAGCACGGCCCGGAAGCGCTGCCCGGCCTCGATCGCCACCGGCGCGTCGCGATAGGCGAGATAGGTGTTGTCGCCGAACATGTTCTGCCCGCCGCGGTCGCGGAAGATGAAGCCTGCGATCGGCCTTTCGAGGTCGCGCAGCGCGCGCCCCTCGAAGACGAGCGCGACCGTCTCGCCGCCGTCGAGCCGCTCCAGCCGGCGGCCGTCCGGGCCGGCGAAACGGACGTCGTCGATGATCGCGCCGCCATTGCCGTGGCTCGGCGCGTCGGCGAGGAAGGGCGAGACGGCGATCGCGTTGCGGCCGCGGCGGGCATCCTCGCCGGCGAGCGGCGGATGCTGCGGCCGCTCGCCCGCATGCGGCATCGCCATGCCGTCGCCGCCGCCGAGCTCGACCGCGTGCCGGTAGCGCCGCAGCACCTCCTGCGGCGCGCCGCTCGCCACCGGCCGGCCGGCCTCCAGCCAGATCGCGCGGTTGCACACCGACAGCACCAGGTTCTCGTCGTGCGAGACGAACAGCACCGCCCCGCGCGTCAGGAAATCCTCCATGAAGCGCCGGCACTTCGTCTGGAAGGCGCCGTCGCCCACCGCCAGCACCTCGTCGACCACGAGGATGTCGGCGTCGACATGGGCGCAGACGGCGAAGGCCAGCCGCGCGAACATGCCGCTCGAATATTCCGACACCGGCCGGTCGAAATAGCCGCCGATGTCGGCGAAGGCGGCGATGCGCGGCAGCCGCTCGGCGATGGCGGCCTCGTCGAGCCCGTAGAGGGCGGCGTTGAGCACGACGTTCTCGCGGCCGCTGAACTCGGGCTTGAAGCCGGCGCCGAGCTCCAGCATCGCCGCGATGCGGCCGGTGCAGGAGACCGTGCCGTCGCTCGGCTGGAGCATGCCGCAGGCGATCTGCAGAAGGGTCGACTTGCCGGCGCCGTTGCGGCCGACGATGCCGACCGCCTCGCCGCGCGCCAGATCGAGGTCGACGCCGTCGAGCACCCGCACGCCGTCCTGCTCCGGCCGGCGCGTGACGACGCGCGCCAGCCGCGCCATGCCGCGGGCGCGCGCCGGATAGGTCTTGCCGACGCCGCGCAGGGACAGCAGCGCCTCGCCGGCCGGCTCAGCCGGGTTCATGCACGACCTCCAGCAGCGTCCGCTTCATCCTGAGATTGGCCATGCCGTGCGAGATGTGGGCCGACAGGACCTGCATCACGGCCGCCGCCTCGCGCCGCTCGACGCAGGCCGGCTCGCCCGCGCCCGCATAGGCGTGGATTTCCAGCGGATAGCTGCCGGTCGGCAGGAAGGGCAGGTCGAAGGCGAAGCTGAAGCGCGCGCGGTCGCCGGCGCCAAGACTTTCCGGCTGCCGCGCCGCGTCGCGGCTGTCGCAGGCGAGCAGCGCCTGGCCCATCGGGTTGCGCAGCACCACCAGCACGAAGGGCGCCTCCAGCGCGCCGTCGGCGCGCAGCGTCACCGCGATGCCGATGCGCTCGCCGCCTTCGAGCGCCGCCAGCGGCACGCCGTCGGCGCTCACCACGACCTCTTCGATGGCGCCGAGCCCGGCCGCCGCCGCCGGCTCGTCCAGGTCGAACTCGGTCGGCCGGCGCGTGGCGGCGGCAACAGGCAGCTCGGCGATCTCGGCCGCGGCCCCGTCGCGCGCCTCGAAGCGCGCGTCCTGCATGGCCAGCCTTTGCAGCTCGCGGCGGTAGCGGTAGAGCACCTCGCGCGTGCCGCCGCGCGCCACGACGCGGCCGCGGTCCATCCAGACCGCGCTCTCGCACAGCGCCGCCACGGCATGCTCGTTGTGCGAGACGAACAGGGTGATGCCGCGGCGGCGGAAGCGGCGCAGGAAGCGCATCGACTTCTGCTGGAAGGCGACGTCGCCGATGCCGAGGATCTCGTCGACGACGAGGATGTCGGGGTCGACATGGGCGCAGACGGAGAAGGCGAGGCGGGCATACATGCCGCTCGAATATTCGCGCACCGGCCGCTCGAAATAGTCGCCGATGTCGGCGAAGGCGCGGATGTCGGGAAGGCGCGCGGCGATCTCGGCGTCCGGCAGGCCGTAGATGGCCGCGCCCAGCATGACGTTCTCGCGGCCGGTGAACTCCGGGTTGAAGCCGGCGCCGAGCTGGAGCAGGGCGGCCACGCGGCCGCGCGTCTCCAGCCGCCCTTCGGAGGGGCGCGAGATGCCGCAGATCATCTCCAGCAGCGTCGACTTGCCCGCCCCGTTCCGGCCGACGATGCCGACGCAGTCGCCGGGGCCGAGCTCGAGGTCGACGCCGCGCACGGCCCAGTGCTCGCCGGCGCTGCCGGTGCCGAGCACGAGGTCGCCCAGCCTTTGCAGCGGGCTGCCATAGAGCGCGTATTTCTTGCCGATGCCGCGCGCCTTGATGAAGGGCTCAGACGACATCGGCGAAACCCGGCCGCGCGCGCTGGAAGAAGGCGTAGCCGGCGGCGAAGACCAGCAGCGAGGCGGCGGCGAAGACCAGCAGGCCGGCGGCCGACGGCGCCGTGTCGAAGAACAGCAGCCCGCGCACGCTCTCCAGCACGAAGGTCAGCGGGTTGGCGTAGTAGAGCGTGGCGAAGGGCGCCGGCACCTGCTGGACGGAATAGAAAATCGGGCTGATGAACATGATGATCGGCGCCAGCGCCTGGATGGCGTGCGGCAGGTCGCGCACATAGGTGCCGACCGCGGCGAGCAGCCACGACAGGCCGGCCGTCATCAGCAGGAACGGCACCAGCACCAGCGGCAGCATCAGCGCCCCGGCCGGCACGCCGCCGGTGAAGACGGCGAGGAAGACGAGCAGCAGCGCGAAGTTGATGGCGAACTTGAACAGCGCCGTGCCGATCAGCACCCAGGGCAGGATCTCCAGCGGGAAGACGATCTTCTTCACGTAGACGGCGTTCTCGCGGATGAAGTTGGGCGAGCGCCCCACCACCTCCATGAAGAAGCCGAACACGGTGAGCCCGGTGAAGAACAGCAGCGGCACCTCGATCCGGGTGCGCGTGCCGATCGAGAAGGTCGAGGACAGCACCATGCCGAACACGAAGGTGTAGATCGCCACCAGCACCAGCGGGATGACGACGATCCAGGCCAGCCCCAGCGCGCTGCCCCTGAAGGTCGACTGGATGTCGCGCACCAGCACGCGCCGGTAGAGCTGGCCGTTGCGCAGGAGCGTTTCGAGCGGCCGCCAGAATGCCTGCAGGCCAATGCCGCCGCCCATCGAACCTCCGCTTTCCGACATGTCGCTCACTTCGCCGGGATACAGCTTTCGCGCAGCGAAAAACAGATGGCGCGGCGCCGCGAAGGGTTGTAGGCGATCTTCTCGTCGGATTGCGAGCGGGCGCGTTTGGGTCAGCGGGATCGCGTATCGGGGGAGGATGGACGTCGCCGCGCTGCCGCCGGGGCTGGCGGGGAGGCCGCGCGCCCGCGCATCTGGATCGAGGTCGACGATTTCCTGCGCTATTTCGACGGCTCGCTGACGCCGACCGGCATCGGCCGCGTGCAGGCCGAGATCTTCCCGCAGCTCGTCGCCCGCCACGCCGACCGCATCTCCTTCATCCGCCTCGGCGCCGACAGCCGCACGGTCTCGCTGCTTGGCTGGCGCGACGTGCGCCGGCTGGCCGACGGCAACGACTTCCTGTCGAGGCATGGCGGCCGGTCGCGCACGCTCGCCGCGCGCCGCCTG
Organism: Hyphomicrobiales bacterium; assembly: GCA_017305835.1. Lineage (GTDB taxonomy): Bacteria > Pseudomonadota > Alphaproteobacteria > Rhizobiales > Rhizobiaceae > RCIO01. The sequence goes on from JAFKJY010000008.1 coordinate 17,411, forward strand.
CTGCGCTACCTGTCGCGCCGCGCCGCCGTCAGGCTGCGCGAGCTGCGCCGGCCGGGCGACCTGCGCCGCTTCGAGGAGACGGTGCGGCCGGGCGACGTGCTCCTGAACATCGGCGCGGCGTGGACGCATCACGGCTTCGGCGAGACGGTGGGCGAGCTGAGGCGGCGCCACGGCATGCGCTTCGCGCTGCTCGTCCACGACCTGCTGCCGATCACCCACCCGCAATTCGTGGCGCCCAGGCACATTCCGGGCTTCGTCCGCTGGCTGGGCGAGATGGCCGACGTGCTCGACCTCGCGCTGACGCCGAGCCGGGCCTCGGCCCAGGCGCTGCGCGACTGGCTGGACGAGGGCGGCCGGCCGCTGCCGCCGATCTGCCCGGTGCCGTTCGGCGCCGGCTTCCCGTCCTCGACGGGCGGCCTGCCGGCGGCGGCCGAGGCCGGGCGCCGCCACGTCCTCTACGTCTCGACCATCGAGGTGCGGAAGAACCACATGCTGCTGCTGCGCGTCTGGGAGCGGCTGATCGCCGCCCACGGCGCCGACGCCGTCCCGCCGCTCGTCTTCGCGGGGAAATATGGCTGGGAGATCGACGAGCTGAAGGCCGAACTCGCACGCACCGGCTTCCTCGGCGGCAAGATCACGGCCGTCCAGAACCTGACCGACGGCCAGCTCGCCGAGCTCTACCGGCAGTCGCATTTCACCGTCTTCCCGAGCTTCTGCGAGGGCTGGGGCCTGCCGGTCGCCGAAAGCCTCCTCTACGGCCGCTACTGCATCGCCTCCGACGCCACCTCGATCCCCGAGGTGGGCGGCCGCTTCCTCGACTATCACGACCCGGCCGACCTCGACGCCGCCCACCGGCTGATCGAGCGCGCGCTGTTCGATCCGGGCTATCTCGCGGAACGGGAGCGGCTGATCGCGGCCGAGTACCGGCCGCCGTCCTGGGCGGGCACGGCCGACGCCATCGTCGCCGCGCTCGACCGCCAACTCGTGGCCCCGGCGGGCTGAGGGACCGCGGTCAGGACTTGGCGAGCGCCGGCGCCACCAGCCTGTCGTAGATCAGGCTCGCCGTCAGCGCCGTCGCCGGCAGGCAGGCCAGCGCCAGCGCCGCCAGCCGGATGAACAGGACGCTGCGGCCGGCCTCCGCCCCCAGCAGGGCGGATTGCGAGTTGACCAACACCATCAGCGCCATCATCGCCGCGAGCGCCGCGGGCAGCGCGATATAGCGGGTGCGGTGGGTGGTGAAGGCGACGGCCGCGAGCGCCAGCAGCACGCCGATCACGCAGGCGATGGCGCTCAGCACCTTCACCGCCGCCGTCGTGGCGAACCGCGCCGAGACGAAGCGGTCGCCGTCCGCTTGCAGCAGCTCGAACAGGTCCAGCTCGGCCGCCCGGTCGCGCACCGGCGTGGTGAAGACCTGCTGCATCGGGAAGCTGAAGGTCGAGGTGCCGGCCGCGAGCCGGGTGACCGTCAGGTCGCCCGCCGCGTCGGGGCAGATGGCGCAGGGCTCCTGCGCCTGCACGGGCTGCCCGTCCTTCACCGGCTGGCCGAAGCGGTAGCCCTTGAGGTCGCAGGTCTGCGCCTGGACGACGCCGTCGACCACCTTCATGCGCGCGCAGTCCGATATGAGGATCTGGCGCAGCCGCTCGCCGCTGAACTCGAACAGCCGCATCAGCCGCAGCGGACCCTGCCCGCCCGCCCGCGAATAGAGCACGCTGTCGGCCTGCGAATAGAAGGCGCCGAGGGGGATCTCCTTCGACAGGGCGGCGGCGACCGAGCTGGTGAGCGTGCTGCGGTAGGCGAAGCTCGCCGCCGGCTTGGCGAAGCCGGAGATGCCGAGCGAGATGGCGGCCGCGATGCCGCCGGCGAGCAGCGCCGTGACGGCGAGGTGGGTGGAGCTCGCGCCGCTCGCCGAGATGACCAGGAACTCGCGCCGCTCGCGCGCCTCGAGCAGCGTGAAATAGGCCACGCACAGCGCCGCCAGCGGCAGCGCGAACTCGATGATGCGCGGCAGCGTCAGTATCAGCAGCGTGCCGAAGGCGGTGGTGCTGAACGCATAGCGCAGCGCCGATTCGAGCAGCGGCAGGAACTGCTCGACCAGGTAGATGCCGCAGATCACCGCGGTGACCATCAGATAGGTCGCCACGATGCGCGCGGTCAGCGAGAGGACGAAGCGGGTCGGCATTGCGCGGTTCCCGGCGGCCGCGCCCCGCGCCCGCCTTCCGCCGCATGATAGCGGCCGGCCGGCCGCGAGCGCCAGAGCCGCGGGCGGGCTTCCACCGCCCGCGGCGGTCAGAAGCCGAAGCCGAGATAGACGGCGCGCACCCGGTCGTTCGCGGTCAGCTCGGCGGGCCGGCCCTCGGCGATGATCTCGCCGTCGTCGATGATGTAGGCGCGGTCGACCAGCGTCAGCGCCTCGCGCACCTTGTGGTCGGTTACCAGCACGCCGATGCCGGCCTGCGTCATGCGCGCGATGCGGCGCCTGACCGTCTCCGAGACGATCGGGTCGAGCCCGGTGAAGGGCTCGTCGAGCAGCATGAAGCGCGGCCGCGTCGACATCACGAAGGCGATCTCGCACTGCCGGCGCTCGCCGCCCGATAGCGCCGACAGCCGCCGGTCGCGCCAGCGGCCGAGGCCGTAGGCCTCGATCAGCGCGTCGATCGCCGCGCGGCGGGCGGTCCGGCCGCGCACCCGCTCCTCGATGGCGATCCGGAGGTTGTCGGCCACGGTCAGCTCGGAGAACAGCTCGGGCGCCTGCGGGATGTAGCCGACGCCCAGCCGCGCCCGCTTGTCGACGTCGAGCCCGCCTATGTCGGCGCCGTCGAGGACGACGCGGCCGGCATCCGGCCCGAGCGTGCCGGCCATCATGCCGAAGATGGTCGACTTGCCCGATCCCGACCGGCCGAACAGGCCGACGGCCTCTCCCGGCCGCACCGCGATGTGGATGTTGCGGGCCACCGTGACCCCATCGTACTGCTTGCCGAGCCCGACGGCGCCGAAGCCGCCCTCGGCGCCGGCCGGCGCGGCGCTTGCCGCGCCGCTCACGGTGCGCTCTCCAGCGGGCGCGCGGCGGCTGGGTCGCTGCCGGCCGCCGCCGCCGCGGTGCCCGGCCGTGGGTCGGGCTGTTGGTCGGCGCGCGGCAGCGTCGCCGGGTCGGGCATCG
>JAFKJY010000009.1 GCA_017305835.1 Hyphomicrobiales bacterium
CGCCGCGCCCGGCTTCTGCGGCCGTCCGAGCTTCCAGTAAGGCCTTTCGCCGGCGCGCCGGCAAATCCACCAGCCATCGCGAGAGACGCAGCCTCCGGGCGGGTTCATACCCGCGCCGGAGCGCGAATTTGCGCACGGGCGGCCCGAGGCACCCCCCTCTGGCCTGCCGGCCATCTCCCCCACAAGGGAGATTGGCAGCTCGACCCCCTGGCTCCTCCCAAGAAGGTTGGCGAAAGCGATGCGGCCGGAGCGTACGCCGGGCGTACATGCGAAAATATTTCGCCGACCTGTCGAAATGGGCGATGCTGCCGCGACATTCGTCCGTCATCAAAGGGATGACGTCCGACGAAGGAGAGACAGATGCGCTACATGATGCTGATCTATCTGGACGAAACGCAGATGCAGAGGGCGCCGGCCGAGGGCGTGACCAAGATGTCGGCCGCCTACACGGCCTACACCAAGGCGCTGAAGGAGGCTGGCGTCTGGCGGGCAGGCGACGCGCTGCAGCCGACGCGGACGGCGACCTCGGTGCGGCTCACCGACGGCAAGACCGGCGTGCTCGACGGCCCGTTCGCCGAGACGCGCGAGCAGCTCGGCGGCTACTACCTGATCGACACGCCCGACCTCGACACGGCGATCGCCTGGGCGGCGCGCTGCCCGGCGGCCGAGCGCGGCACGGTGGAGCTGCGGCCGGTCTGGGAGATGACGAGCTGAGCGACGGGGCCGAGGCGGCGCGGGCGGCGGCCGAGCGGGCGGCGCGGGGAAGCTACGGCCGCCTCGTCGCCTATCTCGCCGCCCGCACGCGGGACGTCGCCGGCGCGGAGGACGCGCTGGCCGACGCCTTCGCCGCCGCGCTCACGCAATGGCCGCGCGACGGCACGCCGGCCAACCCCGAGGCCTGGCTGCTGACGGTGGCGCGGCGGCGCCTGCACGACAGGGCGCGGCGGCAGGCGACCGCGACGGCCGCGACCACGGACCTGCGCATGCTGATCGAAGAGGCGGGCAGCCGCGCCGGGCCGGGCGAGCTGCCGGACGAGCGGCTGGCGCTGATGTTCGCCTGCGCGCATCCGGCGATCGAGGCCGGCGTGCGCGCGCCGCTGATGCTGCAGGCGATCCTCGGCTTCGACGCGGGCATGATCGCCTCGGCCTTCCTGGTGGCGCCGGCGACGATGGGCCAGCGGCTGGTGCGGGCCAAGGCGCGCGTGCGCCAGACCGGCATCCCCTTCGCGATACCCGGCCGCGAGGAGCTGCCGGAGCGGCTCGACGCCGTGCTCGAGGCGATCTACGCCACCTTCACCGGCGGCTGGGTCGACCCGGCCGGCACCGACCCGCGGCGGCGCAACCTCGCCGACGAGGGCATATGGCTCGGCCGGCTGGTGGCGCAGCTCATGCCGCAATCCGCCGAGGCGCTGGGGCTGCTCGCGCTGATGCTGTTCGCGGAGGCGCGCCGGGGCGCGCGGCGCGACGGCGACGGCGCCTACGTGCCGCTGGCGCGGCAGGACCCGGCGCGCTGGGACGCGGCGCTGATCGCGGAGGCCGAGGCGCTGCTGACGCGGGCCGGCGGCATGGGCAGCATCGGCCGCTTCCAGCTCGAGGCGGCGGTGCAGTCGGCGCATGCGGCGCGGCGCGGCGGCGGCGCGCCCGACTTCGCCGCGATCGCGCAGCTCTACGAGGCGCTGTGGCGGATGACCGGCTCGCCGGTGGCGGCCCTCAACCGCGCGGTGGCGGTGGCCGAGGCGGAGGGCCCGGCGGCGGGGCTCGCCGCGCTCGCGCGGCTCGGGGACGACCCGCGGCTCGCCACCTACCAGCCATGGTGGGCGGCGAAGGCCGAGCTGCTGGCGCGCGCCGGGCAGACGGCGGCGGCCGCCGAGGCCTACGACCGGGCGATCGGGCTGGAGAGCGATCCGGCGGTGCGCGACTTCCTGCTGGAACGGAAGGCGGCGCTTCGCTTTCCGTCCTGACGCAATTTCGGACGGAAAACCGCTGCGCACTTTTCCTGGAATTGCTACGGACCTAACCGTAGCGCTCGGCGAGCTCGGCCAGCACCTTGCGGTGGAGGGGTGCTGCGCGGAAGCGCGCGGCGGTCTTCGCGTCGAGCTTCTTGTATGGATAGGCCTCGACCAGCTCGGCGAGCGTGATGCGCTCGCCCGGATGAGGCGTATGGACGAACGCGTCGCCGGCGCCGACGTCGCCGGGCGAGACCACCCGCATATAGGGGCCGGTGCGGTTGGCCTTCATGAAGGCGGCGATGAAGTGCTTGTCGCCCACATGGTGGGCGAGCGTGCGGCAGGGGATGCGCGGCGCGGTCACCTCCAGCACCAGATCGCCGCAGGAGAGCCGGTCGCCGGCCGCCATGTCGGCGCTGGCAATGCCCGACAGCGTCAGGTTCTCGCCGAAGGCGCCGACCCAGAAGCGGCGGCCGCCCTCCTGCGCCCACCAGTCGTAGTCCGCGACGCAATAGGCGTAGACGGCCTGGTCCGGCCCGCCGTGATGGTCGGTGTCGACGACGTGGTCGCCGGCGAGACCGAGCGGGTGGATCGCGACGCGGCCCGGCTGCGGCTTCTTGTCGATGCCGGTGACGCCGAAGGTGGACAGGCCCGGCAGCGGCACGCCGGTGTTGACGCTCTCGACGCGGATCATCAGGCCAGCCCGTCGAACAGCGCGGTCGACAGATAGCGCTCGGCGAAGGAGGGGATGATGACGACGATGGTGCGGCCGGCATTCTCCGGCCGCGCGCCGACGATCGCCGCCGCCTCAAGTGCGGCGCCCGACGAGATGCCGACCGGGATGCCCTCCAGCCTCGCGATCAGCCGCGCATTGGCGAAGGCGTCTTCGTTGGAAACGGTGACAATCTCGTCGTAGACGGCGGTGTCGAGCACGCCGGGCACGAAGCCGGCGCCGATGCCCTGGATCTTGTGCGAGCCGGGGCTGCCGCCCGACAGCACCGGCGAGCCCTCCGGCTCGACCGCGACGACGCGGACGCCGGGCTTCTTCGCCTTGAGCACCTGGCCGACGCCGGTGATCGTGCCGCCGGTGCCGACGCCGGCGACGAGGATGTCGACCTTGCCGTAGGTGTCGTTCCAGATCTCCTCGGCGGTGGTGCGGCGGTGGATCTCGGGGTTGGCCGGGTTCTCGAACTGCTGCGGGATGACGGAGTCCGGGATTTCGGCGCGCAGCTCCTCGGCCCTGGCGATGGCGCCCTTCATGCCCTTGCCGGGCTCGGTGAGTACCAGCTCGGCGCCGAGCAGAGCCAGCATCTTACGGCGCTCGATCGACATCGATTCCGGCATGGTGAGGATCAGCCGGTAGCCCTTGGCGGCGGCGGCGAAGGCGAGCGCGATGCCGGTGTTGCCGGAGGTCGGCTCGATCAGCGTGGTGCGGCCGGGCGCGATGCGGCCGTCGGCCTCCAGCGCCTCGATCATGGCGACGCCGATGCGGTCCTTGACGCTGGCGAGCGGGTTGAAGAACTCCAGCTTGACGAGCAGGTCGGCGACGACGCCCTTCTCGGCGGCGAAGCGGTCGACGCGCACCAGCGGCGTGTCGCCGATCGTCTCGGTGATGGAGCCATAGACGCGGCCGCGGCCGGGCTTTGCCTTGTCGGTCATGTCGTGTCGTTCCCGTTGGTCGGGCGCACTGTCGCGCAGCCGGCCGGCCTTGCCAAGGCACCGGCTCGCGCGGGCAATGCTACTGGCGGGCGGCGATGGCCGCCGCCGCGCCCATCAGGAAGACGGCCGCCGTGCGGTTGAGCGCCTTCAGCGCGCGCGGGGCGGCGAGCAGCGAGCGGGCGCGGGCGGCGAGCGCCAGATAGGGCACCAGCACGACGAGCAGCACGGCGACGGTGACGGCGGCGAGCACACCGTAGTCGGCGGCGGTGATGGTGCGCAGGTCGACGATGGTCGGCGTCAGCGCGATGTAGAAGATCATCGTCTTGGGATTGCCGAGCGTCAGCAGCAGGCCGGAGAGGAAGCTCGCGCCGGGGCCGTCGGCCGCCCGCCGCGCCTCGATCTTCTCGGCCGACAGGCCGGAGCGCCAGAACGAGATTGCCAGCCAGGCGAGATAGGCCACGCCCAGCCATTTGATGACGAGGAAGACGGTGCCGAAGGTCTGCGCGACGAAGGCAAGGCCGAGCACGACGGCGGTGAGATAGACGAGATCGCCCGCCACGATGCCGAGCGACATGAACAGCGAGGAGCGGAAGCCGGAGCCGAGCGCGCGCGCCACGATGGCGGTGACGCCCGGACCGGGAATGGCGGCGGCGATCGCCAGCGCGCCGGCATAGGCAACGAAACCGGGAAGGGTCATGTCCCTCCACTCGCACCGGGCGAGGCCGGAGAAAAGCGCGAAATTCGAATGCCTGGGATCAGGGACGGTGATGGGTGGGAGGCGTCAGGCAGCCTTGCTTCGTGCATCGGCTGGAAGCTGCGCGTTCGCGTCCAGCAGCTCGATGCCGACGATATGCCCTTCCGCGTCGTAGTCGAAGACCACGTCGGGCGCGACTTCCTCGCTCTCCAGAACCTTCGCTTCGGAAAGCCGGATATAGGCCGCGTTGTCTTCCGGCCGGTACATGATCTTCGGGTTCATCGCTGCTTCCTTGCGCCGCGGTCGAAGAAGACCGTCACTATACGGAGTTCGGCCTCCGTTTCAAAGCACGCCACGCGCAACACCCGGCCGCCGAACTCCGCGATGACGCGAAATCGTCTCTCGATGCGGGGGCGGTGCGGGTCGGGTATTCTCCATTCCGGATCCATCGCCGTGCGCACGATCCAGTCCCGATCGATCTCGCGTTCGCGGATCGCGTCTTCGGCATGCTGCGTGAAGACGACCTTCTTCACCGCACCAGAAACCCCTTCCCCAGTTCGTCGCCGTCCTCCAGCGTGAAGGTGGCCGTGCCGGTGTAGTGGGCGCGGCCGGAGACGCGGGCGAGGATGGCGGGGCGGTTGTCGGCGAGCGTGACGGCGCGGGCGACGGCGCCCTCGAAGCGGGAGCCGACGATGCTCTCGAACAGGCGCGGCTCGCCGATCCGCAATCCTCCCTTCGCGTGCATCGCCGCCAGCCGGGCGGTGACGCCGGAGCCGGTGGGGGAGCGGTCGACTTGCGTCTCGGCGAAGACGCAGACATTGCGGGTGGCGATGCCGCCGGAACCGTCGCCGCCGTCGGTGAGGATCGAGCCGTAGAGGAAGGCGAGGTCGGGGCTGTCGGGATGCGACAGCGGGACGGACGGCTTCACGGCCTCGGTCAGCGCAGCGGCGGCGTCGACGAAGTCGCGGGCGCGGCTCTGCCCGAAGGCGAGGCCGAACCGGCGGCAGTCGGCCAGCGCGTAGAAGGCGCCGCCATAGGCGACGTCGCAGACGATCTCGCCATGGCCGAGGACGGAGACCGCGACGTCGCGGGAATGCAGGAAGGCCGGCACGCTCTCGAAGGAGACGGCCCCTGCCCTGCCGTCCCTGACCTCGACCGAGGCGACGACGAGGCCGCAGGGGCATTCGATGCCGACGGTGGTGACCGGCTCGCGCGCGGGCACGAGGCCCTCGTCCACCGCGTAGCGGCCAAGCGCGATCACCGCATGGCCGCACATCGTCGAATAGCCCTCATTGTGCATGAACAGCACGGCGAGGTCGGCGCCCGGCAGGTCCGGCTCGACCAGCAGCGCGCCGTACATGTCGAAATGGCCGCGCGGCTCGAACATCAGCAGGCGGCGCAGATGGTCGTGGTTGTCGCGGACGAAGGCGCGCTTCTCGAGGATCGTGCCCTTCGGGATCGGCGGCCAGCCGGCCGTGACGATGCGCACCGGCTCGCCGCCGGTGTGCATGTCGACCACCGTGAGCGGCGCGATCACTCCTTCGCGCCGAACAGCTTCTGCAGCTCGTCGAAGGGCATGGCCTGGCGCGCGAACTCGAAGCTGCCGGTGGCGCGCATCTCGTCGACGGCGCGCCGCACCGCGCCGAAGGCGGCGGTCGACAGCTTGGAGCCGAGCGAGATGCGGATGGCGCCCGCCTCGCGCAGGCCGTCCAGCGTGAAGCCCGGGATCGCGAGCACGTTGACCGGCTTCGACACGGCCGAGCAGATTTTGCGCACGGTCTCTACGTCGGAGAGGCCCGGCGCATAGAGCACGTCGGCGCCGGCCTTCTCGAAGGCCTGGAGGCGGCGGATCGTGTCGTCAAGGTCGGGCCGGCCCCAGAGGAAGTTCTCGGCGCGCGCGGTGAAGACGAAGTCGCGCTTGAGCGAACGTGCGGCCTCGACCGCCGCCGCCACCCGCTCGACGGCGAGCGGGAAGTCGTAGATCGGCCTTGCCGGATCGCCGGTCGCGTCCTCGATCGAGCAGCCGGCCAGCCCGGCGGCCTCGGCCGCGAAGACGGTCTCGGCGGCGCTGTCGGGACCGTCGCCCTTGCCGTTCTCCAAGTCGGCCGAGACCGGCAGGTCGGTCGCGCCGACGAGCTCCTTCGCATGCGCGATGCGTTCCTCGAACGGGATGCCGCCGTCCGGCCTGCCGCGCGAGAAGGCGTAGCCGGCGCTGGTGGTGGCGAGCGCGGAGAAACCGGCGGCGGCGAGCATCTTCGCCGTGCCGATGTCCCACGGATTGGGGATGATGAAGGCCTTTTCGTGCAGCTTCCTGAACGTCTGACCCTTGTCCATCGCGCTTCTCTCCGGCCTGATTGCGGTTTCAGCGATTGTGGCAGGGACGGCGGCTGCCAGACAACTGACAGGCCCGGTCCAGAGCCGGGCGTCGGTTGGCTCAGAAGCGGGCCTCGGTCTCGCGGGCCAGCACCTCCAGCGCGTCGGAATCCGGCAGGAAGCGCATCTGCGCCGCGTCCCAGCGATAGATGACCTCGACGGCCCGCACGCCTGCGGCCGGAAGCTCCGCGGCGCCGCAATCCTCCTCCGTCCGCTTCGTCTCCTCGGTCACCGTGACGACGATGTCGGCATAAGGGCGGTCGCCGCGCTCGCCGGCGCGGAAGGCGGGAAACTGGATGCGCTCGAAGCCGCAGACGCGCTCGTCGAAGGTGAAGACCGTGTCGACGAGCTGGAGCCGGCCGTCGCGGACCAGCGACATGGCGGTGGTGACGTAGCCCTGCTGCGAATTGAAATGCATGCTCATGGTGAGCAGCAGGTCGTCGTCGGAACCGAGCGGGATGGCGGCGGGATCGCGAAAATAGGTCGAGCGGTCGAACGCCACCTGCGCGGCATCGAGAAGCTGCGGCTTTCCCGCCGGATCAAACAGCGCCAGCGCGGCGAAGCCCTCAGCCTCTTCGCTTCCGAGGTCGAGCAGGATGGCGAGGCGGTTCCTGCCTTCGGCGCGGATCGGGGTCACGGGCACGTCGAAGATCGGGAAGCTTTCCAGCGGCGGCACGCCCATGTCGGCACCGCCGAGATGGCGCATGTCGATCACCGTGCGGCCCCGGTAGTTGTCCCCTTCCAGGGCCAGGTCGGGCAGGACCTGCCGCGCGAGATCGAGATAGGTCGCGCCGCCGGCGCCGGGAACCGCGTCGGCGAGCTGCGGGAACGTCACCTCGCCGGCCATTGCCGGGGTCGCGAGCGGCAGAGCGAGGCAGGCCGCCAGCAGGAATCGTGCGGGACGTGTGCGCATCCGGGCCTCCCCTATCGGGACCCGGCATTCATACCATGCGCGGCGGGGCCGCGCACCTTTCGGATCAAAGGCGGGCGTCAGCCGGTGCCGGTGGAGCCGAAGCCGCCCTCGCCGCGCGCGGTGGCGCCGGCCGATGCGCGCTCGGCGATCGCCGCGCGGGTGAAGGCGGCGAGCACGAGCTGGGCGACGCGCATGCCGCGGGTGACGGAAAAGTCCTCCCCGCCGAGATTGACGAGCAGCACCTTCACCTCGCCGCGATAGTCGCTGTCGATGGTGCCGGGCGCGTTGAGGCAGGTGACGCCGTGCTTGAGCGCAAGGCCGGAGCGCGGCCGGACCTGGCCCTCGAAGCCCTCCGGGATCTCGAAGACGAGGCCGGTGGGCACCAGCGCGCGGCGGCCCGGCAGCAGGATCAGCGGCCGGTCCTCGGGGACCGCGGCGCGCAGGTCCATGCCGGCCGCGCCCGCCGTCTCGTAAGCCGGCAGCGGCAGGCCTTCGGCATGCGGCAGGCGGACGATGGGAAGGGTGGGTTCGCTGACGACGAGCTGCATGACGAGAGCCTATGTAGCGCACCCGCCGGGCGGTCAACTCACAGTCGGAATCAATCCAGAGGAAAGGTGGGCTACCGCTACCGCAGCTCGACCGGGACGACGGTCGTCTCCTTGATCTCCTCCATGACGAAGGAGGCGGAGACGTCGGTGAGCGGAACGCGGGCGATGAGGCGCTGGTAGAGCCGGTCGTAGGCCTTCACGTCGGCGACGCGGGCGCGCAGGATGTAGTCGAGGTCGCCGGACATGCGGTAGACGCCGGTGATCTCGGGAAAGCCCGTCACAGCGTCGCGGAAGCGCTTCAGCCAGTCCGGGTCGTGGCTCGACGTACGCACGATGACGAAGACCGACAGGCCGAGGCCGAGCCGGTCGGCATCGACCAGCGCGACGCGGCCGGTGATGACGCGTTCCTCCTCCAGCCGCTTCACCCGCCGCCAGCAGGCATTGCGCGACAGGTGCACCCGCTCGGCGAGCTGCTCGACCGGCAGCGAGCCGTCCCGCTGCAGCTCGGCGAGGATACGACGGTCCGTTTCGTCCAGCCTGTGCTCCATGCTTGGGATGAATGTCTCATAAGAAGGCGCCAGGCAAGGACGAATTGGGAAGATTTGCCGCGGCAGGCGCATCATTCTGGACGAAACGGCCCCAACCACGGAGAAAGCCCGATGTCCGCCCGCATCACGCGCATCTTCACCGACCATCCCGAGAGCGTCGGGGAGAGCTATCTCGAGCACATGGCCTTCGCCGGCTGGTTCTCCTCGCGGCTGGCGATGGCGGCCGGCGCCGCGCTCGTTCACGCTTTCTTACCCTTCCTCTTCCAGACTACGGCGAGCCGCATCGTGCGCCAGCTCTACGAGCGGACGCACAACAGGGGCGCGGCGGCCACGGCGCAGGTCGTCGCCGGGGAGTAGCCGGAGGGAGCAGCAACGCATGTGCCGCTGGGCGGCCTATCTGGGCGAGCCGGTCTTCCTGGAAGAGATCGTCTGCGCCCCGTGCCATTCGCTGATCGCGCAGAGCCACCACGCGCTGGAAGGCAAGACGGCGACGAACGGCGACGGCTTCGGCATGGCCTGGTACAGCGAGCGGCCGGAGCCGGGGCTCTATCGCGACATCCTGCCGGCCTGGTCGGACCCCAACCTCAGGAGCCTGTGCCGCCAGCTCCGCGCCGGGCTGTTCCTGGCGCATGTGCGCGCCTCGACGAGCGGCGCGACAAGCCGCGCCAACTGCCACCCCTTCGCGCACGGCAGGTGGTCGTTCATGCACAACGGCCAGATCGGCGGCTTCGAGAAGGTGCGGCGCAGGCTGGAGGGCACGCTGCCCGACACGCTCTACGACAGCCGGCAGGGTTCGACCGATTCGGAACTGTTCTTCCTGATGTGCCTGCAGGAGGGCCTCGACGCCGACCCGCGCGGGGCGGTGGAGCGCGCCGCCCGGCGCGTGATCGAGGCCTGCCGCGCGGCGGGACAGGAGCCGGCCTTCAAGCTGACGGCGGCCTTCGCCGACGGCAAGCGGCTGCTCGCCGTGCGCTACGCCAGCGCCGGCACCGCGCCGACGCTCTATGCCGGGCGGTTTCGCGACAGTGGGCGCTGCCTCGTCTCGGAGCCGTTCGACCGCGAAAGCCCCAACTGGGAAGCGATCCCGCCCGGCAGCTTCGCCACGCTGACGCGCGACGGGCTGACGGTGGCGCCGTTCCTGCCGGAGCCGGTGGCGCTGGCGCTGGTGGGGTGATTTCAGCCCTAGCGACGTCTGCTGCGGAATAGCGATCGCTTCGGGGCGCCCGTTCGGCGCCCTTGATTCCCCTTCCCATCGCCTATATTTAACCAATCAGTTATTTAACTGAATGGTTCCATAGATGCAGGCCGACCCCCTCTCCCATACGCTTGCCGCACTGGCCGATCCGACGCGGCGGGCGATCCTGGCGCGGCTGGCGCTGGGGGAGGCGACGGTGACGGAGCTGGCGGAGCCGTTCGACATGAGCTTCCCGGCTATCTCCAAGCATCTCAAGGTGCTGGAGCGGGCGGGGCTGGTCGAGCAGGGCCGGGAGGCGCAGTTCCGGCCGCGCCGGCTGCGGCCCGAGCCGTTGCGCGACCTCGCCGGCTGGCTGGAGACCTACAGGCGGCACTGGGAGGGTCGCCTCGACCGCCTCGACGACTATCTCAAGGAACTGCAGAGCAAGGGAGCCGCCGATGAGCGCGAGCGCGACGCAGAATAACCTGCCCGAACTGACGATCACCCGCGTCTTCGACGCGCCGCGCGAGCTGATGTTCCGGCTGTGGACCGAGCCGGAGCACATAAGCCGCTGGTGGGGTCCCCACGACTTCACCGTGCCGCATGCCGAATTCGACGCGCGGCCGGGCGGCAGGCTCAGGATCGACTTCCGCGGGCCGGACGGCGAGGTGTTCCCCAATTACGGCGAGGTGCGCGAGGTCTCGCCTTTCGACCGGCTGGTGTTCACCGCCGAATACCGCCACGGCGGCGACAGGCTGCTCGTCGGCTCGCTGGTGACGGTGACGTTCAGGGAAGAAGGCGCCAAGACCCGCGTGACGATCCACGCGCAGGTCTACCACGCCGAGCCCGAGGCGGCCGACAGCCTGGCCGGCATGGAGGAAGGCTGGACGCAGCAGGTCGAGAAGCTGGAGCTCGCGGCGCTGGACGCCGCCCACGGCAGGCCGAAGCGGCTGACGATCGCGCTGCCGCAGGGCCGGCCCTACATGCTGATGACGCGCATGCTCGACGCGCCGCGCGCGCTGGTGTGGGAGTGCATGGTCCGGCCGGAGCACTTCGCCAACTGGTGGGGGCCGCGCAGCTACACGAACGAGATCACCGCCTTCGACCCGCGCCCCGGCGGCAAGTGGCGGGTGATCCAGCGCGACAGGGAGGGCCGGGAGTTCATCTTCCGCGGCGAGTTCCGCGAGCTGGTGGCGCCCGAGCGGCTGGTCTGGACCTTCGGCATGGAGAACATGTTCGATGGCGTCGACGCGGTGGAAACCTACATCCTAGAGGATGCCGGCGGGCGCACCCGCTACACGGCGATCTCCCGCTTCCCCTCCGTGGAGGCGCGCGACGGCATGGCCGCCACCGACATGGAATGGGGCGCCAACGAAAGCCTCGACCGGCTGGAGGAACTGGCGGGAAGGCTGGGCCGATAGGCCTGCTGAAGCCAGCCAGGGCTTGCCCTGCTGTACCAGAGTCGCATCTTTGCAAGGGTGAGGACGACGGATACGGGAGACGGCAGGCCGGAAGGCAGCTGCCTTGCATGCTGGCACGCGCTGCTCGCCGCGCTGCTTTTGGCCGGCGCTCCGGCCATGGCGGCGGAGAAGGCGGCGAAGGCCGTGCCGACGACGCAAACGGCCGCCGACCCCGTCGCGCAGTTGCGTGTGGAACTGCCGGACGTGGTCGATGCGGCGCTGGAGCGGATGAGCGGGGCGGACCGGCGGCTGCTCGCGCTGCGCAGCTACCTGCGCTCGGCGCGCTCGCTGGAGGCGCGGTGGAGCTGGACCGACGCGGAGATCGACACCTACCTCGCCTCCGACGCCAGCCGGATGGCGTTCGAGGCGGTGGACGCGGTGATCGCCGCCTTCGAGGCGCAGAACCCCGGCTATTCGCTGCGCGTCAACACGCAGGTGCGCAGCCTCGACGAGCAGATCGCGAAATGGAACCGCAACGCCTCGGTGGCGGCCGGGGCGCGCGAGCTCGAAGCCGCCTTCGCGGCATGGCGCGAGGCGCATCCGAAGGCCGGCACCCGGCAGGCCAGCGCGTTCCTCTCCGGCTGGCAGCCGGGCCGGCCGGTGGCGCTCGCCGCGCCGGGGCTGTCGCCGCACGGCCGGGCGCGCGCGCGCCTTCGACTTCCAGGTGATGAAGGACGGCGACATCGTCGCCGGCGCCGACACGGGCGCCATTGACGACGACTGGGACGAGGCCGGCTGGACGGAGAAGCTCGCGAAGGCGGTGAAAGCCTCCGGCATGCCGTTCGCCGGGCCGCTCGCCAAGCCGCGCGAGCCGTGGCACTACGAATACAAGGGCGCCTACGGGGGCGGTGCGGACTGAGGGACGGCGCAGGCATTTCCGTTCGACACCCGGCGCGACGATGACTATATAGCCGCGATCGAACGGAACCCCTGACATACCCCCGACATGGCCGAGACAATCGAACAGGCGGTGGCGCGCCGACGCACCTTCGCCATCATCGCGCATCCGGACGCGGGCAAGACCACGCTGACGGAGAAGCTGCTTTTGTTCGGCGGCGCGATCCAGCTCGCCGGCGAGGTGAAGGCCAAGAAGGACAGGATCCAGACGCGCTCGGACTGGATGAAGATCGAGCGCGAGCGCGGCATCTCGGTCGTCACATCGGTGATGACCTTCGAGTACGGCGACAACGTCTTCAACCTGCTCGACACGCCCGGCCACGAGGACTTCGCCGACGACACCTACAGGACGCTGTCGGCCGTCGACTTCGCCGTGATGGTGATCGACGCGGCCAAGGGCATCGAGCCGCGCACGCTGAAGCTGTTCGAGGTGTGCCGGCTGCGCGACATCCCGATCGTCACCTTCGTCAACAAGATGGACCGCGAGGCGCGCGACACGTTCGAGATCCTCGACGAGATCGAGCAGAAGCTGGCGCTCGACACCGCGCCGATCACCTGGCCGATCGGCCAGGGCAAGAGTTTTTCCGGCACCTACCACCTCGCCGAGAACGCGGTGCGCCGCTCCGACGAGGAGGCCGAGCGGACCAAGGTCAACGGACCGGACTCCAACCGCGTCGCCGGCCTGCTGCCCGACAACGAGCGGCCGGACTTCATCGAGGCGCTGGAGCTCGCGCGCGAGGCCTGCCGGCCGTTCGACCTCGCGGCCTTCCGTGAGGGGCACCTGACGCCTGTGTTCTTCGGATCCGCTCTCCGTAACTATGGTGTCCGCGATCTGATCGAGGCGCTGGGCGCCTGGGGGCCGATGCCGCGGGCGCAGGAGGCCGACCGCCGCGAGGTGAAGCCGACCGAGCCGAAGATGACCAGCTTCGTCTTCAAGATCCAGGCCAACATGGACCCCAACCACCGCGACCGCATCGCCTTCGTGCGGGTGTGTTCGGGCAAGCTGGAGCGCGGCATGAAGGCCAAGCTGGTGCGCACCGGCAAGCCGATGAGCCTGTCGGCGCCGCAGTTCTTCTTCGCGCGAAGCCGCATCACCGCCGACGAGGCCTATGCCGGCGACGTGGTGGGCATCCCCAACCACGGCACGCTGAGGATCGGCGACACGCTGACCGAGGGCGAGGACATCCTGTTCCGCGGCGTGCCCAACTTCGCGCCGGAGATCCTGCGCCGCGTGCGCCTCGGCGACGCCATGAAGGCCAAGAAGCTGAAGGAAGCGCTGCAGCAGATGGCCGAGGAGGGCGTGGTGCAGCTCTTCCAGCCGGAGGACGGCTCGCCGGCCATCGTCGGCGTCGTCGGCGCGCTGCAGCTCGACGTGCTGAAGGAGCGACTCAACGCCGAATACGGCCTGCCGGTCGACTTCGAGATGGCGCGCTTCTCGATCTGCCGCTGGATCTCGGCCGACAGCAAGGCGGAGCTGGAGCGCTTCATGGAGAGCCATCGCGGCGACATCGCCCGCGACCTCGACGGCGATCCCGTCTTCCTCGCGCCGCACGAGTTCGGCCTGAACTACGAGGCCGAGCGCTGGAAGCAGATCGGCTTCGCGGCGGTGAAGGACTATCAGGTGCGCGCCGAGACGAAGGCGGCCTGAGCCGCCCCGTCATCAAGACACGCGGCCGCGACGCCGCCGACGCGCGCAGGGCGCGCCCCGAAAGGCATGGAACAATGACTGGTTTCTCCGGCGTCATCGCGCCGCTCGCCCGCGCTCTCGAAGCGCGCGGCTACACCGAACCGACGCAGGTCCAGGAGGCGGTGCTGGGGCTCTCGCCAGCCGACGCCGACGCGCTGGTCTCGGCGCAGACGGGCTCCGGCAAGACGGTCGCCTTCGGCATCGCGCTGGCGCCGACGCTGCTCGCCGGAGAGGAGCGGTTCGGACCGGCGGCCGCGCCGCTGGGGCTCGCCATCGCACCGACGCGAGAGCTCGCCATGCAGGTGAAGCGCGAACTGGAATGGCTGTACGCCGAGACGGGCGCGCGCGTCGTCTCCTGCGTCGGCGGCATGGACATGCGCGGCGAGCGGCGCATGCTCGAACAGGGCGCGCACATCGTGGTCGGCACGCCGGGCCGCCTGCGCGACCACATCACGCGCGGCGCGCTCGACCTTTCGGACCTGCGCGCCGTGGTGCTCGACGAGGCGGACGAGATGCTCGACCTCGGCTTTCGCGAGGACCTCGAATTCATCCTCGGCTCGGCACCCGAACAGCGGCGGACCCTGATGTTCTCGGCCACGGTGTCGAAGCCGATCGCGGCGCTCGCCCGCAGCTACCAGCGCGACGCGGTGCGGCTGTCGACGGCAGCGGAGCGCGAGCAGCACGTCGACATCGAATATCGCGCGCTGACGGTCGCCGGCAGCGACCGCGAGAACGCCATCATCAACGTGCTGCGCTATTACGAGGCGAAGAACGCGCTGGTGTTCTGCTCGACGCGGGCGGCGGTCAATCATCTGACAGCGCGTTTCAACAATCGCGGCTTCTCGGTCGTGGCCATGTCGGGCGAGCTCAGCCAGAACGAGCGCACGCATGCGCTACAGGCGATGCGCGACGGGCGCGCCCGCGTCTGCATCGCCACCGACGTGGCGGCGCGCGGCATCGACCTGCCCGATCTCGAACTCGTCATCCATGCCGACCTGCCGACCAATCCCGAGACGCTGCTGCACCGGAGCGGGCGCACCGGACGCGCCGGGCGCAAGGGCGTCAGTGCCCTGATCGTGCCGGCCTCGGCGAGACGGCGCGTCGAGCGCCTGCTGGGCGCGGCAAACGTGACGGCGAACTGGGCGCGGCCGCCGTCGGCGGAAGACGTCATGCAGCGCGACGACGAGCGCATCCTGGCCGATCCGGCGCTCGCGGCGGACCCGACGGACGATGAGCTGGCGCTGGTGCGCCAGATCATCGAAGCGCATGGCGCCGAGCGCATCGCGGCGGCCTTCGTGCGCAACGCGCGCAGCGGGCGCTCGGCACCGGAAGAGCTGATCGAGATCGCTTCCGCGCAGTTCGCGCCGCGCCCCTCGGACGACCGGCACGCGGCGGCGGCGGAGCGGCCCCGGCGCGAAGAGTTCGGCGACAGCGTGTGGGTGAGCCTGTCGATCGGCCGCAACCAGCAGGCCGAGCCGCGCTGGCTGATCCCGATGATCTGCCGCAATGGCGGGCTCTCCAAGCGCGACATCGGCCAGATCAAGCTGATGCCGGAACAGAGCCTCGTGCAACTGGAAGCCGGGGCAGGCGAACGCTTCCTGAAGGCGCTGGGCAAGCGCACGCTGGAGCGCGGCATCACCGTCACGCGGCTGCAGGGCACGCCCGACCTTTCCCGCGCCGGACAGCGCGGGATGCAGGACGGCGAGCAGCGACGGTCCGAGAAGAAGCCGCATCGCGGCAAGGCAAAGCCGGATACCAACGCATGGACCGGCAAGCCGAAGCGCCCGTTTGGTAAGGGCGCGCCGGGCGAGGAAGAGGCGCGGCCGGCCAAGTCCTGGGCCGGGAAAAATGCAGCCAAATCGGCCGGCAAGCCGGAAGGTCCGCGCAATCCGAAACGCAAGCCGGGCAGGAAACTGCCGTGAAGCGCGGAGGCCCGCCGGCCGGGAGAAGCGAACCGTCGCGCATATCGACGCTTGCGTTGCGGGCGGCGGTCTGCTCCCCTCTGGCGGCATAGAGGAAAGCCATGATCCCCATCCTGCTCGCGCTGCACATCCTGGCCGTGGTCTTCTGGGTCGGCGGGATGGCGTTCGCCTACACGATCCTGCGGCCGGCCGCCGGCGGGCTGGAGCCGGCGCAGCGGCTGCCGCTGTGGCGCAGGGTGTTTGCCAGCTTCCTGCCGCGCGTCGGCGGGGCGATCGTGGTGATCCTCGTCACCGGCATCTGGATGATCTTTTCGGTCTTCGGCGGCTTCGCGACGGCGCCGCTCAACGTCAACCTGATGATGGCGACCGGCATCCTGATGATGCTGCTCTATCTCCACCTCGTCTTCGCGCCGTGGAAGCGGTTCCGCATGGCCGTCGACGGCGGCGACCTGCAAGCGGCCGCGCGCAACCTCGACAGGATCCGGCGGACGGTGGCGATCAACACCGCGCTCGGGCTCCTCACCATCGTGATTGCGGTGAGCGGCGGCGCCTGGTAAGCGGCGCGGAAGCGCGAAAAGATTTTCTCATATTTCGGATTCGCGCAAATCTATTCCGATTGCGGATGAAATTTGCTCGGCCTTGTCTCGCCGCCGGCGGTTTTCGCTCTATGATTGCGCAAAATCAGACCGCCGGCGCCCGCCGGCGCAGCAAGGGAGTTCGCCATGAGCCTGCGCATCAACCATACGGCACCCGACTTCACCGCCGAGACCACGGAAGGCACGATCCACTTCCACGACTGGATCGGCAACGGCTGGGCCGTGCTGTTCTCCCACCCGAAGGACTTCACGCCGATCTGCACCACCGAGCTCGGCACGATGGCGGGGCTCAAGCCGGAGTTCGACAAGCGCAACGCCAAGATCATCGGCATCTCGGTCGACCCGATCGAAAGCCACCAGAAGTGGAAGGGCGACATCCAGACCGCGACCGGCCACAAGGTCAACTACCCGATGATCGGCGACAAGGACCTCAAGGTCGCCAAGCTCTACGACATGCTGCCGGCCTCGGCGGGCGACAGCTCGGAAGGCCGCACGCCGGCCGACAACCAGACCGTCCGCTCGGTCTTCGTCATCGGCCCGGACAAGAAGATCAAGCTGGTCCTGACCTATCCGATGACGACCGGCCGCAACTTCCAGGAGATCCTGCGCGCCATCGATTCGATCCAGCTCACGGCGAAGTTCCCCGTCTCGACGCCGGCCGACTGGAAGCCGGGCGAGGACATCGTGATCGCCGGCTCGGTCTCCGACGAGGACGCCAAGGCGAAGTTCGGCGCGTTCGAGAAGGTTCTGCCCTACCTGCGCAAGGCCAAGCAGCCGACCGCCTGACGGCCGTCGCATTCTCCCAGGCAGAGAGGCCCGGCGCGGCGACGCGCCGGGCCTTTCCGTTTCCGGCTGACCGGGAGCGGATCAGTCGGCGAGGCGGTCGGCGACGAGCGCGGCGAGCCGCGCGGCCACCTCGTCCTTGGTCATCTCCGGCCATTCCTCGACGCTCGTCGCCGAGACGATGCGGACGCGGTTGCGGTCGCCGCCCATGACGCCTTTGGCGCCGACGCCGCTGTCATGGGAGACGTCATTGGCGACGATCAAGTCGGCGCCCTTCTTGGCGAGCTTGGCTTTCGCGTTCGAGATGAGGTCGGCCGTCTCGGCTGCGAAACCGACGACGAGGCGCGGACGCTGGGCATGGTGGCCGACGCCGGCGAGGATGTCGGGGTTCTCGACCATTTTGAGGGCCGGCGGCCCCTCGCCCGGCATCTTCTTGATCTTGTCGGCTGCCTGCCCTTCGGTGCGCCAGTCGGCCACGGCGGCGACGAAGATGCCGGCGTCGGCCGGAAGCTGCGCCTCCACCGCGTCGCGCATCTGCCGCGCGGTCTCGACATGGACGGTGGTCACGCCGGCCGGATCGGGGATCGAGACCGGACCGGAGACGAGGCGCACGTCGGCGCCGAGCCGGGCGAGCGCTGCGGCGATCGCGTGACCCTGCTTGCCGGACGAGCGGTTGGCGATGTAGCGCACCGGGTCGATCGGCTCGTGGGTCGGGCCGGAGGTGACGACGATCCTCCTGCCGGCGAGCGGCTGCGCGCCGTCGCCCAGCATCGCCTCGACCGCGGCGGCGATCTCCAGCGGCTCGGCCATGCGGCCCTCGCCGGCCTCGCCGCCCTCGGCCATCTCGCCGCGGTTCGGCCCGACGAAGCGGACGCCGTCTCGGGCGAGCGTTTCGCGGTTGCGCACGGTCGCCGGATGCGCCCACATGCGCGGGTTCATGGCGGGGGCGACGAGCACCGGCTTGTCGGTGGCGAGAAGCACTGTGGAGGCGAGGTCGTTGGCGAGCCCGTTCGCCATCTTGGCCATCAGGTCGGCGGTCGCCGGCGCCACCACGATCAGGTCGGCCTCGCGCGACAGGCGGATATGGCCGATGTCGTGCTCGTCGTCGCGGTCGAACAGTTCGGTGAAGACATGGGTCGCGGCGAGCGCGCCGGCGGCGAGCGGCGTGACGAAACGGGTGGCGGCCTCAGTCATCACGCAGCGCACCGAAGCGCCGCGCTCGCGCAGGCGGCGGATCAGGTCGAGGCTCTTGTAGGCGGCGATGCCGCCGCCGATGACGAGCAGGATGCGCTTACCGGAGAGTGTCATGCGACCGCGATCCTCAGGCCGGCGGAAGCGCCGGGACGATGTCGGTATGGATGAAATCGTCGCCCTTGAAAAGCAGCGGCAGGTTGCGGGTCTTGGCCAGCGCATAGGCGAAGCAGTCGCCGAAGTTGAGCTTGGCGGAATCCCCGGAACCGCGGCCGTAGCGAAAGCGAGCGTCAATGCCGATGCGTACCTGCGCTTCATCGAAAGGGACGATTTCGATGCGGGAGAGATGGATCAATTGCAAAAGGCGCTCGCGGCCAAGCGGGCCGAATTTCGATGCAACCACGATGCCGCATTCCAACGCAGTGCCGGCGCTCAGCAATCTCCGTTCAGCTCTCCCAAGGCAAGCAACTATTTCAGGTGCTTCAGGCTCTTGCTTGAGGATGGCGACAAGCGCGGAGGTGTCGATAACCAAGTCATTCCTCGTCAAGATAGGCGTACATTTCGTCGGTAAATGCCTTCAGGTCGAAATCCATCTCGGGCAGACCTTTGCCCAGCGCCAGCAGCTCTTCTCTTGTAGCCTTCAGGTTCCATTCCGGCGCAGCGCGGTCATCAGCCCGGATCGGCTGCGCACGGGGCAGCGGCTGGCGCAGCCGGTCCCGCGCTTCCTGTTCCATGGACACACCACGGCGGGCGGCGCTGATGCGCAGGTCGCGCATCACCTCGTCGTCGATCTTGCGTACGGTCATGCTGCCCATGCGAGCCTCCTATCTAGACGCATGATAGTTCGACCTGCCCATGCATGCAATGATGGCATTGCCAGCAATGCTGTCAAAGAAGCTTCCACGCGATCACCGCGAGCGCGATGGCGATGACCCACAGCGCCACCCTGCCCCAGCGGGTGGCGCGGGCTTCCTCGCGGCCGATGGCGCGGGCGGTGGCAGCGTCGAAGCGCAGGCCGTTCTCGGCCATCGCATCGATCTCGCGCGACAGGCGCTCGGCGCGCGCGGCCAGTTCAGGCGCCTGGCGCACCAGCGAGACGAGCGCGCCGGTGCCCTCGCGCATGTCGGCCAGCATGCCGCGCGGGCCGAGATTGTCGCGGATCCAGTGGCCGACCACCGGCTCGGAGGTCTTCCACATGTTGAAATGCGGGTCGAGCGTGCGCGCCACGCCCTCGACCACGACCATGGTCTTCTGCAGCATCAGCAGCTCGGGCCGCGTCGCCATGTCGAACAGCTCGGTGACCTCGAACAGCAGGGTGAGCAGGCGGGCCATCGAGATGCTCTCGGCCGGCTGGCCGTGGATCGGCTCGCCGATGGCGCGGATCGCCTGGGCGAAGGCGTGCACGTCGTGGTCGCGCGGCACGTAGCCGGCCTCGAAATGCACCTCGGCGACGCGCAGGTAGTCACGCGTGATGAAGCCGTAGAGGATCTCGGCGAGGAAGCGGCGCTCCTTGCGGCCGAGCCGGCCGGTGATGCCGAGATCGACCGCGACGATGGTGCCGTCGGCCTCAACGAACAGGTTGCCGGGATGCATGTCGGCGTGGAAGAAGCCGTCGCGCAGCGTGTGGCGCAGGAAGGACTGAACCAGCGTGGCGGCGAGCTTCTCGAGATCGTGGCCGGCCTCGCGCAGCGCCGCGACGTTCGACATCTTGACGCCGTCGATCCATTCGAGCGTGACGACGTCGCGCCCCGTCCGCTCCCAGTCGACCCAAGGCACGCGGAAGCCGGGATCCTCCTTGGTGTTCTCGCCGAGCTCCGAAAGGGCGGCGGCCTCGAGCCGCAGGTCCATCTCGATCTTGGTGGTCTGGGCGAGCGTGCGGGCCACCTCGACCGGCTTCAGCCGGCGGGCGGCGGGCAGGAAGCGCTCCTGCATGCGCGCGGCGAGGAAGAAGCTCTCCAGATCCTGCTGGAAGCGGCGGCGCACGCCGGGACGGATGACCTTGCCGGCGACGCGGGTGCGCCGGCCCCCGCGCTCGACATGGGCGGGGTGCACCTGCGCGATGG
>JAFKJY010000010.1 GCA_017305835.1 Hyphomicrobiales bacterium
TGGCCGCTCAGCGCCAGCGCGAGGCCGGCGCCGAACAAAGCGGCGGCGGAGAGGATGCGGGCGGGAACGCCCGAGGCCGCGAGCGCGGCCGCCGCGAGGACCAGCGCCGCGAGCGCGGCGAGCACGGTCCAGCCGAAGCTGGTGCCCAGCCCGGTCGACCAGACCGTGCGCTCGGCGAGCCACGAGACGGGCACGCCGAGCGCGTCGAGCCCCTGGAAGCCGGCCGATACCGCCACGCCGGCGCCGCCCACGGCGAGCGCCCACGCGACGAGGCGGCGGCCGGCGGCGGCGCCCGGCAGGAGCCAGGCGAGCGAGAAGGCGCCGCCTATGCCGAGAAAGAAGCCGAGATAGAGCCCCAGCCGGCCCGCCCACAGGCCGGCCCGCACCGTCCAGTCGACGGCGTCGGTCGCCACCGGCGCATGCGCGCTCACCTTGCCGATCGAGAAGACGACCGAGCCGCCGACCGGATGGCCGTCCTCCGAGGTGACGCGCCAGCTCAGCACATGGGTGCCGCGCTCGAGGTCCTTCGGCGCGCGGATGACGAGGGTGGCGTCGCGCAGCTCGAAATCGGGCAGCGGCAGCGCGGCGCCGTCCGGCTTCACCAGCTTGAGCGCCAGCGGCGACACCGGCTCGCTGAAGGTGAGCGAGAAGGTTTCGGGGGCGCTCGCCAGCACGTCGCCGTCGACGGGCTGCGTCGACACCAGCGAGGCATGCGCCCATGCCGGGCCGGCAAGGCAGAGCCAGGCGAGCAGCAGCACGGCCGCCGCGGGCAACAGGCGGATCGCCCGGAAGGACGCGGCGGCCGGCATCATCAGTGGCCGCCGGCCTTCTCGGTCAGCGTGACGGCGGGCGCGGGCATCTTGAGGTCGTCGGACGACTGTCCCGATGCAGGCACCTCGATCCAGCGCTCGGCGGCGCCGTCCGGGCATTCCTGCACGATCGGGAAGTATATGACCGAGCCGACCGGAAGGTCGCCGACGAAGGTGCCACGCAGGACGAACTCGTCATATTCGTCGTCCGGCAGGCTGCCGCCGCTCCACGAGACCTCGGTGACGCCCTCGCTGGTCGGCGTGCCGAACAGTTCGTAGGTCTTGGCGTACTTGCCCCTGACCTTGTCGAGCGTCCAGCCGGGCTTGGGCATCGGCTTCACGCCGATGAAGCCCTCGGGGATCTTCACCCGGACGGCGACGGTGGGCTTGCCGTCGCAGCCATGCGGCACGCGGAAGACGGCCTTGTAGCTGCCGCCCGCGGGCGTTTTCGCCTGCTCCAGCGTGACGTGGGCGAAGGCCGGACCGGCACCGAGGGCGAGCGCGGCGGCGAGGATAAGCTTGCGGTACATGAAAAGTCTCCATGAAGGATGGGCCGGACCGGAGCCGGCGGACTATGCGATTTCGCGGGGAAGAAGGCCATGCGCATGATCGCGCTGCACACCTCGCTCGGGAGGCGGCGGCGGATGCGGCAGGCGGAAGCGTCAGGCGAGCGGCGGCGCGCGCGGCCGGCCCGGGTCGTGGTCGGGAGCGGCGGGCAGGACGTCCGGCGCGAAGCCGGCGGACAGCCAGGCGATGATCGCGCCGGGGCCGGGGCTGACGTCGCCGGCCGGCGAGGCGTCGGCGAGCGCCGGCGCGACCATGGAGCAGGCCAGCGTGCAGCAGCCCGGCAGGCCGGAATGGCCGGGGCTCTCGTCGTGGCCGGAATGGGTGGTGCAGATCGGGTTGCCGTAGGCGTCGAGCACGACGCGCGCGGAGAAATCCGCGCCGGCGAAGGCGCCGGAAACGCTCTCGAACAGCAGGAGAAGCGCCGCGGCCAGCGCGACGCGCAGTCTCCAGATGGCCGTCGATCCCCGCATGGAGCCCTCCGATGCGCCGCAAGTGGTAGCATGGCGCCGCAGCGCCGCAAGGCACCATGCTGTCGCAGCGGCACCGCGGCCAGCCGGCCGGCCTTGCGCGGGCCGGGCATCTCCTGTATAGTCGCGCGCAATCTGCCGGTCCCGATTGGGGGCTGAACGGAGGGCCGGAGGTTTTCCCGCAAGGAAGGCTTCCGCGTGAAGGCAAAAGCCCTTCCGCCTCCCGTGTCTCCGCTCTCGACCGTCTCGACATGCTCCTTTCTTCGCCGCGACCAGCGGAAAAGTCAGGTTCAGAGGCTTTAGCCGTCGGGTCCGGTAGAGAAACGAAGAAAGGCAAAGACCATGGCACTTTACGAGCATGTGTTCCTTGCCCGGCAGGATCTGTCGCAGCAGCAGGTCGACGACCTTGTGAATTCCTACAAGGGCGTGATCGAGCAGAATGGCGGCAGCGTCGGCCGGGTGGAGAACTGGGGGCTGAAGTCCCTCGCCTACCGGATCAAGAAGAACCGCAAGGCCTACTACACGCTGATGGACCTGACGGCCCCGGCCGCGGCCATCAACGAGATGGAACGCCAGATGGGCCTGTCGGAAGACGTCCTGCGCTTCATGACCATCAAGGTCGAGAAGCACGAGGAAGGCGTCTCCGCGATGATGCAGAAGCGCGAGGAGCGCGACCGCGGCGACCGTGACGGCCGTCCGTCGCGCTTCGGCGACCGCGACCGCGGCGAGCGCCGCCCGTTTGGCGATCGCGACCGGGGTGAGCGCGGCGGCGACCGCGACGATCGCGGTCCGCGCCGTCCGCGCGAACAGGCCGAAGGAGCCGCTGAATAATGGTCGACATCAACCAGATCCCGACGCGGCGCCCCTTCCACCGCCGCCGCAAGACCTGCCCGTTCTCCGGCGCCAACGCGCCGCGGATCGACTACAAGGACGTGCGGCTGCTGCAGCGCTACATCTCCGAGCGCGGCAAGATCGTGCCGAGCCGCATCACCGCCGTCAGCCAGAAGAAGCAGCGCGAGCTCGCCAAGGCGATCAAGCGCGCCCGCTTCCTGGGCCTGCTGCCCTACGTGGTGAAGTAAGCCTTCCGAGGGGTGCTCCGGCACCCCTCCCCACCGCTTCGGGGGCGGTTCCTCCCGAGTTGGGCCTGAAAGAGCGGCCCTAACTGCCACGGCAGGACAGCGATCCCGGCGAAGACGCCACTTGCTTCCTGCCTTTCTGATTCAACCGCTTGCGGTTCTGAAAGGACAAGACGATGGAAGTCATTCTTCTCGAACGCATTTCGCGCCTCGGCCAGATGGGCGAGACCGTCAGGGTCAAGGACGGCTACGCGCGCAACTTCCTGCTGCCGCAGGGCAAGGCGCTGCGCGCCAACGAGGCCAACAAGAAGAAGTTCGAGGGCCAGCGCGCGCAGCTCGAGGCGCGCAACCTCGAGCGCAAGGGCGAGGCCCAGAAGATCGCCGACAAGCTCGACGGCAAGAGCTTCGTGGTGGTGCGCGCGGCCGGCGAGACCGGCCAGCTCTACGGCTCGGTGTCGACCCGCGACATCGCCGACATCCTGACCGCGGAAGGCTTCAGCGTCGCCCGCAACCAGGTCGAGCTCAACCACCCGATCAAGGCGATCGGCCTCACCAACATCGCGATCGCGCTGCACCCCGAGGTCGAGGTGACGATCACGCTCAACATCGCCCGCTCCGCCGACGAGGCCGAGCGCCAGGCCCGCGGCGAGACGCTGACGACGGCCGAGGCGATCTACGGCGAGGACATCGACGAGGCGGCGCGGCCGGACGCCTTCTTCGACGAGCGCGCCGAGGAAGAGGGCGAGGAGACCGAAGGCCAGGCCTGAGGCTCCGTCCCACCCGCGAAAAATGCCAGGAAGGCCCGGAGCGATCCGGGCCTTTTTGCGTTGTGGCAGAAGCAACCGGACATTCGGCCAGACCGCTCCAGCCATTCATCCAGACGCACAGCCATGCACGCCGGATGCTTTTCAAGCCGGATCGGTCTGAGTCATAATTGCAGCTTCATGAGTTGATTTCGAGAGCGGCTGCTATGGCTTCACTGTTGCACAAGGCTGTCGCGCGACTGGTCAGGACAGGCGCGCTCACGGTCACGGACCCTGACGGCACCACCCGGACCTACGGAGACGGCAGCGGCCGGCCGGTGCACGTCGCGATCCGGACGCACGGGGCGGCGCGCGCGATCGCGCTCGACCCGATGCTGGCCATGCCCGAGGCCTACATGGACGGCGAGTTCGACGTGGTCGAGGGCGACCTCATCGACTTCCTGCAGATCGCCTTCACCAATCTCGGCAACAGCATGGACGGCACCACGCTGCCGGCGCGCATGCTGGAGGGCGCGCGCTACGCGCTGCGCCGCCTGCAGCAGTTCAACACGGCCGGCCGCTCGCGCCAGAACGTGCACCGCCACTACGACCTGTCGGGCGAGATGTACCGGCTCTTCCTCGACGCCGACATGCAGTATTCCTGCGCCTACTATGCGCGCCCCGACATGACGCTGGAGGAGGCGCAGGAGGCCAAGAAGCAGCACATCGTGGCCAAGCTGAACGTCGGCCGCGGCAACAGCGTGCTCGACATCGGCTCCGGCTGGGGCGGGCTCGGCCTCTACATCGCGCGCCAGTTCGACGCCGAGGTGCTGGGCGTGACGCTGTCGACCGAGCAGATCGCGGTGTCGACGCAGCGCGCGCAGGACGCGGGGCTGGAGAACCACGTCCATTTCGAGCTGCGCGACTATCGCAGCCTGTCGGAGCGCTTCGACCGCATCGTCTCGGTCGGCATGTTCGAGCATGTCGGCGTCAACCACTACCGCACCTTCTTCGACAAGTGCGCGACGCTGCTCAAGCCGGACGGCGTCATGCTGCTGCACACGATCGGCCGCAGCGGGCCGCCGGCGGCCACCAACGCCTTCATCCGCAAGTACATCTTCCCCGGCGGCTACATCCCGGCGCTGTCGGAGGTGATGCCGGCGATCGAGAAGGCGGGGCTGGTCGTCACCGACGTCGAGATCCTGCGGCTGCACTATGCCGAGACGCTGAAGGCCTGGCGCGAGCGCTTCATGGCCAACCGCAAGCGCGCGGTGGAGATCTACGACGAGCGATTCGCGCGCATGTGGGAGTTCTACCTCGCCGGCTCGGAGGCCTCGTTCCGCTGGCAGGACATGGTGAACTTCCAGATCCAGATCACCAAGCGGAACGACACGCTGCCGATCACCCGCGAATACATCCACGAGGGCGAGATGGAGCTGGCGCACGCCGACAAGGCCGCTTCGACGGAAGCGGCCGCCCCGGCGCCGAAGCCGGCCGCCAAGCCGGCTCCGCGAAAGCGCAGGTCGACCAAGGCCTGAGCCGGCAAGAGCCGGGATAAGCACCCCCACCGCTTCGCGGGCCACCTCTCCCCCTGCCCCGGGGGAGAGGAAATCCGGCGGTAAAGCCCTACGGCCGGACCGGCCTGAGCATCCGGCGCAGCACGTCGGTGCGGGCGCCGAAATGCTGCCACAGCGCGCCGGCGGCGTGGAGCGCGACGACGAGGATGATGACCGGCTTCATCGTCTCGTGGAACTCGCCGGCCTGCTCGACCATGCCGAACCAGGCGAGCATGCCCGTCACCGGCATGCCGAAGATGAACAGATAGAGCAGGAAATGGGCGATCCGGGCGAGCCAGGCCGTCACCGGCCCCTCGCCCGCCGGCAGGGCCGGCACGCCGCGCGTCAGCCTGAGCGCAAAGCGCCAGACCGCCAGCACGAGGACGGCGATGCCGACATAGACGTGGACGTTGGCCGCGAAGAGGTCGGCGGCCGCGGGCTCGGTGCCCCGGCGGAAGGCGCGATAAGCAGGCCCCATCATGCCGCCGAAGGCGAGCTGGAAGACGACGAGGGCCGCGATGATCCAGTGCAGGACGATCTGGGAGGCCGAATAGCCGGCCGGTCCGGGTTGCAGGGTAGCGGATCGAAGAGTCATGGGCTTGGTTCCTGAAGACCTAGCTCTCTCCCGCCGCCACCCTAGCGTGCGGCCGGCCCGGCACCAGTTAAATGACGGTAATGATCGCCTGCCGGAAGGCATGGCGACCGATGCGGACGGTGTGGATTTTCCTGTTTTGTTCCGGTAACATCGCGCGTTCCGATCCGCCGATTCGAGTCAACGCAGATTCTTTCCACGGATCGGCCCGGCCTGTGAATCCTGTGCGGCGTGCCGCGGGAGGCGACTCCTCGGCGCCGCCGTCTGTTACGGCAGGACGGGGACCGAAAGGGGCACGGAGAATGGCTGAAGCAGCCCGCAAGATCGGCGCGGCGGAGACCCCGCTCTACCGCGAGGCGCCGAACAACATCGAGGCCGAGCAGGCGCTGCTGGGCGCCATCCTCGTCAACAACGACGCCTTCTACCGCGTCTCCGACTTCCTCAAGGCCGAGCACTTCTACGAGCCGCTGCACCGCAAGATCTACGCGGTGGCGCAGGACTTCATCCGCATGGGCAAGGTCGCGAGCCCGGTGACGATCAAGACCTTCCTGCCGGCCGAGGAGAAGGTCGGCGACATGACGGTGGCGCACTATCTCGCGCGGCTGGCCGCCGAGGCCGTCACCATCATCAACGCCGCCGACTACGGCCGCGCCATCTACGACCTCGCCACGCGCCGCGCGCTGATCACCGTCGGCGAGGACATGGTCAACATCGCCTACGACGCGCCGGTCGACATGGCGCCGCAGGAGCAGATCGAGGACGCCGAGCGGCGGCTGTTCGAGCTCGCCGAGACGGGCCGCTACGACGGCGGCTTCGAGAGCTTCACCGACGCGGTGAAGCTCGCCGTCGACATGGCGAACGCCGCCTACATGCGCGACGGGCACCTGTCGGGCATCGCCACCGGCATGCGCGACCTCGACCGGCGCATGGGCGGCCTGCAGCCCTCCGACCTGATCGTGCTCGCCGGCCGCCCCGGCATGGGCAAGTCTTCGCTCGCCACCAACATCGCCTTCAACATCGCGCATTCCTACGAGCCGGCGCAGCAGGCCGACGGCTCGATGCGGGCGGCAAACGGCGGCGTCGTCGGCCTGTTCTCGCTCGAAATGTCCTCCGAGCAGCTCGCCACCCGCATCATCTCCGAGCAGACCGAGATCCCCTCCTCCAAGATCCGCCGCGGCGAGATCAGCGAGGCCGATTTCGAGAAGCTGGTCGCCTGCTCGCAGATGATGCAGAAGATCCCGCTCTACATCGACCAGACGGGCGGCATCTCGATCGCGCAGCTCGCCGCGCGCGCCCGCCGGCTGAAGCGCCAGCGCGGGCTCGACCTGATCGTCATCGACTATATCCAGCTCATGACCGGCTCGTCGAAGCGGGCCGGCGAGAACCGCGTGCAGGAGGTGACCGAGATCACCACCGGGCTCAAGGCGCTCGCCAAGGAGCTCGGCGTGCCGATCATCGCGCTGTCGCAGCTCTCGCGCCAGGTCGAGAACCGCGACGACAAGCGGCCGCAGCTCTCGGACCTGCGCGAATCGGGCTCGATCGAGCAGGACGCCGACGTCGTGCTGTTCATCTACCGCGAGGAATACTACCTCAAGAACAAGGAGCCGAAGCCGGGCACCGAGGAATACATCAAATGGGAAGCGGCGATGAACGACGCCCGCGGCAAGGCCGAGGTGATCGTGGCCAAGCAGCGCCACGGCCCGACGGGCACGGTGCAGCTCGGCTTCCAGGGCGAATTCACGCGCTTCTTCGACCTCGCGGAGGACAGCCACCTGCCGGAGCGGTTCGAGTAGAGGTGGCGAGCGAGGCGCCCAACCTGGCCGGCGGCGGGCCGGACTTCCACCTGGCCGGCGGCGTGCTGACGATCGACCTGACCGCGCTCGCCGACAACTGGCGGGCGCTGGCGCGGCTGAGCGCCCCGGCGGAGGCTGCCGCAGTGGTGAAGGCCGACGCCTACGGGCTAGGTATCGAGCATGCCGTGCCGGCGCTCGCCGAGGCCGGCTGCCGGCGCTTCTTCGTGGCGCTGCCGCACGAGGGCGTGCGGGTGCGCGCCGTCGCTCCCGAGGCGACGATCTACGTGCTGTCGGGGCCGCTCGGCCCGGAGGCCGCGGCCGTGCTGCGCGAGCACGGCCTCGTGCCGGTGCTCAACTCGGTGCGCGACACGGCGATCTGGGAGGCCGAGGGCTGGCTGGACGGGCGGCAGCTCCCGGCGGCGCTGCATGTCGACACCGGCATGAACCGGCTGGGCATGACGCTGGCGGAAGCCGCGCATTTCGCCGGCGAGAACGCGCTGACCGGGGCGGTTGAGATCGCGCTGCTGGTCAGCCACCTCGCCTGCGCGGACGAACCGGGCCATCCCCTCAATGCGCGCCAGCTCGAGGTCTTTCGCCAGGCGCGGCAATTGTTTCCCGGCGTCGAGGCGAGCCTCGCGGCCTCGTCGGGGGTGCTGCTCGGCGGCGACTATCTGTGCGAGCTGACGCGGCCCGGCATCGAGCTCTATGGCGGCATGACGGGCGGCGCCGGCTTCGCGCCGCGCACCGTCGTCACCGCGCAGGCCCGCGTTCTGCAGGTGCGCAAGGCAGCGCGCGGCGAAGTGGTCGGCTACGGCGCAGCAATGCGGCTCGCGCGCGACAGCGAGCTGGCGATCGCCGGCGCGGGCTATGCGGACGGCCTGCCGCGGGCCGCCTCCGGCGCCGGCGTGCCGCTGCGCGCGTCCGTGCCCGGCGGCGCCACGGGCTTCATCCGCGGCCAGCGCGTGCCGGTCGCCGGGCGCATCTCGATGGACCTGACCATCTTCGACGTCACCGGGCTCGGCGCGGACGCGGTCGCGCCCGGCGACATGATCGAACTGTTCGGCCCGAACATCCCGATCGAGGAGGCCGCGCGCGCCGCCGGCACCATCCCCTACGAGCTGCTGACCGGGCTCAGCCGGAGGTTCCACCGGGTCTACGTGCGGGGGGAGGTTCCCCTTGGCTAAGCCGCGCGTCCAGTTCATCTGCCAGAGCTGCGGCGCTACGCACACCCGCTGGGCGGGCAAGTGCGACGCCTGCGGCGAGTGGAACACGCTGGTCGAGGAAGGCACGGCCGGCGGCATCGGCGCCGGGCCGAACTCGCTCAAGAGCTCGCGCAAGGGCCGCGCCGTTGCGCTTACCTCGCTCGCCGGCGACATCGAGGACGCGCCGCGCATCGCCTCGGGCATCGGCGAGCTCGACCGGGCGACCGGCGGCGGCTTCGTGCGCGGCTCGGCGCTGCTGGTCGGCGGCGACCCCGGCATCGGCAAGTCGACGCTGCTCACCCAAGCGGCGGCCGCGCTCGCCAACCAGGGCCACCGCATCGTCTACGTCTCGGGCGAGGAGGCGGTGGCGCAGATCAGGCTGAGGGCGCAGCGGCTGGGCGTGGCGCAGAGCGCCGTCGAGCTCGCCGCCGAGACCAACGTCGAGGACATCCTCGCCACGATCGCCGACGGCAAGCGGCCGGACCTCCTGATCCTCGATTCGATCCAGACGCTGTGGACGGACCTCGCCGATTCGGCCCCCGGCACGGTCACGCAGGTGCGCGCGGCCGCGCAGGCGATGATCCGCTACGCGAAATCCACAGGCTGCGCGGTGGTGCTGGTCGGCCACGTCACAAAGGAGGGCCAGATCGCGGGCCCGCGCGTCGTCGAGCACATGGTCGACGCCGTGCTCTACTTCGAGGGCGAAGGCGGCCACCACTACCGCATCCTGCGCACGGTGAAGAACCGCTTCGGCCCGACCGACGAGATCGGCGTGTTCGAGATGGGCGACCGGGGCCTGCGCGAAGTCGCCAACCCGTCCGAGCTGTTCCTCGGCGAACGCAGCGTAAAGGCGCCCGGCGCGGCCGTTTTCGCCGGGATGGAGGGCACGCGGCCGGTGCTGGTCGAGATCCAGGCGCTGGTGGCGCCCTCCCCGCTCGGCACGCCGCGCCGCGCCGTCGTCGGCTGGGATTCGGCGCGGCTGTCGATGGTGCTCGCCGTGCTCGAGGCGCATTGCGGCGTGCGGTTCTCGCAGCACGACGTCTATCTCAACGTCGCCGGCGGCTACCGCATCTCGGAGCCGGCGGCGGACCTGGCGGTCGCCGCCGCGCTGGTCTCGTCGCTGACCGGTCTTGCCCTTCCGGCCGATTGCGTCTATTTCGGCGAAATCAGCCTGTCGGGCGCCGTCAGGGCGGTCGCGCATGCGCAGCAACGCCTCAAGGAGGCGGAAAAGCTGGGTTTCGGAAGGGCGGTCCTGCCCGCCTCGGCCGAAGAGCTGCCGGCGGCGCGGACCGGCGGACTGTTCCAGCCGGAAGCGCTTGCCGACCTCGTTGCGTGCATCGCAGGCTCACGCACGACCGGCGCGGGCGACTAGATGCGGCCGACCCACCACAGACCGGTGCCGGCACAGGAGTAGAGGCCTAAATGCCGATCACGCTGCTTGACGGAATTGTCATCGGCTTCACCCTCGTTTCGGCAATGCTGGCCATGGTGCGCGGCTTCTCGCGCGAGGTCCTGTCGATCGCCTCCTGGGTAGCCGCCGCGGCGGCGGCCTATTTCTTCTATCCGGCGGTCTATCCCTACGTGAAGCCGCATATCGACCACGACACGGTGGCGCTCGCCGTGTCGGCCGCGGCCGTCTTCTTCGTCGCGCTGATCGTGGTGACGGTGATCACCATGAAGATCGCCGACTTCATCATCGATTCCAAGGTCGGGCCGCTCGACCGCACGCTCGGCTTCCTCTACGGCGCCGGGCGCGGCCTGCTGGTGCTCTCCGTCGCGCTGCTGTTCTTCGACTGGCTGGTCGACACCAACCCGCCGGCATGGGTGGCCAACGCCAAGTCGCGGCCGCTGCTGGAGGCCATCGGCGGTTGGGTCGAGCGGGCGCTGCCGGACGATCCGGAGAACTCGATCCTCAACAAGCTGCGCGGC
The DNA here is from genome assembly GCA_017305835.1 of Hyphomicrobiales bacterium. Classification (GTDB taxonomy): domain Bacteria; phylum Pseudomonadota; class Alphaproteobacteria; order Rhizobiales; family Rhizobiaceae; genus RCIO01. Next base: position 10,735 of record JAFKJY010000010.1, read on the forward strand.
AACGAGGCGGGCACGCCCGCCGCGCCGGCCGAGACCGGAACCGGCACGGCCGCCGGCAGCGGCACGACGCAGCCGCCGGCAGCGGCCGGGCAGCCTTCCGAGGAGGCCCCGGCAGACGAGGCGCCGTCGGACGCGGCGCCCGACGACGAGGCGCCGGCCGACGAATAGGCAACCCGCGACGGGATGCGCGCAGCTCCCGTCGAACCGTTCGTGGAGCACGACATGAGCGAGGCAGCCGACCTTACCGTTGCCGCCGAGGCAGACGACCATTTCCACGACGAGTGCGGCGTGTTCGGCATATTCGGCCGGCAGGACGCCGCCGCGATCGTCACGCTCGGCCTGCACGCGCTGCAGCACCGCGGCCAGGAGGCGGCGGGCATCGTCTCCTTCGACGGCAGCCAGTTCCACGTCGAGCGGCATGTCGGCCTGATCGGCGACACCTTCACCAAGCAGGCGGTGATCGACCGGCTGAAGGGCAACCGCGCGATCGGCCACACGCGCTACGCCACCACCGGCGGGGCCGGCATGCGCAACGTGCAGCCCTTCTTCGCCGAGCTCGCCGAGGGCGGGCTGGCGATCGCCCACAACGGCAACATCACCAACGCGCTGACGGTGCAGCGGCGGCTGCAGAAGGACGGCGCGATCTTCTCGTCGACCTCCGACACCGAGACGATCCTGCACCTGATCGCGACAAGCCGGGAGCGCGACACGAACAGCCGCTTCATCGACGCCGTGCGCCAGATCGAGGGCGCCTTCTCGCTGGTGGCGCTGACGTCGAAGAAGATGATCGGCTGCCGCGACCCGCTGGGCATCCGGCCGCTGGTGCTGGGCGACCTCGACGGCGCCTGGATCCTGGCCTCCGAGACCTGCGCGCTGGACATCATCGGGGCGCGGTTCGTCCGCGATTTGAAGCCCGGCGAGATGGTGGTCGTGACCTCGAAGGGGATCGAGAGCCACTTCCCCTTCCCCGAGCAGAAGCCGCGCTTCTGCATCTTCGAATACGTCTATTTCGCGCGGCCGGACTCGACCATCGAGGGGCGCAACGTCTATGCGGCGCGCAAGCAGATCGGCGTCGAGCTGGCGCGCGAGAGCCCGGTCGATGCCGACCTCGTGGTGCCGGTGCCCGATTCGGGCACGCCGGCGGCGATCGGCTTCGCGCAGGCGGCGGGTCTGCCCTTCGAGCTCGGCATCATCCGCAACCACTATGTCGGCCGCACCTTCATCTCGCCCGGCGATTCGATCCGCCACATGGGCGTGAAGCTCAAGCACAACGCCAACCGCAAGATGATCGAGGGCAAGCGGGTGGTGCTGGTGGACGATTCCATCGTGCGCGGCACGACCAGCCAGAAGATCGTGCAGATGGTGCGCGACGCGGGCGCGCGCGAGGTGCACATGCGCATCGCCTCGCCGCCGACCATGTCGTCCTGCTTCTACGGCGTCGACACGCCGGAGAAGGCCAAGCTGCTCGCCTCGCGCATGTCGGTGGCGGAGATGGCGGAGTTCATCCGCGTCGATTCGCTCGGCTTCCTGTCGATCGACGGGCTCTACCGCGCCGTCGGCGAGGCCGCGCGCGACAGCGAGCAGCCGCAGTTCTGCGACGCCTGCTTCACCGGCCAGTATCCCACCAGCCTCACCGACCACGACAGCAGCGACAACGTGCGCACGCTGTCGCTGCTGGCGGCGGGGGGCTGAGCGCTCCTGGAACCCGGTGGGGGCGTCGCCGTCAGGGCGTCACGAACTTGAGCCCGACGATGCCGGCGGCGATGAGGCCGATGCAGGCGAGGCGCAGGGCGGTGGCGGGCTCGGAGAACAGGGCCATGCCGACGAGCGCCGTGCCGATCGTGCCGATGCCGGTCCACACCGCGTAAGCCGTGCCGAGCGGCAGGTTGCGCAGGGCAAGCCCGAGCAGCGCGACGCTCGCCGTCATCGAGACGACGGTGAGCAGCGTCGGCAGCGGCCGGGTGAAGCCTTCGGTGTATTTCAGGCCGACGGCCCAGCCGACCTCCAGCAGGCCGGCGATAAACAAGACGAACCAGGACATCATCGTCCTCCTTGAAAAGGCGATGAGGTCGTCCCCACCAATGTCGGGCTGAGGCAAGGTCGTCCCTGCGGGGCCTCATATAGCGACTGCCCGCCGATGCGGCAACGGCGCGGATTTCCCCGGCATCGTTTCCGGTCTGTCCTTCCGCTGCATTTCCGGACGCAAAACCGCTTCGCACTTTTGCTGGAAATGCTCTATGTCCCCTCACCCGTCCCGAAAGCCGGGCGAAAACAATGGAAGCACGCGGATGACCCCACCCGACCTTTCCGGCCGCATCGCGCTCGTCACCGGCGCCTCGCGCGGCATCGGCTTCTTCCTCGCCAGGCAGATGGCGGCCGCCGGGGCGCATGTCGTGGCCGTGGCGCGCACGGTGGGCGGGCTGGAGGAGCTCGACGACGAGATCAAGGCCGAGGCCGCGCGCACCGGCAAGGGCTCGGCGACGCTGGTGCCGATGAACCTCGCCGACATGGAGGCGATCGACCGGCTCGGCGGCGCGATCCACGAGCGCTGGGGCAAGCTCGACGTGCTGGTGGCGAACGCCGGCGTGCTCGGCACGATCTCGCCGATCGGCCATGTCGAGGCCAAAACCTTCGAGAAGGTGATGACGGTCAACGTGACGGCCGTGTGGCGGCTGATCCGCTCGGTCGACCCGCTGCTCAAGCTGTCGGACGCCGGCCGGGCGATCCTGCTGTCGTCGGGCGCGGCGCATTCGGCGCGCGCCTTCTGGGCTCCCTACGCTGCCTCCAAGGCGGCGGTCGAGGCGCTCGGCCGCTCCTGGGCCGACGAGACGAAGAACTCGCCGCTGAAGGTCAATTCGGTCAATCCGGGCGCGACGCGCACGGCGATGCGGGCGCAGGCCGTGCCCGGCGAGGACCCGATGAGCCTGCCGCATCCGTCCGAGGTGGCGGCCAAGATCCTGCCGCTGGCGAGCCCCGAATTGACCGAGACGGGCCGCATCTTCGACGTGCCGAAGGGCCGCTTCGTCAGCTATCGCATGCCGGAATGAAGGTTGGGGCTTAATTTCGGCCGCCTTACGTCCTATTCTAGGGGCAGTCTCCGATCGTCCGCGCCCCAGCGAGGGAGGAAACGATGCCCAGGTTTCGCTCGACCATCGCAGCCGTTTCGGCCGCAGCCCTGCTGGCGCTCGCCGCCGGCCCGGCCGCGGCATGGGAGCAGCAGGGCGGCGGCGCCGACCAGGGCGGCGGCCTGCGCGCGCTGCCGAGCGGCGGGCTGATGCTGAAGGACGTGCCGACGACCGATTCGACGGTCGAGACCCTGCCCGGCGTGCGGCTCAACCCGCAGGCGCGCGACAGCGGCGGGACGAGCTGCACCCAGCGGCGCGTCGCCTCCTTCGACGGTCCCGCCGGCGACTACCGGAGCGGCACGGTCTCGGAATGCAGCTTCGGCAGCTTCACCTTCAGCACCATGCGGCCCGACCCGCAGCCCTGGGTGCCGGGCATGCCCACGCCCTTCAACAACTGACCGGCCGGGCGACCGGCCGCATCCCAGCACCGACAAACGTCCAGTTGACGCGGCTTACGCGTCCGATAATTTCGGCGGCGATGGCGACGCGGCACGGCATCTGACGAGGGAGTGCGCATGTATCTGGCACTGGTCGTGATTGCGCTGGTGGTCGGCGCCTGGGTGCTCGCGGCGATCGTCTTCGCCGCGCTGCGGCGGCTCACCTTCCACCAGGCCTTCCTCTACCTGCCGCTGAAGCTGCTGCACCGCGTCGACGACCGCGCGCTGACCGGCCTGCGGGCCGACCCGCCGGTGATCTATGCCGTGCTCCACCAGTCGCGGCTCGACCCGGCGCTGATGCTGTCGCTGCTGCCGTCCGACACGCTGCACATCCTCGACGAGGCGTCGGCGCGCTCGTTCTGGCTGGAGCCGTGGCGGGAGATGGCGCGCACCATCGCCTTCAACGCCGCCCACGTCTTCGTCAGCCGGCGGCTCGTGCGCCACCTGCGCGGGCGCGGCAAGCTGGCGGTCTACCTGCCGGACGGCATCGAGCCTGAAACCAAGGCCTACCGCATCTACCGGGCGATCGCGCGCATCGCGGCGGCGGCCGAGGCGCGCATCGTGCCCGTCTCGGTGACGGGCTCGCGGCGCACGCCCTTCTCGCTCGCCTTCAGCCACGATTCGGGCCCGAGGGGCCTCGCCAAGCTCAGCGTGCGGGTGCTGGAGCCGCTGACCATCGCGCAACTGATCGACAGGTCGAGCCGCGCGCAGGCGACGATGGCCGGCGTGCTCTACGACCGGGTGCTGGAAGCCGACGCGGCCTGAGAGACCCTACCCTGCCTTTTCCTGCATCTCGCGCCGGTGGCGCGCCGCGTAGGCGCGCATGCTGACGGGCAGCAGCAGCAGATAGAGCACCGACGAGATGGCCAGCGTGTACCAGGTGTAGTTGAAGAACAGCAGCACGTAGAGCACGACCAGCAGGATCGCCGGCGGCACCACGTCGCGGCGGATGTTCTTGCGCGGGCCCTTGCCGGAATAGACGCGGATGCGGCTGATGAGCAACAGCGCGACGGCGACCGTGTAGGCCGTCGCCGCATAGGCGGCCGGCAGCCCGAGCGGCACGCCGATGAAGCCGAGATAGACCGGCAGCAGCAGCAGGACGGCGCCCGCCGGCGCCGGCACGCCGACGAAATAGTCGGCCTCCCAAGCGGGCTGGTCGGGATCCTCCAGCATGACGTTGAAGCGGGCGAGCCGCAGCGCGCAGGCGATGGCGAAGAGCAGCGCGGCGATCCAGCCGATCGAGCCCGCCCGCTCCAGCAGGTAGGCATAGAGGACGAGCGCCGGCGCGACGCCGAAATTGACGACGTCGGCGAGCGAATCCATCTGCGCGCCGAACTTGGTCGAGGCCTTGAGCAGCCGGGCGGCGCGGCCGTCGACGAAATCGAGCAGGGCCGCCAGCAGCAGCAGCGCGACCGCCAGCTCGAAGCGGCCCTCGAAGGCGAAGCGCACGCCGGTCAAGCCCGCGCAGACCGCCAGCACCGTGATCAGGTTGGGGACGACGACGCGGACGGGGATCTCGCGGATGCGCGGGCCGCTGGCCGAGGGGCGCGCGGCGGGCCGGGGCTCGTTCTCGGCCGCCATCAGGAGACGCGCACCAGCGGCGCGGCAGGGGCGCCGCCGAACTCGGCGAGCACGGTCTCGCCGCCGACCGAGGTCTGGCCGACCGCCACGCGCGGCGCGGCGCCGGCGGGCAGGTAGACGTCGAGGCGCGAACCGAAGCGGATGATGCCGAAGCGCTCGCCGACCGAGATGTCGGCGCCGGCCTCGGCCCAGCAGACGATGCGGCGGGCGACCAGCCCGGCCACCTGGACCACGGCCAGCGGGCCGTGCGGCCCGTCGATGACGAGGCCGTTGCGCTCGTTCTCCTCGCTCGCCTTGTCGAGGTCGGCGTTGAGGAACTTGCCGGGGCGGTAGTCGACACGCAGGATGCGGCCGCGCACCGGCGCGCGGTTCACGTGGCAGTTGAAGACGTTCATGAACACCGAGACGCGCGTCAGCTCGACCGCCCCCAGGCCGAGCTCGCGCGGCGGCACGGCCGGGCCGACGAAGGAGACGACGCCGTCGGCCGGGCTGACCACGAAGCGGTCGTCGACCGGCGTGACGCGCTCGGGATCGCGGAAGAAGAAGACGCACCAAGCCGTCAGGATCAGGCCGATCCAGAACAGCGGCCCCCAGATCAGGGCGAGCACGACGGTGCCGACCACGAAGCCCGCGATGAACGGATATCCTTCGCGGTGGATCGGCACCAGCGTGCGTCTGACGGTGTCGGCGAGGCTCATCGGCATCCGGCTCCTGGAACAGGAACGCCTGATTAGCGAAAAGGTGGCTTCTCGGCAATGCGCCCCGCCGACGCCCGGCCCTCAGCCGCCGCGCAGGAAGTCGCCCTTGGACAGCGGAACGCCCCTGTTGCGCAGGATGTCGTAGGCGGTGGTGACGTGGAAGAAGAAGTTGGGGAGAGCGAACTGCAGGATGTAGGAGGTGCCGGTGAAGCGCAGCTCGCCGGTGCGCATCTTCATCACCACCTCCCTGTCCTCGGTGCCGTCGAAGGCCGACGCCTCGACCTTCTTGAGGTAGTCGACGGTGGCGCGGATGCGGGCCTGCATGTCGTCGAAATTCTTCTCCTCATCGGCCATGGCGAGCGCTTCGACGCCGGCCACGCGGACGGCGGCGAAGCGTGCGGTGTCGCTGGCGCGCTGGATCTGGCCGGTCAGCGGGAACATGTCGGGATAGAGCCGCGCGGCGGCGAGCTCCTCGTCGCCGATCCCCTTCTCCTTCGCGAAGGCCCGGCCCTTCTCCAGAACCGCCCCCAGGTTCTGGAGGCCCCGGATGAAGACCGGGACGCTGATGTCGTAAAGCGAAACTGGCATGCTTCTTCCCTCACTGATTGGGCTATTCGCCCGGTTGAACCTCGGCCGTCCTGCGGCGGACGATGACGCCCTCGGCGTCGGCCTCGCGGGCGATGCGCAGCCGCTCTTCGGCCTCCGTCGCCTCGCGCTGGCGATCCCACATCGACCTGTAGAGCCCGCCCTTGGCCAGCAGCGCGCGGTGCGTGCCGCGCTCGGCGATGCGACCGTCCTGCAGCACGATGATCTCGTCGGCGGAGATCACGGTCGACAGGCGGTGGGCGATGACCAGCGTGGTGCGGCCGCGGCTGACGAGGTCGAGGGCTGCCTGGATCTCGCGCTCGGTATGCGTGTCGAGCGCCGACGTCGCCTCGTCCAGCATCAGGATCGGCGGCGCCTTGAGGATGGTGCGGGCGATCGCCACGCGCTGCTTCTCGCCGCCCGACAGCTTCAGCCCGCGCTCGCCGACCATGGTGGCGTAGCCATCCGGCAGGGCCTCGATGAAGCCGGCGATCTGGGCGAGCTTGGCCGCCTCGCGCACCTCCCCGTCTGTGGCGCCGGGCCGGCCGTAGCGGATGTTGTAGGCAATCGTGTCGTTGAACAGCACCGTGTCCTGCGGGACCATGCCGATCGCGGCGCGCAGGCTCTCCTGGGTGACGCCGGCGATGTCCTGCCCGTCGATCGTGATGCGGCCGGACTGGACGTCGTAGAAGCGGAACAGCAGGCGCGAGATGGTCGACTTGCCGGCGCCGGAGGGGCCGACGATCGCCACAGTTCCGCCGGCCGGCACCTCGAAGGAGACGCCCTTGAGGATGCGGCGGTTGGGGTCGTAGGAGAAATGCACGTCCTCGAAGCGGATGGCGCCCTTGCCCACGGCGAGCGGCGCGGCATCCGGCCGGTCGAGCACCTCGGCCGGCACGTCGAGCAGGTCGAACATCGCCTCGATGTCGGCGATGCCCTGGCGGATCTCGCGGTAGAGCATGCCGATGAAGTTGAGCGGGATCGAGAGCTGGATGAGCATGGCGTTGATGAAGACGAAGTCGCCCAGCGTCTGCGTGCCGCGGCCGACCTCGACCGCGGACATGGCCATGCAGATCGCCATGCCGACGCCGAGGATGACGCCCTGGCCAAAGTTGAGCCAGCCGAGCGAGGTCCAGTTCCGCGTCGCTGCGTCCTCGTAGCGCGCCATCGAGCGGTCGAAACGGGCCGTCTCCATCGCCTCGTTGTTGAAGTACTTCACCGTCTCGTAGTTGAGCAGCGAATCGACCGCCTTGGTGTTGGCGTCGGTGTCGCTGTCGTTCATCGCCTGGCGGATGCCGATGCGCCAGTCGGTCGCCCATACCGAGAACCAGACATAGGCGGCGATGGTGACGGCGATGACGGCGACGTAGACGAGGCCGTAGGCGACGGCGAAGATCGCCGCCGTCAGGGCGAATTCGAGGATGGTCGGGATCGTGTTCAGGATGGTGTAGCGCACCACCGTCTCGATGCCCTTCACGCCGCGCTCGATGATGCGCGACAGGCCGCCCGTGCGCCGCTCCAGATGGAAGCGCAGCGACAGGCGGTGGAGATGGACGAAGGTCAGCCGCGCCAGTTCGCGCACGGCGTGCTGGCCGACGCTGGCGAACAGCGCGTCGCGGAGCTGGTTCAGCCCCATCTGGGCGACGCGCACGACGTTGTAGGCGACGACCAGCATCACCGGCGCCACCAGCGCCGCCGGCAGCCAGCCGGGCGCATCGGCGCCGCCGTCCAGCGCGTTCGTCGCCCATTTGAAGAAATAGGGCACGAGGATGAGCACGAGCTTGGCGGCGACGAGGAACAGGCTCGCCCACAGCACCCGCGCCTTGAGGTCGGCGCGCCCCGCCGGCCACATATAGGGCCACAGGTTGCGGAGCGTGGAAAACATCGTGCCGGAATCGGCGGAGACGGTCTTGGCTGGCAAAGCTGGCTATCCGTTGTTCTATTCTTGCGGGTCCGCGCCGGACGGCGCGGCGCAGCAGGTCGACAGCAGCGCGCCGACGGCATCGGAGAGGCCGGCCAGCGCCTCGCGGTCGAGCCGGTAGAGCGAGCGGGCGCCCTCCGGCGTCAGCCGCACAAGGCCGGCGTCGACGAGGATCTTCAGGTGCTGCGAGACGGTGGACTGGGCGAGGTCGAGGCGGCCGACGACCTCCTTGCAGCAGCAGCACTCACGCTCGGCGAGGCTGCGCAGGATCTCCAGCCGCGCCGGATGCGCCAGCGCCGCCAGCCTGTCGGCCAGCGGCGAGAGAGCCGTCGAATCGGGAAAAGAATTCATCGTTCATCGTCGATAGACGATGAAGATTTTTCCTGCAAGCGCCCATTTGGAGAGCTTTGTTTCAGCCGCATTTCCGGACGCAAAACCGCCGGGCACTTTTGCTGGAAATGCTCTATTCCACCGGCACCACGCGGTCGGCCACCGCCGACATGTCGGCCTCCTCGCCGTCGCCGGTCTTGTCCGGCACCGAGAAGACCTGGCCCGGCCAGATGCGGTCCGGATCCGAGATCTGATCCTGGTTGGCGAGGTAGATCGTGGTGTAGCGGACGCCGAGGCCGTAGACGCGGCGCGAGATGCGCCACAGTGTGTCGCCGCGGCGGATGATGACGGCGCCGGCCACGCTCTTGAGCTTGGGCGCGGTGACGTCCTGCTCGCCGGCGGCCGAGGCCACCGCTGCGCTGCCTTCGGCAGGCGCAGCCGCACCGGCCGGCGCGGGCTGGCCGGCATCGGTCTTCGTCTCGCCCGCCGACGCGGCGGCCATCTGCTGGCCACCCTGCGCGGACGCGGCGGGAGCAGCGCCCTGCCCGGCCGGCGCCGCGGCGGACGCGGCATCGTCGGCAGGCTTTG
>JAFKJY010000011.1 GCA_017305835.1 Hyphomicrobiales bacterium
GAGACATGGACGCATCTCGACGCGCTGCAGAAGCACCCGACCCGTCCCGAATGGAACCCCGGCGGCGCCGGCCTGACGCTGCACCACATCATCGTCGACCCCGACGACCCGCAGCGCATCTGGGTCGCGATCTCGTCGGCCGGCGTCTACTATTCCGCCGATGGCGGGCAGAGCTGGGAGCCGCGCAACAAGGGCGTGCGCGCCGACTACCTGCCGGAGGACCAGCGCTATCCCGAGTTCGGCCAGTGCGCCCACTCGATCGCCAAGGCGCCGGGCATGCCGGACCGGCTCTACCAGCAGAACCATTGCGGCATGTACCGCTCCGACGACGCCGGCAGGACGTGGGTCAGCATCGAGGACGGCCTGCCGTCCACCTTCGGCTTCCCGTCCGCCGCGCACCCGACCGACCCCGACACGGTCTTCCTGCTGCCGCTCAACGGCGACAGCAAGGGCCGCTATATGCCGGACGCCAAGGCCGCGATCTATCGCAGCCGCGACGGCGGCAGGACGTGGAAGGACCTGCGCAAGGGCCTGCCGCAGGAGAACGCCTATTTCGGCGTGCTCAGGCAGGCGCTCTCCACCGACAGCATGGGCCGCGCCGGCGTCTATTTCGGCACGTCGGGCGGCGCGCTGTTCGCCAGCAACGACGAGGCCGAGAGCTGGACGATGCTGGCCGAGCACCTGCCGTCGATCCTGTCGGTGGAAACGGCGGTGGTGCGGAGCTAGGATCGGCCGATGGACCAGCGCGCGGAGGACGGCCGGATCGCCAATGCCGGAGCGGTGAACGTGACGCTCGCCGCGCCGCTCGCCGACCTGTTCCCCGGCGCGCCGCGCAAGCTGCAGGTGGTGGCCGGCGACGTCGGCCACATGGTCGATGCGCTCGACGAGCGCTGGCCGGGCATGCGCGACCGCATCTGCGATTCGACGCCCGCCATCCGCAAGCACATGAACGTCTTCGTCGAAGGCCGCCGCGCCCGCCTCGCCACGCCGCTCCGGCCCGGCGCCGATGTCTACGTGCTGACGGCGATCAGCGGGGGATAGCGCGGTCACGCCCCTCCACCGCCTGCGGCGGTCCCCCTCTCCCGCTTCGCAGGGGAGGAACCGCGGTCGCGGCCGGCGGCGGCGTCGGGGATCTTCCCCCGCTCACGGGGGAAAGGGACCACGCGAAGCGTGGTGAAGGGCGGCCCGGCTATCGCCTCACACGTTCCTTCGCTTCCCCTCCATCAGGTCCAGCACCCCGCGCGCCGCGTCGAGCACGTTGGTGCCGGGGCCGAAGACGGCGGCGACGCCGTGGTCGAGCAGGTACTGGTAGTCCTGGCGCGGGATGACGCCGCCGGCCACGACGATGACCTTTTCGGCGCCGCGGGCCTTGAGCGCCTCGACGAGTTGCGGCGCGAGCGTCCGGTGGCCGGCGGCCAGCGACGACATGCCGACGACATGCACCCTGTTCTTCACCGCGAGGTCGGCCGCCTCGCCCGGCGTCTGGAACAGCGGGCCGGCCACCACGTCGAAGCCGATGTCGCCGAAGGCCGAGGCAATGATCTTGGCACCGCGGTCGTGGCCGTCCTGGCCGAGCTTGGCGACCATGACGCGCGGCGCATCGCCCAGCGCCTTCTTCAGCCCGTCGACGCGCGCGACGAGGTTTTCATATTCCGGGTCGCCCTCGTAGGCGGGGCCGTAGACCTGGCTCACCACCTTCGGCGTCGCCTGATGGTCGCCGAAGGCGCGGCGCATGGCGTCCGAGATCTCGCCCACCGTGGCGCGCGCGCGGGCGGCCTCGACGGCCGCCCCGAGGATGTTGCCTTTGCCGGTCCTGGCGACCTTCTCGAGCGCGGCGAGCGTCGCCTCCACCCGTTTCGGGTCGCGCTGGCGCCGCACCTGCTCCAGCCGGCGGATCTGGGCCTCGCGCACCGCCTTGTTGTCGATGTCGAGGATGTCGATCTCGTCTTCCTGCTCGAGCCGGTATCTGTTGACGCCGACGATCACCTCCTCGCCGCGGTCGACCGCCGCCTGCCTGCGGGTGGCGGCCTCCTCGATCAGGCGCTTCGGCAGGCCGTCATTGACGGCCTTCGTCATGCCGCCCCGGGCCTCGACCTCACCGATCAGGGCCCATGCCGCGTCGGCGAGCTCCCTGGTCAGGCTCTCGACGTAGAAGGAGCCGGCGAGCGGGTCGACGACCTTGGTCACCCCGGTCTCGTGCTGGAGGATCAACTGCGTATTGCGGGCGATGCGGGCCGAGAACTCGGTCGGCAGCGCGATCGCCTCGTCGAAGGAGTTGGTGTGCAGCGACTGCGTGCCACCCAGCACCGCGCTCATCGCCTCGAAGGCGGTGCGCACGATGTTGTTGTAGGGGTCCTGCTCCTGCAGCGACACGCCCGAGGTCTGGCAGTGCGTCCTGAGCATCAGCGACGACGCCTTCTTCGGCGCGAACTCCTCCATGATGCGGGTCCACAGCAGTCGCGCGGCACGCAGCTTGGCGGCCTCCATGAAGAAGTTCATGCCGATGGCGAAGAAGAAGGACAGCCGCCCGGCGAAATCGTCGACGTCGAGCCCCTTCTTCAGCGCGGCCCGCACATATTCGCGCCCGTCGGCGAGCGTGAAGGCGAGCTCCTGCACCAGCGTCGCGCCGGCCTCCTGCATGTGGTAGCCGGAGATCGAGATGGAATTGAACTTCGGCATCTCCTTCGCCGTGTACTCGATGATGTCGGCGACGATCCGCATCGAGGGCTCGGGCGGGTAGATGTAGGTGTTGCGGACCATAAACTCCTTGAGGATGTCGTTCTGGATGGTCCCGGAGAGCCTGTCGCGCGAAACGCCCTGCTCCTCGCCGGCGACGATGAAGCTGGCGAGGATGGGGATCACCGCGCCGTTCATGGTCATCGACACCGACACCTGTTCCAGCGGGATGCCGTCGAACAGGATCTTCATGTCCTCGACGCTGTCGATCGCCACCCCGGCCTTGCCGACGTCGCCCTCGACGCGCGGGTGGTCGCTGTCGTAGCCGCGATGGGTGGCGAGGTCGAAGGCGACCGAGACGCCCTGCTGGCCGGCGGCGAGCGCCTTGCGGTAGAAGGCGTTGGAGGCCTCAGCCGTCGAGAAGCCGGCATATTGCCGGATCGTCCAGGGCCGGCCGGCATACATGGTCGCGCGCGGCCCGCGCAGGAACGGTTTCTGCCCCGGCAGCGAATCCACCGCCTCGATGCCGGCGATGTCGGCGGCCGTGTAGAGCGGCTTGACGTCGATGCCCTCCGGCGTGTGCCAGACGAGCGTGTCGGGATCGCGCTTCAGCTCCTTCTCGGCCGCCGCGCGCCACTTTTCGAGCTTGGGATCGGTCATGGGGACCTCCTTGGAGGCAGGGAACGCGAGGCGGGAATCATGGCCGCTACTCGAACTCCATGATGAGTTCGTCCACCGCCAGGCTGGCGCCCGCCTTCGCCGCGACCTTCTTCACCACGGCCCTGCGCTCGGCGCGCAGGACGTTTTCCATCTTCATCGCCTCGACGGTCGCCAGCGACTGGCCGGCCTCGACCGTGTCGCCCTCGCCGACGAGGATCGAGGTGACGACGCCCGGCATCGGGCACAGAAGCATCTTCGAGGTGTCCGGCGGCAGCTTTTCCGGCATCAGCGTCGCCAGTTCGGCCACCCGCGGCGAGCGGACATTGACGACGAGGTCGATGCCGCGCCAGCGCAGCCTGTGGCCGGTGCCGTAGGACGACAGCTTGACGCCGGCGATCTGGCCGTCCACCTCGAAATGGGCGTGCGGGCGGCCCGGCAGCCAGTCGCTGCGCACCTTGACCGGCTTGCCCTCGCCGAAGGAGACCGACGTCGCGCCGCCGTCCTCGCGGACCGCGACCTCGAAGCGGCGGCCGTCGAGCGTGACGACCCATTCGGAGCCGACGGCGCGCGGGTGGTTGGCGAGCACGCCGGAGATCAGCACCGCCCGCTTCTGCGCGCGCAGATTGGCGAAGGCGGCGACGGCCGCGAGCGTCCGCGCCTCCCCGTCGGACGGCTCGACGCCGGCAAAGCCCTGCGGGAACTCCTCCGCTATGTAGGCCGTGGTCAGCCGGCCCTCGCGGAAACGGTCCTGCTGCATCACCGCCGACAGGAAGGGCAGATTGTGGCCGATGCCCTCGACCTCGAAATCGTCGAGTGCCGCCGCCATCGCGTCGACCGCCTTCAGGCGGGCCTCGGCCCCCTGCCCCGGCGCCCAGGCGCAGAGCTTGGCGATCATCGGGTCGTAATACATCGAGATCTCGCCGCCCTCGAACACGCCGGTGTCGTTGCGCAGCACGGTGCCGTCGGCGCGCTTGCCCTCCGCCGGCGGGCGGTAGCGCGTCAGCCGGCCGATCGACGGCAGGAAGTTGCGATACGGGTCCTCGGCATAGAGGCGGCTCTCGATCGCCCAGCCGGTCAGCTTCACGTCGTCCTGGCCGAAGGAAAGCTTCTGGCCGGCTGCGACGCGGATCATCTGCTCGACGAGGTCGATGCCGGTGATCAGCTCCGTCACCGGATGCTCGACCTGCAGGCGCGTGTTCATCTCGAGGAAGTAGAAGTTGCGCTTGCCGTCGACGATGAACTCGACCGTGCCGGCCGAGAAGTAGCCGACCTCGCGGGCGAGCGCACAGGCCTGCTCGCCCATGGCCTTGCGCGTCTTTGCGTCGAGGAAGGGCGACGGCGCCTCCTCGATCACCTTCTGGTTGCGGCGCTGGATCGAGCACTCGCGCTCGCCGAGATAGAGCACGTTGCCGTGCTGGTCGCCGAGCACCTGGATCTCGATGTGGCGCGGCTCGGTGACGAATTTTTCGATGAAGATGCGGTCGTCGCCGAAGGAGGACTTCGCCTCGTTGCGGGAAGACTGGAAGCCCTCCTTCGCCTCGGCGTCGTTCCAGGCGATGCGCATGCCCTTGCCGCCGCCGCCGGCCGAGGCCTTGATCATCACCGGGTAGCCGATCTCGCGGGAGATCCGCACCGCCTCGTCGGCATCCTCGATCAGGCCCATGTGGCCGGGCACGGTGTTGACGCCGGCGGCCGCCGCGATCTTCTTCGAGGTGATCTTGTCGCCCATAGCCTCGATCGCCTTCACCGGCGGGCCGATGAAGGTGACCTTGGCCTTGGCCAGCGCCTCCGCGAATTTCGGGTTCTCCGACAGGAAGCCGTAGCCGGGATGCACGGCGTCCGCGCCGGTCTGGCGGATGGCGTCGAGGATCCTGTCGATGACGATGTAGGACTGCGACGAGGGCGCGGCGCCGATATGCACCGCCTCGTCGGCCATGCGCACGTGCAGCGCGTCGCGGTCGGCGTCGGAATAGACGGCGACGGTGGCGATACCGAGCTTCTTCGCGGTCTTGATGACGCGGCAGGCGATCTCGCCGCGGTTGGCGATGAGTATCTTCTTGAACATCAGTTGCCCGCGGCCTTGTCCTGGGTTTTCGTCTCGAAGTCGGATGCGTCGTGGCGCTCGCGGAGCTGCCTGGCCGGGTCGCCGAAGGTGCGGTTGACCATCGAGCCGCGCTGGGCGGCCGGGCGCTCGCCGACCTTTTTCATCCAGCGCTGCAGGTGCTGGTACTCGTCGACCGCCAGGAACTCGCCCGCGTCGTCATAGGCGGCCTTGGCGGCCAGCCGGCCGTACCAGGGCCAGATCGCGATGTCGGCGATCGAATACTCCGTGCCGGCCATGTATTCGTGGCCGGCGAGATGGCGGTTCAGCACGTCGAGCTGCCGCTTCACCTCCATGGCGTAGCGGTTGATCGCATATTCGATCTTCATCGGCGCGTAGGCGTAGAAATGGCCGAAGCCGCCGCCGAGGAAGGGCGCGGCGCCCATCTGCCAGAACAGCCAGCTCATCGCCTCGGTGCGGCCGCGCACATCCCTCGGCAGGAAGGCGCCGAACTTTTCCGCGAGATAGGTGAGGATCGAGCCGGACTCGAAGATGCGCACCGGCGCGCCGCCGCCCTTCGGCCTGTGGTCCATCATCGCCGGGATCTTCGAGTTCGGGTTGACCTCGACGAAGCCGGAGCCGAACTGGTCGCCCTTGCCGATGTCGATCAGCCAGGCGTCGTACTCGGCGCCCGAATGGCCGGCCGCCAGCAGCTCCTCCAGCATGATCGTGACCTTGACGCCGTTGGGGGTGCCCAGCGAGTAGAGCTGGAGCGGGTGCTTTCCGACCGGCAGCACCTTCTCGTGCGTCGGCCCCGCGATCGGCCGGTTGATGTTGGCGAACGCGCCGCCGCTGGCGCTGTCCCACGTCCACACCTTCGGCGGCACGTAGCCGGCGGGAAAGTTCTTCTGCGGCGGGAATTTCTCGTCGGTCATCGCACCCTCACAGCGGGATCGTGTCGTGCTTCTTCCACGGCTGCTCTTCCTTCTTGCCGCGCAGCATGGCGAAGGCCCGCGCGATGCGTTTTCGCGACGAGTGCGGCATGATCACCTCGTCGATGAAGCCGCGCTCGGCCGCCTTGAAGGGGTTGGCGAAGTTCTCCTCGTATTCCTTCGTGCGCGCGGCGATCTTGTCCGGATTGCCGAGCTCGGAGCGGTAGAGGATCTCGGTGGCGCCCTTGGCGCCCATCACGGCGATCTCGGCGGTCGGCCAGGCATAATTGATGTCGGCGCCGATGTGCTTCGAGGCCATCACGTCGTAGGCGCCGCCATAGGCCTTTCGCGTGATCAGCGTGACCATCGGCACGGTCGCCTGCGAATAGGCGAACAGCAGCTTGGCGCCGTGCTTGATGACGCCGCCATATTCCTGGCTGGTGCCCGGCAGGAAGCCCGGCACGTCGACCAGCGTCAGCAGCGGGATCGAGAAGGCGTCGCAGAAGCGCACGAAGCGCGCCGCCTTGCGCGACGAGTCGATGTCGAGGCAGCCGGCCAGCACCAGCGGCTGGTTGGCGACGACGCCGACCGTCTGGCCCTCGATGCGCATGAAGCCGGTGATGATGTTGCGGGCGTAAGCCTCCTGTATCTCGAAGAAATCGCCCTCGTCGGCGAGCGCCAGGATCAGCTCCTTCATGTCGTAGGGCTTGCTGGCGCTGTCGGGGATCAGCGTGTCGAGGCGGGCCTCCAGCCGCGACGGGTCGTCGTAGAAGGGCCGCACGGGCGCGGCCTGCCGGTTGTTGAGCGGCAGGAAGTCGAACAGTCGCCGCACGCCCTCCAGCGCCTCGATGTCGTTGTCGTAGGCGCCGTCGGCGACCGACGATTTCTGCGTATGCGTGCGCGCCCCGCCCAGCTCCTCGGCGGTGACGATCTCGTTGGTGACGGTCTTCACCACGTCCGGCCCGGTGACGAACATGTAGGACGAGTCGCGCACCATGAAGATGAAGTCGGTCATGGCCGGCGAATAGACGGCGCCGCCGGCGCAGGGGCCCATGATGACGGAGATCTGCGGCACCACGCCGGAGGCGTCGACGTTGCGCTTGAACACGTCGGCATAGCCGGCGAGCGAGGCGACGCCCTCCTGGATGCGGGCGCCGCCGCTGTCGTTCAGCCCGATCACCGGCGCGCCGTTGCGCACGGCCATGTCCATGATCTTGCAGATCTTCTGCGCATGCGTCTCCGACAGCGAGCCGCCGAGCACGGTGAAGTCCTGCGAGAAGACGTAGACGAGGCGGCCGTTGATCGTGCCCCAGCCGGTGACGACGCCGTCGCCCGGATATTTCTGCGCAGCCATGCCGAAATCCGTCGCGCGGTGGGCGACGAACATGTCGAACTCCTCGAAGGAGCCCTCGTCGAGCAGAACCTCGATGCGCTCGCGCGCCGTCAGCTTGCCCTTGCCGTGCTGGGCGGCGATGCGCTTTTCGCCGCCGCCGAGGCGGGCCTCGGCGCGGCGCGCGTCGAGCTGGTCGAGAACGGTGCGCATCAGCAGGCCCTCCCGGCGCTGGCAATCTCACAGGCAATCGGCCCGCCGGCGGTCGTGAGCGTCATGAAATCCTCCGGAAACACGTTCCGTCGCGCATAAACCCTTCATTCGCGCGGGAAAAGGCTTGAAAAGGTGGAGGCGCGTAATCTAGGGTTTGCAATATTGCAATTGGCCAAACTGCAAAATGCGTAACTCCAAGCTGTTCATCGGCCGCAAGATCCGCGAGCTGCGCGAGGCCAACCGCCTCACCCAGTCCGGCTTCGCCGGGCGCATCGGCATCTCGACGAGCTATCTCAACCAGATCGAGAACAACCAGCGCTCGGTTTCCGCGGCCGTGCTGCTGGCGCTGGCCGAGCAGTTCCGGCTCGACATCTCGGACCTCGCCACCGGCGAGAGCGAGCGGCTCTTATCGGCGCTGAGCGAGACGCTGGGCGACCCGCTGTTCGACGGCCATGCGCCCTCCCTGCAGGAGCTGAAGCTGGTGACGCAGAACGCGCCGGCCTTCGCCCATGCACTGATCGCCGCGCATCAGGCCTATCGCCGCAACAGCGAACAGCTCGCCAGCCTCGACGACCGGCTGGGCGGCGCGGCCGCCTTCGCCGAGCCGACGCCCTATGAGGAAGTGCGCGACTTCTTCCACTTCGTCGACAACTACATCCACGAGCTCGACGTCGCGGCCGAGCGGCTGGCGCAGGAGCTCGGCATTCCCGAGCGCGACGCGGCCGCCGCGCTCCCCGAGCATCTGGAGGCGCGCCACGGCGTCCGCGTCGTGCGGGCCGAGCCGGGCGACGACGTGATCCGCCGCTTCGAGCCGGCCGCGCGCAGGCTGCATCTCAGCCCCTATGCGCAGCAGGCGACGCGCACCTTCCAGACGGCATTCCAGATCGCCGCGCTGGAAGCCGAGGCCGAGATCGCCGCGATCCTGCGCCGCGCCGACTTCCGCACGCCGGAGGCGGCCGAAATCTGCCGCATCGGCCTGCAGAACTATTTTGCCGGCGCGCTGACGCTGCCCTATCAGGCCTTCCTCGCCGCCGCGAAGGACCTGCGCCACGACCTCGAACTGCTCGCCGCCCGCTTCGGCGCCAGCATCGAGCAGGTGGCGCACCGGCTCTCCACCTTGCAGCGGCCGGGCGCCAAGGGCGTGCCGGTGTTCTTCGCCCGCATCGACCGGGCCGGCAATATCACCAAGCGGCATTCGGCGGCCAAGCTGCAATTCGCCCGCTTCGGCGCCGCCTGCCCGCTGTGGAACGTGCACCAGGCCTTCGAGACGCCGGGCCGCATCATCCGCCAGCTCGCCGAGACGCCGGACGGCGTGCGCTATCTGTGCGTGGCGACCGAGATCGCCAAGGGCGGCGGCGGCTTCAACGCCGCGCAGCGGCGCTATGCGCTGGCGCTCGGCTGCGAGGTCTCATTTGCCGCCGACTTCGTCTATGCCGACGGTCTCGACCTGACCAGCCGCGCCGCCTTCGACCCGATCGGCATCTCCTGCCGCATCTGCGAACGCGCCGCCTGCGCCCAACGCGCCGTCCCGCCGCTGAAAAGCAAGCTCACGATCGACCACGACCGGCGGGCGGTGGTGCCGTATTCGATCTCGTGAACGGCCCGACCCGTCAGGCGAACTCGGCCGCCAACCGCCACGCCGCACAGGCGAGGACGACCAGCAGGCATAACCCCATCGCGCCGAGAAAGCCGACCGAAAGCCAGAAGCCGAGGGGCTGGCGGTCGCGCCGGTAGACGACGAACCTGCCGGCGACCGCTTCGCCCGCGCGCAGCGCGGCAAATGCCTCGTGCGCGAACAGGACGAGCCCTGCCCCGCCGAGAACCAGGGTCAGCCAGAGATGCGGCTGCCGCACGCCTTCGGGGAATGCGGCAAGACCGAGATAGAAGACGAGCCCCGCACCGGCGCTTAGCACGCTCGTGCGCAGGATGGCCCGAAACGCGCTCAAGACGCTCAGAAGAACGCCTGTATCCCCGTCTGCGCCCTGCCGAGGATGAGCGCGTGCACGTCGTGGGCGCCCTCGTAGGTGTTGACCGTCTCCAGGTTCTGCGCGTGGCGCATGACGTGGTAGCCGATCTGGATGCCGTTGCCGCCGTGCATGTCGCGGGCCTGGCGGGCGATGTCGAGCGCCTTGCCGCAATTGTTGCGCTTGACGATGGAGATCATCTCCGGCGCCATCCTGCCCTCGTCCATCAGCCGGCCGACGCGCAGCGAGGCCTGCAGCCCGAGCGCGATCTCGGTCTGCATGTCGGCGAGCTTCTTCTGGTAGAGCTGCGTGGCGGCGAGCGGCTTGCCGAACTGCTTGCGGTCGAGGCCGTACTGGCGGGCGCGCAGCCAGCAGTCCTCGGCCGCGCCCAGCGCGCCCCAGGAGATGCCGTAGCGGGCGCGGTTCAGGCAGCCGAACGGGCCGCCGAGCCCGCGCGCGTTCGGCAGCAGCGCGTCCTCGCCGACCTCGACGTTCTCCAGCACGATCTCGCCGGTGATCGAGGCGCGAAGGCTGAGCTTGCCGTCGATCTTCGGCGCCGACAGGCCCTTCATGCCCTTTTCCAGCACGAAGCCGCGGATGACGTCCTTGCCGTCCTCCTTCACCTTGGCCCAGACCACGAAGACGTCGGCGATCGGGGCGTTGGAGATCCACATCTTGGAGCCGTTGAGGCGCCAGCCGCCGGCCGTCTTCTCCGCGCGCGTCTTCATGCCGCCCGGGTCGGAGCCGGCGTCCGGCTCGGTCAGGCCGAAGCAGCCGATCCATTCGCCCGAAGCGAGCTTCGGCAGGTATTTCTTCCGCTGCGCGTCGGAGCCGTATTCGTGGATCGGGAACATGACGAGCGAGGACTGCACGCTCATCATCGAGCGGTAGCCGCTATCGACGCGCTCGACCTCGCGGGCGACAAGCCCGTAGGTGACGTAGCCGGCGCCGATGCCGCCGAACTCCTCGGGGATGGTGACGCCCAGCAGGCCCGCCTCGCCCATCTCGGCGAAGATCGCCGGATCGGTCTTTTCCTCGAGATAGGCCTTCTCCACCCGCGTCAGCAGCCGGTCGGTGGCGAACGCCTTCGCCGCATCCCGGATCATCCGCTCGTCCTCGGTGAGCTGGTCCTCCAGCAGGAAAGGGTCGTCCCAGGTGAAGGCAGACTGCTTGGCCATGTTGATCCTTGCTCCAGATGCGCGCGCGACCATAAGCAAGTGACCGGGCGTCAACAAGGGAATATTTTAAGCTTAAAACGATTTTTGCGCCTGCCGTGTCGGAACCTTGCCGGCCCGAGCGTCCTCGGAAGGAAGCGACAACAGGAGACCCATCATGCAGAAGATCACCCCTTGCCTGTGGTTCGACGGCCATGTCGAGGAAGCCGCCGGCTTCTACGTCTCGCTCTTTCCCGATGCCCGCATCGTCGACACGCAGTACTATATGGACGACGTCCATCAGCCGAAGGGCAGCATCCTGGTGATGGAGCTCGAACTCGCAGGCCAGTCGTTCCAGATCCTCAATGGCGGCCCCCACTTCAAGATAACGCCGGCAATCTCATTCACCATCACCTGCAAGGACCAGGCGGAAGTCGACCACTACTGGAATGCCTTCGCCAAGGACGGCGAGGAAATGCCCTGCGGCTGGGTCACCGACCGCTTCGGCGTGTCCTGGCAGGTCGTGCCGGAGTTGATGCTGCGGCTGCTCGCCGACCCGGACCGCGCAAAGGCGAAACGGGCCATGGATGCCATGATGAAGATGAAGAAGTTCATCGTGGCCGACATCGAGAAGGCCGCGCGCGGCTAGCTTCAAGACCGGTGCGCGGGCGGATGATCGGCAGCGCGCTCGATCGCGGCGATGTGCTCGCTCGCCGCGGCGAGCGCACTCGCCTCGATAGCGCGGTAGCGGCGCACGAGGTCGAGCCCCGCCTCGGTCAGCTCTGCGCCGCCGCCACGCGCCCCGCCGGCGCGCGTCTGCGCCACCGGCCGGCCGAGCAGCCGGCTCGTCTCTTCGACGAGGTCCCAGCCGCGCTTGTAGGACATGCCCATGGCGCGCGCTGCGGCCGAGATCGAGCCGGTCTCGCCGATCTTCTCCAGCAGCGCGATCTTGCCGGGGCCGATGCGGCCGCCGGCGTCGAGGTCGATGCGCAGACTGAGCCTTGCCACTACGCGTCCTCCCGCGGGAGCGGTGCTGCGCCGGCGGTCTCGACGCTGACCGTCTTGACCACCGCGAACACCTGCTGGCCCGCAGCCAGCCGCAGCCGCTCCGCCGACAGCCGTGTGATGCGCGCGATCACCGGCTGGCCGTTGCAGTCGAGCCGCACGTCGACGGCATTCTCCGACACGCGGGCCAGCGTGTCCACCGTGCCCGACAGGATATTGAGGGCGCTGATGCCCTGCGGGCGCTCGGTGGCGATCATCACGTCGCGGGCGCGCAGCCGCACGCGCAGCCGGCTGCCGAGCGGCAGGTCGACCTGCGGCGTGCGGATCTCGCCGGCGGCCGAGCGCAGCACGCTCATGGCGAAGGCGCGGTCCTGCTCGCGCAACTGCATCTCCAGCACGGTGCCGCCCTCGCCCGCCTCGCCGCCGGACAGAAGGTCGAGCCGCGCCAGGATGTCGGCGGTCGGGCCGAAGGCGGCGAGCCGGCCGCGGTCGAGCACGGCGATGTCGGTCGCCAGCCGCGTCACTTCGGCGACCGAATGGCTGACATAGACGATCGGCACCCGCGCCTCGTCGCGCAGCCGCTCGATATAGGGCAGGATCTCGGCCTTGCGGGCGTCGTCGAGGGAAGCGAGCGGCTCGTCCATCAGCATCAGGTGCGGGTTGGACAGCAGCGCCCGGCCGATGGCGACGCGCTGCTTCTCGCCGCCCGACAGCGAGGCCGGCGCGCGCAGCAGCAGGTGGCCGATGTCGAGCAGGGCCACCACCGCGTTGAAATCGGCCGTGCCGACGCCGCGCCCGGCGAAGCGGCGGCCGTAGTTCAGGTTGGAACGCACGCTCAGATGCGGGAACAGGCGAGCGTCCTGGAAGACGTAGCCGACGCGGCGCCTGTAGGCCGGCACGTAGATGCGGTTCGCCGTGTCGACGAGGGTGCGGCCGTTGGCCACCACCCTGCCCTCGCGGGGCCGGATCAGCCCGCCGATGATGTTGATCAGCGTCGTCTTGCCGGAGCCCGACGGCCCGAACAGCGCGGTCAGCCGGCCGGCGCTCTCGAAGGCCGCTTGAATCGAGAAGTCGCCGAGGCGGTGGCGGATGTCGACCGTCAGCGTCATGCCGCCACCGCGCGGCTGGCACGGCGCGCCACCGCCTCGGAGACGAGCAGCGCCACCAGCGAGATGACGAGCGCCACCAGAGTAAGGCGCATCGCGCCGGCGTCGCCGCCGGGCACCTGGGTGAAGGTGTAGATCGCCGACGGCAGCGTCTGCGTCTCGCCGGGGATGTTGGAGACGAAGGTGATGGTGGCGCCGAACTCTCCCATGGCGCGGGCGAAGGTGAGGATCATGCCGGCGATGACGCCGGGCAGCGCCAGCGGCAGCGTGACGGTGAGGAAGACGAGCACCGGCGCCGCGCCCAGCGTCGAGGCGGCGGCCTCGAGCCTGCGGTCGACGGCCTCGATCGACAGGCGCATGGCGCGCACCATCAGCGGGAAGCCCATCACCGCGCAGGCGAGTGCGGCCCCCGTCCAGCGGAACGAGAAGACGATGCCGAAATGTTGTTCGAGGAAGGCGCCCGCCGGCCCCTTGCGGCCGAAGCTGAGCAGCAGCAGGTAGCCGGTGACGACCGGCGGCAGCACCAGCGGCAAATGGATGATGCCGTTGAGCAGCGACTTGCCCCAGAATTCGCGGCGCGCCAGCAGCCAGGCGATGGCCAGGCCCACCGGCATGCTGGCGAAGGTGGCCCACAGGGCCACCTTCAGGGAAAGTCGGACCGCGATCCACTCCTCGGGGCTGAGGGTCAGCCAGTCCATCCTTCCTCCGCCTGCCCTACTTGGAGGCGGGGGCCGTCAGAACCGTGAACCCCTGCGCCTCGAACAGGCCGCGAGCCTTATCCGATTGCATGAAGGCAAGGAAGTCCGCGGATGCAGGCTTGTCCGAGCCGGCCAGCACGGCCGCCGGGTAGATGATCGGCGGATGGCTGTCTTCCGGGAAGGCGGCGACGATGCGCACCTTGGGGTCGGCGGCGGCGTCGGTCTCGTAGACGATGCCGAGCGGGGCCTCGCCGGTCGAGACCAGCGCAAGCGCCGCGCGCACGTTCTCGGCCTGGGCGAGCTTGTCCTTGACGCTATCCCACATGCCGAGCTTCTCGAGCGAGGCCTTGCCGTACTTGCCGGCCGGGACCGATTCGACATTGGCCATGGACAGCCGCCCGTTGCCGAGCAGGCCGGCGAGGTCGAAGCCCGCCGCGAGGTTCGCCTCGACCTTGGAATCGGCCGCGGCGACCAGAACGATGCGGTTGCCGAGCAGCTTGGTCTCGGTGTCCTTCTTCGTGAGGTTCTTGTCCGACAGGTAGGCCATCCAGTCGAGGTCGGCCGAGATGAAGACGTCGGCCGGCGCGCCCTGCTCGATCTGCTTGGCGAGCGCCGAGCTCGCCGCATAGGAGATCGCGGCGTCGTTGCCGCTGGCGGTCTTCCACTCGGTCGCGACGGCGTCCAGCGCGTTCTTCAGGCTGGCCGCGGCGAAGACGGTGATTTTGTCCTCCGCGCGCGCCAGGCCCGAGGCGAGCATGGCGACCACGAAGACAAGCAGAAAAGTCGGGCGGAACATCCGCATGAGAAACCCTCCATCGATGGCGCCGCCGGGGCGGCGGATGGCCTCGTTATATACGCCCGAATATTGCGGTCAATCGGGCACGATGCGCCGGGGCGCCGAACCATGTAGGTTCCGCGCCGGCGTCGCCGGAGGCAGGTCCATGAAGCTCGTCCACATATCCGACATCCACATCCATCCCGTGCCGATCCTCGGGCTGGACCCGGTCGCCAGCTTCGCCGCGTGCCTCGCCCATGTGGAGCAATACCAGGCCGACGCCGACAGGATCGTCGTCACCGGCGACCTGACCCATCGCGGCAATCCCGAAAGCTATGCGCGGCTGAGGGAAATGCTTGCCGCCAGCCCGCTGAAGGGGCGGCTCGCGCCGCGCCTGCTGGTCGGCAACCACGACAGCCGCGCCAATTTCCTGTGCGCATTCCCCGAGGCGCCGCGGGACGCGGACGGCCACGTCCAGTGGACGGAGGAGACGCCGGCCGGCCTGTTCGTCTACATGGACACGGCGCTGGAGGGCAGCCATGCCGGCCATTACGGCGCCGACCGGCGGGCGTGGCTGGCGGGCGTGCTGGAAGCGGCGGAAGCGGCCGGGCGGCCGGTGTGGCTGTTCATGCACCACAACCCGGTTTCCGTGCACGTCGCCAATGCCGACCTGATCGGCATCGTCGAGGAGGCGGAGCTGCGCCGGCTGCTCGCCCGCCACCGCGCCGTCGTGCGCCACATCTTCTTCGGCCATTGCCATTTCACGCTGAGCGGGGCCGTGGACGGCATCCCCTTCTCGGCCCCGCGCTCGACCAACCATGCCTGCTGGCCGGACTTTTCCGGCATCGCCAGCCGCATGGGCTATGGCGAACTCGCGCCCAACTACAATGTCTGCTTCCTGTCGGAGGCCGGCACCGTCATCCACTCGATCGACTTCCTCGACGAGCCGAAGGTCCGCTGGCTTGAGGAAACCGGCGCCGCCGGCGTCCCCTACTGAGCCTCGCCATCGCAGCGCGGTAAAAGCTACCGCTTGCGGAAAGCCCACCCGCGAGTGCAGTAAGGGCTCCGGCGCGGGCTCCCGCGCCCGCAAGAAATTGACCGGCAGGTTGCATTGCAACATACTCAGTAGTATGTCGGCCCGACGGGAGGTTCAGCCGCATGGCATTCGCACGCGTCAACGGCGTCGTGATCCACCATGAGATGCGCGGGCGCGCGGGCGCGCCGGCCGTGGCCTTCTCCAATTCGCTGGGCACAGATTTCCGCATCTGGGACGCCGTCGTCCCCCATCTCGAGAACGATTTCCGCATCCTGCTCTACGACAAGCGCGGCCACGGCCTGTCCGAGGCGACGCCGGCGCCCTATGCGATGACCGACCACGTGGACGACCTCGCCGCGCTGCTGGAGCATGTCGGCATCGCGCGCGCGGCCGTCGTCGGCCTGTCGGTCGGCGGCATGATCGCGCAGGGGCTGGCGGCCCGCCACCCCTCGATGGCGCGCGGCCTGGTGCTGTGCGACACGGCCCACAAGATCGGCACCGAGCAGTCGTGGAACACGCGCATCGACACGGTGAAGGCGCAGGGCATCGGCGCCATCGCCGACGGCGTCATGAAGGTGTGGTTCACGCCGCAGTTCCGGCGCCCCGAGAACGCGGCCTTCGAGGGCTACAAGGCCATGCTCACGCGCCAGTCGGTCGAGGGCTACGCCGGCACCTGCGCGGCGCTGCGCGACTGCGACCTCACCGAATCGAGCCGCGCGCTGAAGCTGCCCGTGCTGTGCCTCGTCGGCGACCAGGACGGCTCGACGCCGCCCGACCTCGTCCGCTCGACGGCCGAGCTGATTCCCGGCGCGCGCTTCGAGGTCATCCGCGACGCAGGGCACATCCCTTGCGTGGAGCAGCCGGAAGCGACCGCGCGCCTCATCGCATCTTTCCTCGGCGGCCTCCCCGCCTGACCAGACAATCGAAGGAAACGGAGAAAGAATGAGCCAGTACGTCACCGTCGCGCGGCAGGGCGAGATCGCCGTCGTCACCATCGACAACCCGCCCGTCAACGCCTTGAGCCTGCACATGCGCGAGCCGCTCTACGCGGCGCTGACCGGGCTGCGCGACGACGCCGGCGTGGCGGGGATCGTGATCGCCTGCGCCGGCCGCACCTTCATCTCCGGCGCCGACATCACCGAGTTCGGCACCCCGAAGGCGCTGCAGGAGCCGAACCTGCCGATGCTGTGCGCGCTGCTGGAGACCATGCCCAAGCCGGTCGTCGCCGCGATCCACGGCACCGCGCTCGGCGGCGGGCTGGAGCTGGCGCTTTCCTGCCACTTCCGCGTCGCCGACGCCAAGGCGCTGCTCGGCCTGCCCGAGGTCAAGCTCGGGCTGATCCCCGGCTCGGGCGGCACTGTGCGCATGCCGCGCGTGGTCGGCCCGCAGAAGGCGCTCTCCATGATCGTCTCGGGCAACCCGATCGGCGCGAAGGACGCGCTGGCGTCCGGGCTGGTCGACCAGGTCGCGACCGGCGACCTCGTGGCCGACGCCGTCGCCTTCGCGCGCTCGAAGGCGGGCGCGAAGCCGGTCGCCGTGCGCGACCGCGCCGACAAGATCCAGAACGTCGACCTCGCCGCCTTCGACGCGGCAATCGGCGACGCCACCAAGAAGTCGCGCGGCCTCGAAGCGCCGCTGGCGGCCGCTCAGGCGGTGCGCAATGCGCTGACCATGTCCTTCGACGAGGCGCTGAAGGCCGAGCGCGCCACCTTCGTCAAGCTGGTGCAGGGCGACCAGTCGCGCGCCCAGCGCCACCTGTTCTTCGCCGAGCGCGAGGCGGCCAAGGTGCCGGGCATCGGCAAGGACGTGCAGCCGCGGCCGGTGAAGAAGGCCGGCGTCATCGGTGCCGGCACGATGGGCGGCGGCATCGCCATGGCGCTCACCAATGGCGGCATCGCGGTCACCATCCTCGAAATGAACGAGGATGCGCTGAAGCGGGGTCTCGGCGTCATCGAGAAGAACTACACGACCTCGGTCTCGCGCGGCTCGCTCAGCGAGGAGAAGAAGGCCGAGCGCATGGGCCGGCTCAAGGGCACGACCGACTATGCCGACCTCGCCGACTGCGACTTGATCATCGAGGCCGTGTTCGAGGAAATGGCGGTCAAGAAGGACGTGTTCGGCAAGCTCGACAGGATCGCCAAGCCCGGCGCCATCCTCGCCTCCAACACCTCCTATCTCGACGTCAACGAGATCGCAGCCTCGACCTCGCGGCCGCAGGACGTGGTCGGCATGCACTTCTTCTCGCCGGCCAACGTGATGAAGCTGCTGGAAATCGTGCGCGGCGACAGGACCGCGCCGGACGTGCTCGCCACGGCGCTCGCGGTCGGCCGCCAGGCCGGCAAGGTGGCCGTCGTCGTCGGCGTCTGCCACGGCTTCGTCGGCAACCGCATGCTCGGCGCCCGCAACGACGAGAGCGAGGCGCTGCTGCTCGAAGGCGCCTCGCCGCAGCAGGTCGACAAGGCCTTCACCGATTTCGGCTGGCCGATGGGGCCGTTCGCCATGTGGGACCTCGCCGGCCTCGACATCGGCTGGCGCAACCGCAAGGCGCAGGGCAAGACGGCCGTGATCGGCGACGCGCTCTGCGAGATGGGGCGCTACGGCCAGAAGACCGGCAAGGGCGTCTACATCTACGAGGCCGGCGCGCGCACGCCGAAGGTCGACCCCGAGGTCGATGCGCTGATCGAGGCCAAGGCGCGCGAGCGCGGCATCAACCGCCGCGACATCTCGGACGAGGAGATCACCGAGCGCACGCTCTATCCGATGATCAACGAGGGCGCGAAGATCCTCGAGGAGAAGATCGCCGCGCGGGCTTCCGACGTCGACGTGGTGTGGACCAACGGCTACGGCTTCCCGATCGGCAAGGGCGGCCCGATGTTCTGGGCCGACCTCGAAGGGCTGAAGAAGATCGTCGAGCGGCTGGAATACTGGCACGGCCGCACCGGCAAGGACGTATTCAAGCCGGCGCCGCTGCTGAAGCGGCTCGCCGAGAGCGGCGGCAGGCTGGCCGCCTGACCGGACGGAAATGCGGGGCGGACCTCCCCTGCGCCCCAAACGAAACGGCGGACGGCCGGGCCTGAAGCGCAGGCCGCTCCGCGCAACAGGATCGAAGGAGATACCAATGGTGGATGCGGTAATCGTGTCGACGGCCCGCACGCCGATCGGCAAGGCCTATCGGGGCGCGCTCAACGACACGGACGGCCACAGGTTCGGCGGCCATGCGATCGCCCACGCGCTGAAGCGCTCCGGCCTCGACGGCGGCGAGATCGAAGACGTGGTCATGGGCTGCGCGCTGCAGCAGGGCACGACCGGCTCCAACGTGGCGCGCCGCGCGCTGCTGTCGGCCGGTCTGCCGGTGACGGTCGCCGGCACGACGATCGACCGCCAGTGCTCGTCGGGCCTGCAGTCGATGGCGCTGATCGCCAACGTCATCCGCAACGACGGCGTCAAGGCGGCGATCGCCGGCGGTCTGGAATCGATCAGCCTCGTGCAGAACGATCACATGAACCGCTTCCACCTCGTCGACACCTCGCTCAAGGGTCCGGCGGCGGACGTCTACATGCCGATGATCGACACGGCCGAGGTCGTGGCCAAGCGCTACGGCATCTCGCGCGAGCGGCAGGATCAATACGGTCTGGAGAGCCAGCGCCGCACAGCCGCCGCCCGCGAGGCGGGCCGCTTCGACGCCGAGATCGCGCCGATGGACGTGACCATGGCCGTCGTCGACAAGGAGACGAAGGAGATCTCGCACAGGCAGGTGAAGCTCGCCCATGACGAGGGGCCGCGGCCGGACACCACCGCCGAGGGGCTGGCCGGCCTGAAGCCGGTGCGCGAGGGCGGCACGATCACCGCCGGCAATGCCAGCCAGCTTTCCGACGGCGCCGCGGCCAGCGTGATGATGAACTCCAAGGAGGCCGAGAAGCGCGGCCTGACCCCGCTCGGCATCATGCGCGGCTTCGCGGTCGCCGGCTGCAACCCCGACGAGATGGGCATCGGCCCGGTCTTCGCCGTGCCGAGGCTGCTCGAGCGCCACGGCCTCAAGGTCGACGACATCGGCCTGTGGGAGCTGAACGAGGCGTTCGCCGTGCAGGTCATCTACTGCCGCGACCGGCTGGGCATCGACCCGGCGAAGCTCAACGTCGACGGCGGCGCCATCGCCGTCGGCCATCCCTACGGCATGAGC
>JAFKJY010000012.1 GCA_017305835.1 Hyphomicrobiales bacterium
GCCGCCACCTCCTCGCCGAGGTCGGGATGCGAGGCGGCGACCACCGCCGCCTCGCGGACCGATTCATGCTGGAAGAGCACGCGCTCGACCGCGACCGACGCGATCTTGAGGCCGCCCCTGTTGATCACGTCCTTCTTCCGGTCGCCGAAATACAGGAAGCCGTCCGCGTCGAGCGAGCCGACGTCGCCGGTGAGCACGCGGCGCCCCGAAAAGGCGCGCGCGGTCGCAGCCTCGTCGCCGAAATAGCCGACCGCGACGGCCGGCCCGGAGATCGCGATCTCGCCGACTTCGCCGGGTCCGAGCAGCCTTCCGTCGTCGCCGACGATCTCCAGCCTGCAATGGGGCATGGCCCGACCGACCGAGCCCTGATGCGCCGCCATCTCCTGCGGACCGAGCACCGAGCCGCTCGGTCCGCTCTCGGTCAGGCCGTAGATCTGCACCTGCTCGGCCCGCGGCCATCGCGCGGCCATCCGCCGCGAGACCTCCGGCGGCATCGGCGCGCCGCCGCTGGCGATGCGCCGGACGCGGTCGAGCGAATGGCGCTCGGGATCGAACGCCTGCTCCATGAAGTTCAGGACGGACGGCACGCCGTGATAGTAGGTCGTGCCTTCCTGCGACACGAGGTCGAGGCGCTCCTCATTGCCGACCACGCCCTCCAGCACGAGCCCCGCCCCCGCCACCCAGCAGGACATGGCGGCGATGTTGAGCACCGAGCTGGTGAAAAGCGGGAAGCCTGCCTGATAGACGTCGTCTTCGCGCAGCCCCAACGCCTGCCCGCAACACAGCCCCGCCGCGATCATCGTGCGGTGAGAGCTCATCACAGCCTTGGACCGGGCGGTCGTACCGGACGTGAACAGCAGGCAGCCGAGCTGGTCGGGAGATGACGCCCAGGCGACGTCTTGCCCGGAGGTGGGGTCCCGCTCGGGATCCGGCCACGCCGCCGCGCCGTCGGTGCCGGTGGATTGGCCGACGGTCATGCGGGGCATGCCCGGCGCGAGCGCGGCCAGCCGGCCGCTCGCCGCGGCATCGACCACCAGCAGCGAAGGGCTCGTCAACTCGAGGGCTGCGGCCAGCTCGGGATCCGCGGCGCGCGTGTTCAGCGGCACCACCACCGCGCCCAGCGCCAGCGCCCCCAGCGACGTCAGCATGAACTCGCGCCCGGCATCGTTGGTGAGGAAGAAAGCGACCCGCTCTCCCGGCCGCAGGCCCACCCGCCACAACGATCCGGCCATGGCGTCCATGAGCCGGGCAAGCTCGCGATAGCCGTAGCGTCGGCGGTCGCCGTGGATCGAGCGCGCCGAGAGCGCCAGCCGCTCGCCTGCATGAGCGGCCCGGGCGAGGATGAGGTCGCGGACGGTGAAGCGGGAAAGCTCGGCCAGCGTTTCGATCATCGTTGCTGAATCCAGCCCGAAGCCGGCGGCGCTGCTAGGCCCGCCAGGGCAGCCGGGCGTTTTCCTCGGCGAACCAGATCACGCCGCCGATCACGTCGCCGCCGTCGACCCGGGCCCAGCCCCTGCCAGCGGCAATCTCGTCCTTGCCGCAACGCTCCGACAGGAATGCTGCGGTGGCCGAAGCATCGACGACCCGCAGCACGTAGCCTGCGATCGCCGGAAGCGGCGGAACCCGGGGAAAATCGCGGCGTGCCGCCTGCCCGGGGAGCAGATCCAGCCGTCCGCGCGCCAGCGCCAGCGATCTGCCGGCTCCCATGCGCTCCGACCTGGCGCCGGTGAACCGTTCGAGACGCGCAGCGGAATCCTCGGGGTCCTGTACCGCAAGGACGACGTCCTCCAGAGCGAGCGCGCCATTGGCATGGTCGAGCCAGCGCTTCTGCCACAGAAGGTCGGGCGTCTCGTGGCGGACCATGATCATGCGCGCTTCGGGCATCAGGTCGCGTGGCGAGGTTGCGAGCGTGAAGCGGGCCAGTTCCTCCCCGGTCTCCGTCTCCACCATGCGCTGGTAGTTCATCGACGAAGCTGGCGAGAAGCCGACACGGTTCAGCCGCTCGACCTGCGCGAGCGGGTCCGGCGATCCGAACGCGATGAGGTGCAGGCCGACATGGCGCTGGAGTTGCTGGCGGAAGCCGGCAACGGCGGCCGATCCATCGAACAGCGCACCGGAGATTTCGAGATAGCCGCGCCGCAGCATGATGCAGTGGTTGGCCATGCCGGTCTCGGCGAGCTTGCCGTCGGCGCCCGGTGCGAGCTGCTTCGAGCGCGGCGTCAGCGCGAAACCGAGTTGCTCCAGTCGCTCGAAAGCCCGGTCGAGATCGGTGACGCTGTGCGCAACATGGTCGGGCCACAGGCTGTCGCCGGACGTCGGCAGGACGTGGTCGGTCATTTCGTTCCTCGGACTTAATGACGCCGGCCCGCTTGCGCGGGCCGGCTTTCGGGAGGATGCCCGGAAGCTCCGGACAGGAACCCGGGGCGTCTCAGCCGATCCAGGCCGACAACAGGGAGCCGAACGAGCCGATCGCCCCGACCGTATGGTCGTGCAGGTTGGCCGACGAGACCGTCGCGCGGTTGGTCGCGACCAGCGGCAGCGACGGCAGGTCGCGCATCTCGATCGCCTGGAAATCGGCGTAGAGCTTCTTGCGCTTCTCCAGATCCAGCTCGAGCTGGGCATCGGCGAGGATCTTGTCCACCTCCGGGTTCGAGTAGCCCGAGCCGTTGGAGAAGGCCACGCCCTCCTTGATGTTGGAGGAGACGTAGAAGCGGTGCACGCCGATCGTCGGATCGGGCCCCGAGGTGCCGACGACGATGCTCATGTCGAAGTCGCGGTTGGTGTAGACGCGCTTGACGAAGCCGGCCATGTCAGCGGTGCGGATCGTCAGGTCGATACCGATCTGGCGGAACTGCTCGCGCATGTATTCCGAAATCCTCAGCGGCTCGTCGCCCCACGGAAGCGGATCCATGATGATGGCGAAGCGCTTGCCGCTCGCGTCGCGCTTGTAGCCCGCCTCGTCGAGCAGCTTCTCGGCCTGGGCGAGATCCGGCGCGTAGGTCGGAACGCCCTCGGCGGTGTAGAAGTCGGCTTGCTCCTGGTGCAGCGGCCCCGTCGCCGGATAGCCGAACCCGAAATAGACGTTCTCCACGATCCACTTGTTGTCGATCGCATGGGCGATCGCGTGCCGGACCTTCTCGTTGGCAAGGATCGGATTGCGCAGGTTGAAGTCGATGAAGCACATGCTGAGGATCGTCTCGTACCCCTTCTGGGTGACCGAGAACTTGGCGTCCTCGCCAAGGCGATTGATGTCCAGCGGCGGGATCATGCTGAAGGAGACGAGATTGGCCTCGCCGGTCTCCAGCATCGCGGTGCGCGTCGCGCTGTCGGACACGTAGCGCATGACGATGCGGTCGAGATGCGGCTTGTCCTTGTCCCAGTAATCGGGGTTGCGAACCATCACGACGCTTTCGCCGACGGTGTAGCTCTCCAGCTTGTAGGGACCCGTGCCCACCGGGTCGGTGTTGTGCGGGTTCTTCATGATGTCGGTGCCCTGATAGAGATGGGCGGGCATCATCGGGGACTCGACCGCGTCGAGCGACTTCAGCATCGCCGGCGCCGGGCGCTCGAGGACGAAGACGGCAGTGTTCTCGTCGGGGGTCTCGACAGCGGTCACCGCGCCGAAGGTGACGCGCCCGCGGCCATGGTGGACCTTGAGCACTTCCATGATGGTGAAGGCGACATCGCGCGAGGTGAATGGCTGGCCGTCATGCCACTTCACGCCCTTGCGCAGGTTGAAGGTGATGCGCAGGCCGTCGTCGGAAATCGACCACGACTCGGCGAGCGCCGGCTGGGCGACCATCTGGAAGCCGTATTCGAGCAGGCCGTCGAAGAACTTGCCGCCGAGATTGGTCTCCGGACCAGCCGTGGTGACGGCAGAGGTGAGATAGGACGGGGGCGGCCAGGAGACGACGGTCACCACGCCGCCGGACTTTGGCTCCGCCAGGAGCTGGCCGGGAAACGCCAGCGTCAACGCGCCCAGGGCCGTACCGCCGAGGAATGTCCGGCGATTCAATGAAGTCGAAAAGACTGCCATTTCCACGTTCCTCCGTCGAACGCGACCGGCACCGCCCCTCGCGAGCCATCGCGGATATCGCAATGATTATGACATAGCTTTAATGGTGTCAACAAGCGAATGGAATATGAGATTGTTATATTTATAGCCGTCACAGGCCGGACGTCACGGCTGCCATTGTCAGCCCCGCAGACCAGCCCGCAGGCTCGGTCGATATTGCCCTAATCAATTGACCTAGAAAGAGAATATGCTCACGGCGAAAGCACGATCGGACGACGAGGTATCTAACAGCCAATGCCCTGCGCACGAACCGCCACACAGGTTATGTCTTCTGCATTCAGTGGCCCCGGTGGGAGGCTTCCACTTAGAAAGCGACGGGCCAATGATTGATGGGCGAGCCATCGACCAGGCGGCTGTGGCGGAATGGCGCCGGGTCGACAGACGGCTTCTCGCCCGCCACGATCTGCGCCATCAATTCGCCCGCCGCGGGCCCGAGGCCGAAACCGTGACCGGAGAAGCCGGTGGCGATGTAGAAGCCCGGCACGCTGTCCACACCGGAGATGACGGGGATCGCGTCCGGGGAGGAATCGATCCAGGCCGCCATGCGCTCCACAACCTCGATCTCGCCCATCGCGGGGAAGATCTCGCGCACGTTGGCGAGAGCCCTGTTCAACACCTTGTCGGACGCCTTCGGCCGCAGGATCCGCACCTTCTCGAACACCGTCCGCTGGTCGAGCGCCCAATGCGACGGCGTCAGCGTCTCGCGCACGGAGGCTTCGCCGATGCGGAACAGCATGCCCTTGCCTTCGTGACGCAGCGCCGGCAGGTATTCGCGGAAATAGCGGAAGCTGTCGGGCGTGATGTCGACCGGATTGAGCGCCCGCATGGAGAAATTGTAGCCGCCGTCGAGCCGCTTCCGATAGCCGAAGCCCCGGCCCGAGCCGCAGCCCACCGGCCCGCCATTCAGCGGCCGCGTGCGGGTCACCTGAGACAGGATCTTCAACTGCGGCAGGCGCACGCCCATGTTGCGCGCGAAGAAGGTCGACCAGGATCCGCCGGCGAGCACCACCGCATTGCAGCGGATCGGCCCCTTCTCGGTCACCACCGTGGATACCCGCCCCCCGGACGTCTCGAAGCCGCGCGCCGCGCAGGCCTCGACGATCATGGCGCCATGCTTGCGTGCGCCAACAGCGATCGCCCGCGTCGCGAGATGCGGCTCGGCCGAGCCGTCGCTGGGTGTGTGCAGCGCGCCCGCCCAGCGGCGGGTAGCGTTGGGCGCAATCCCATCGAGCTCGGCGCCGGACAGGAACCGCGTGTCCAGATCGAATGGCGCGACCGCCTTGACCCAGGGATCGTAGCGCGCAGCGTCCTCGTCCTTGTCGAAGAAATAGGTGATTCCGCAGACGCGGAATCCGGTCTCTGCGCCGACGCGCCCGTTGAGGTCCTTCCAGATGTCCATGGCGCGCAGCATGAGCGGCATCTCGCGCACGTCGCGGCCCATCTTGCGGACCCAGCCCCAGTTGCGGCTGGATTGCTCCTCGCCCAGCCCGCCCTTCTCGCACAGGACAACTGACAGGCCCTTGCCCGCCAGGAAATAGGCGGTGCTGACGCCGACGATGCCGCCGCCGACGATGACCACGTCCGCGGACTGGGGAAGCACATCGTAGCCCGATGGGCTGGCGGCGTTCTGTGTGGCGAAGGTTCCGTCGAGCATGTCTGCGTATCCTGTCGAGAGCAGGTCGCACTTGCCGCGCGGCCGGACAAAGCGGTCCGCGCGCTCGCCTCCGACGGATGGAAGGCCGCACTGACCGCCGGCCGGGCCGGCACGGAAACGCGACACGGGCGAGCAGAGCGACAGGTATTAAATAACGATTATCGTGTCAATGACACGATAAATTCCAATTACATTATGTCTCAACGAGGAGCAGCGCCTCACCGGACATCCGTGACGAATGGCTGCCGCCAGCGGCGCGACGCGCAGCATCGGGCCTCGTACCTCATGGGACGAGGTGCACCGACGTCGCCGCACGGGAAAAGCCGCCGGCGAACGATGTGGGACGTTGCTATCGAGGAATCGGCGCGGCCGGGCCGCTCAGAACTTGCCGGGGTTGGAGGCGTCCTTGGTGCCGTCGTGCATCGACGAGGCGCTGCGCACGACACACTGGCCGGACAGCTCGCATTTGTATTCGGCGTCCGTCTTGCCCGGCGGCGGCGCGCCCCGGTAGACGGGACCGGAGCCGCAGGCCTGGAGCAGCGGCAAGCCCAGCATGAGGGCCGCGACCACCGAACGCTTCATTCTCCACCTCACGCCGCAATGCCCGGCGGGAAGCTCTCCACCGGCTCGAAAGAGCGCCACACTAGCGGCGCGGTCCGCATAGTCAATCGAGCTCGCGCGCGACGAGATGCGCTCTGCTAGAGGCCTTCAGCGGTCGCTGCCGATGCGCAGCACGACATTGCCGATCGTGCGGCCGCTCTCGACCGCCTCGTGCGCGGCGGCGATGTCGTCGAAGGCGAGCACGGAGGCGATCGTCGGTCGCAGGGCGCCACGCGACAGCGCGAAGTTGATGTCGGCATGGCCGCGACGGCGGTACGCTTGCGAGATCAGGAAGATCGGCACGAAGCGCAGCATGCCGGCCGTGAACTGCAGCGGATAATAGGGGATCGAAGGGGTCGGCGCCGACGGCGAGGAATAGCTGGCGACGATGCCGCCGCGCTTCAGCGCCGCCGCGTCGATCGCCGCGTTGGCCCCGAAATCCACCTCGACGATGCGGTCGACGCCCTCCGGGACGATCGCCCGCACCGCTTTGGCCACATCGGTCGCATGCCGGTCGATGACGTGGGCAGCACCCGCCCTGCGCGCCACCTCGGCCTTTTCCGCGCTACTCACCGTCGCGATTACGGTCGCGCCGCCGTCGGCGGCGAGTTGCACGGCGAGCTCGCCGACCGCGCCCGCGCCGCCCTGCACGAGCACCGTCCTGCCCTCGACGTCGCCGTCGGCGAACACCGCGTAATGCGCGGTCGAGGCCGGCACGCCGAGGCAGGCGCCGGCCTCGAACGACACGTTGTCCGGCAGCGGCACCACGAAGGGCAGCGGCAGCGCGGCATATTCGGCCGCCGTTCCGCATTCGGGGCTGTCGGCCGCGCCGTAGCTGGCGCCGCCCTGCGCGTTGTAGATCCAGACGCGCCGGCCGACCCAGTCGTCCGACACGCCCGCGCCCACGGCCTCGATCACGCCGGCGCCGTCGCTGTGCGGGGTCACCTCGTGGTCGAGCGGCTTCGTGCTGCGCCAGCCGGCGCGCTTCTTGACGTCGGACGGATTGACGCCCGACGCGACGATGCGGACGAGCACTTCGCCCGCGCGCGGCTCGGGCCGCGGCCGCTCGACGATCGACAGAACCTCGCGCGCCGCGCCGGTCCGTGTGTAGATCGCCGCCCTCATCGTCGCCATGTCCTGCCTCCCCGCCACGCCTCAGCGGCCGACCGCATAGCCCTGGGTGGAGCGCGGATCGGAGGCCGCCTTGATCAGCCCGCCGTCCCGGCTCGCCGCGCACAGCCGGCCTTCCGACCAGTCCGGCCCGATCTCGACCTCGTGGCCGCGCTGGCGCAGCTCTGCCACCGTCTCGGCCGGCATCCGTCCCTCGACCACCAGCGCGCGCGGCCGCGCCGCGCGCGGCCAGAACGAGGCGGGGAAGTGCTCGCTGTGCCAGCCGGGCTGCTCGACCGCCTGCTGGAGGTTGAGGCCGCAGGCGGCATGGCGCAGGAAGAGCTGCAGGCTCCACTGGTCCTGCTGGTCGCCGCCGGGCGTCCCCCAGGCCATGTAGGGCTCGCCGTCGCGGAAGGCGATCGAGGCCGACAGCGTCGTGCGTGGCCGCTTGCCCGGCGCCAGCGACGACGGCAGGCCGCGTTCCAGCCAGAACATCTGGGCGCGGGTGCCGAGCGGGAAGCCGAGCGCGGGAATCGTCGGCGAGCTTTGCAGCCAGCCGCCCGAGGGCGTGGCCGCGACCATGTTGCCGTGCCGGTCGACGACGTCGATGTGCACCGTGTCGCCGCGCTCGGCCACCACGTCGTCGGCGACTGTGGGTTCGCCTGTCCCGGCCACGGTCGGCTCGCCCGCGCCCGTGGCGGCGGCGGCCTTCCGCTCGGCGATCGCCCGCAGATGGCGCTGCCAGGCGTCGTCCGCCATCCGGCCCGAGATGAGGTCGCCGGAGGCCATCTCGCCCACCAGCTTGCGCCGCTCGTCATTGTACTGCTTCGACAGCAGCCGCTCGAGCGGCACGTCGACGAAGGCCGGGTCGCCGTAATAGGCTTCGCGGTCGGCGAAGGCGAGCTTCGAGCACTCCACGACCAGATGCACGAACTCCGCGCCGCTGGGGTCGAGCTCCTCGAGCGGCAGACCTTCGAGCAATGCGAGCTGCTGCAAAAGCACCGGCCCCTGGCTCCATGCGCCGGGCTTGAACACCTCGTAGTTGCGGTAGCGGCCGCTGGCCGGCGTCTCGACCGTCGCCTGCCACGCCGCCATGTCGTCGGCGGTGATCAGGCCGCGATGCGGCTGGCCGTCGGCGTCGAGCACGTCGCCGGAGGCGCAGAAGTCGTCGATCGCCTCGGCCACGAAGCCGCAATACCAGGCCCGCCGCGCCGCCTCGATCTGGCGCTCGCGCGAGCCGCCGGCGGCCTCGGCCTCGGCGAGGATGCGCGCATAGGTGTCGGCCAGCGCCGGATTGACGTGGAGGCCGCCGCGGCGCGGCGCCTGCCCGTCCTTCAGGTAGATCGCGGCCGAGCCGGGCCAGTAGTTCGCAAACAGCGCCTGCACGCTGGTCACGGTCGATTCGATGCGCGGTATGACCGGCACGCCGTGGCGCGCATAGTGGATGGCCGGCTCCAGCGCCTCGCGCACCGAGATCGTGCCGTAGTCGCGCAGGAGCAGCATCCAGGCGCCGAACGCGCCGGGCACGCAGGCCGCCAGCAGCCCGGTGCCGGGGACGAGGTCGAGGCCGAGCGCCTCGTAGCGCTTGATCGTGGCGGCGGCCGGCGCCACGCCCTGCCCGCAGATCACCTCCGGCCGGTCCTTGCGCCGGTCGTAGACCATGATCGGCACCTCGCCTGCCGGGCCGTTGAGGTGCGGCTCGACGACCTGCAGCGTGAAGCCCGCCGCCACCGCCGCGTCGAAGGCGTTGCCGCCGCGCTCCAGCACGCCCATCGCCACCGCGCTGGGGATCCAGTGGGTTGAGGCGGCGGCGCCGAACGTGCCCTCGATCTGCGGGCGCGTGATGAACGAGGGCGAGCGGGGAGCGGTCATTCGGGGCCGTCCTTCTTCTTCTGGTTCCGGGAGGTTTTCGCGGAGGCCTGATGGGCGGGCTGCGGCTCCGGCAGCGGATTGAACGGCTCGTCCTCGAGATATTCGAACCAGTCGCCCCAGGTCCACGAGCTCTTCATGACCTCGGCGAGCTGGATCGTCTCCGTGCTGGTCACGGCCGGCGCCGCCTTCGGCACGATCTCCGTGACGAAGCGGTGCAGGTCGCCGATGTCCTTGTGCAGCGACTGGATGAGGATGTCGGCCGGGCCGAACGAAAGCCCGACGAAGCGCACGTTGGGGAACTTGACCAGCACCTCGGCCGTCTCGCGCACGCGGCCTGGCACCACCTTCAGCATGATCATCACATACATGCCGACGCCCAGCGCCAGCGGGCTGCCGACCACCGTGACCCGCAGCAGGCCCTCGTCCTGGAGGCGCGTCATGCGCATGCGCACCGTGCCCTCCGAGACATCCAGCATGCGCGCGAGCTCGCGATAGGAGATGCGCCCGTCGCGGGCGAGCGCCGCGATGATCTGCCGGTCCAGTCTGTCCAGCGAGGCCTTCTGCATCCTCTTCCTCCGTCTGTGCGACTTCCTAGTTCCGATCGCCTCTTTACGCAATCGAAAAACTTGACTATGCGCAGCCTAGGCGCGATAGATATACGACATGCGTAGTTTCATGGCTAAATTCTACGCATAAAAGCAGTCCAATATCGCCCGGACTGAACCAGGGGAAATTCCTCGCGGACCCGGACCCTCCATCCAGGCCGCCAACGAACGTGATGGGAAACGATATGAAACGCATAGCTGCTTTTGCGCTCGCCCTCCTGGGCTCCACCGCGGCCGGAACGGTCGTCGCCGGCGCGCAGGATCCGGTGGAGATCACCTTCTTCATCTGGGCCGGCTCCAACCAGGGCGTGGTGCCGATGAACGTCATCGACGCCTACAAGAAGGAGCACCCGGAAGTCACGATCAACATCCTGGAATCCAACAACACCATCACCTACCCGAAGATGGTCGCCGCCAAGCGCACCACGCCGGACAGCCCGCTGGTCAATTGCGGCTTCTTCAACGTCGATTCGATCACCAAGGGCGACGTCGACGACATGTGGGCCTCGCTCGATCCCAAGCTGATGCCCAACATGGAGAAGGTGCTGCCGAACTTCCGCCGGCCCGACGACAAGGGCGTCGGCTACCAGATGTCCGGCATCGGCATCCTCTACAACAAGGACAAGGTGAAGGAGCCGCCGAAGTCGTGGTCGGTGATGTGGTCGCCCGACAGCCGCGGCAAGGTCACCATGTTCGACTACGACACGCGCATGCTGGTCATCGCGGCCAAGCTCAACGGCGGCGACGAGCACAACATCGATCCGGGCTTCAAGGTCTGGTCCGACAATGCCGAGAACTTCCGCGCGCTGGTCGATTCCAACGACGCGGTGAAGAACCTGCTGGTCAGCGGCGACGCGTGGTACGCGCCGTGGTTCTCCTCGTTGGCGACGGTCTGGATCAAGGAAGGCGCGCCGCTCGGCTTCGCCGTGCCGGAGGAAGGCGCGATCGCCTTCCCGATCTACCTGACCATCGTCAACGGCTCGACCGACGCCCAGAAGAAGGTCTGCTCCGACCTGCTCAACACCATGCTTGAGCCGGGCAACGCCGGCAAGTACGGCGAGCTGACCTACTCGATCCCGGTGGTCGAGGGTGCCACGATGACCGACGAGCAGAAGAGCAGCCCGACGCTGAACCTGGAGATGGCCGAGAAGTCGGTCGTGCCCGACTACGGCTACATCGCCAAGATGTCGCCCGAGTGGCGCCAGCGCTGGGACCGCGAGGTCAAGTTCAAGCTACGCTAGAGACCGGTCCCTCCCAAGGCCGACCGCCGGGCGTGGGTCTCGACCGACGCCCGGCACCTCCTTTCAACTGCCGGTCGCATCTTCAAGCGGCCACATGGACGAGCAGCCCATGGGCAACATGCCATCCGACGTCGAATTCACCAATGTGAGCAAGGTCTTCGGCACCTTCCTGGCGGTCGACGACATCTCGTTCTCGGTGCCCAAGGGCAGCTTCTTCTCGCTGCTCGGCCCTTCCGGCTGCGGCAAGACGACGACGCTCAGGATGACCAGCGGCTTCGAGTGGCCGGACGCCGGCACGGTCCGCATCGCCGGCCAGGACATGCACAACGTCGCGGCCTATTCGCGCCCCACCAACATGGTGTTCCAGCGCTGGGCGCTGTTTCCGCACATGACGGTGGCGCAGAACGTCGCCTTCGGCCTCGAGGTCGACCGCCGCCCGCGCGAGGAGATCCGCAGGCGCGTCGCCGAGGCGCTCGAGCTGGTCGACCTGCTCTCCTTCGCCGACCGCAAGCCGCGCCAGCTCTCCGGCGGCCAGATGCAGCGCGTGGCGCTCGCCCGCGCGCTGGTCAAGCAGCCCAAGGTGCTGCTGCTCGACGAGCCGCTCGGCGCGCTCGACCTGAAGCTGCGCATGCAGATGCAGCTCGAACTGAAGCGCATCCAGCGCGAGGTCGGCACGACCTTCATGTACGTCACGCACGACCAGGGCGAGGCGATGACGATGTCGGACCAGATCGCGGTGATGAACAAGGGCAAGATCGAGCAGCTCGATACGCCGCAGGCGATCTACGACCGCCCGGCCAGCCGCTTCGTCGCCTCCTTCATCGGCAACACCAACCTGATCCCCGTCGAGGTCGTCGGAACGCCCGGCCCGACGGCCCGCGTCAGGCTCGGCGGGCTGGAATTTTCCGCCGCCACCGGCACCGCGCCGAAGGGCGGCAAGGGCACCGTGTCGCTGCGCTACGAGCGCATCCGCATCGGCGCCGACGCGGCCAGCCGCGACACCCGCACGCGCGCGCTGGTCAAGGACGTCATCTTCTCCGGCTCCGCCATCCTCTACGTCGTCGCCCTCGAAGGCTCCGACGTCGAGCTGACGGTCGAGGCGCCGCACGACGGCACCAGTGCGCCGATCGCCAAAGGCTCTGCGGTCGACATCGGCTGGGACGGCGGCGCGACGACGCTGTTTGCCGATGACTGATCTTTCCGCCATCCCCGCCGCCGCTGCCTCGAAGCCGGCAATCGCGCCGGCCAAGGAGCCGTTCTCGCGTCGCATGATGCCGTGGCTGCTCTTGGCGCCCGTCTTCGCGGTGATGGCTTTCGCCTTCGTCGCGCCGCTGCTGGTGTTCCTCGAATACAGCTTCTGGCGCTTCGAATACGGCAAGCTGATCGAGGACTTCACCTTCGACACCTATGTCGAGTTCCTCACCGACCCCTATTTCCACACCATCGTCTACGACACGCTGAAGATGGCGCTGATCACCACGCTGTGCTCGGTGGCGGTCGGCTATCCCCTCGCCTACGCGCTGTGGCGCATCACGCGCCCCGGCCTGCAGAAATGGTTCGGCCTGATCATCTTCTCGCCGATCCTCGTCAGCGTGGTGGTGCGCAGCTACGGCTGGACGGTGCTGCTCGCGGACCAGGGGCCGGTCAACTGGTTCCTGCAGGTGGTGCTGCACCTGCCCGAGCCGGTGCGGCTGGTGTTCAACCTCACTGGCGTGGTCATCAGCCTGACCCACGTCTTCCTGCCCTTCGTCGTCTTCCCGATCTATTCGACGATGACGCGGCTCGACCCGACGCTGCGCGAGGCGGCGATGGACCTCGGCGCGGGCTGGTGGACGACGTTCCGGCGCGTCACCTTCCCGCTGACCCTGCCGGGCCTGCTCGCCGGCGCGCAGATCTCCTTCACGCTGGCGCTCGGCGCCTTCGTCACGCCGCAGCTTCTCGGCGGCGGCCGCGTGCTGGTGCTGCCTTTGCAGGTCTTCCAGGCCACCACCGACATCAACTGGCCGCTGGCGGCCGTCGGCGGCATCGCGCTGCTGGTGCTCGCGATGATCACCGTCGCGGTGTCCAACCGCCTGCTCCGCTACAGCGAGGTCTGACCATGACCGGCCGGCTGCCCCACTACCGCTACCTGCTGCTCGGCGCCTTCGCCGTCGCCGGCGTGATCTTCGTGATCTCGCCGCTCGCCATCGTGGTGCTCAACTCGTTCTCCAGCGTCGCCTACAACGTCTTCCCGCCGGAGGGCTACTCGGTGCGCTGGTACGAGAACCTGGCGCAGCAGAGCGCCTTCTATCTGGCGGCCGTGCGCAGCGTGCTGCTGGCCCTGTCGGCGACCGTCGTGTCGCTCGTCATCGGCACGCTGGCGGCCTATTCCATCGTGCGCTACCGGCCACGCTGGAGCGATCTGATCAAGGGCTTCCTGCTGTCGCCGATCGTCCTGCCCAACATCGTGCTCGGCGTCGCGGTGTTCATGTTCTTCATCCGCACCGGCCTCTACGGCACCTATTTCAGCCTGGTCGTGACCCATGTCGTGGTGGTGCTGCCGCTCGTCATCGCCGTGCTGACGGCCGCGCTCGCCAACTACGACTGGACATTGCAGGAAGCGGCGATGGACCTCGGCGCCGGCCC
This sequence comes from Hyphomicrobiales bacterium, assembly GCA_017305835.1. Taxonomy (GTDB): domain Bacteria; phylum Pseudomonadota; class Alphaproteobacteria; order Rhizobiales; family Rhizobiaceae; genus RCIO01. The sequence goes on from JAFKJY010000012.1 coordinate 13,783, forward strand.
GATCCGCACCTTCCTGCGCGTGACCATGCCGCAGATCTCGATCAGCATGATCATCTCCGGCGTGTTCGCCTTCATCACCTCGTTCGACCAGGTCGAGACCACGTTGTTCCTCGTGCGGCCGGGCGCCAACACGCTGCCGATCGAGATGTTCCTCTATCTGCAGAAATGGCAGGACCCGACGATCGCCGCGCTGTCCACGGTGCTGATCGTCTTCGCATTCCTCATCGTCTCGGTGCTGAGCCTGGCCATGCGCAACCGCGGGCTGCCGCTCGCCGTGCTGAGGCAGGACAAGGAGAAGTCAGAATGAAGTCCACCCCTTCCCCCGAACTGATCGGCGCGGTCGACGGCCCGCTGATGATGGAGCACATGGCCGAGTTCGCCAAATGGCGGAAGGAATCGGGCGTGCCGGAGGAGCTGAAGAGCCTCGAATATGTCGAGGCGCGCATGAAGGAATACGGCTTCAGGACCGAACTGATCCTGCACGACGCCTATATCAGCCTGCCCGGCAAGGCGGTCGTGCATGCGCCCGGCGGCGACATACGCTGCATCACCCATTCCTTCTCGCGCTCCGCGCCCAAGGGCGGCCTCAAGGCGGAGGTCGTCGACCTCGGCGCCGGGAGCCCGGCCGACTTCGCCCGCCATGACGTGCGCGGCAAGATCGTCATGGTCGACGGCATCGCCAACCCGGTGATGTCGCGCCGCGCCTCGCTCGCGGGCGCGGCCGGCCAGCTCCACATCAGCCCGCACGAGCACACGCACGAGATGTGCATCTCGCCTGTGTGGGGCAGCCCGACCCACGAGACGGTCGGCAACCTGCCGTCGACGGTCGTCGTCACCGTGCCGCTCGAAGGCGGCGAGGCGCTGCGCGCCAGGCTGAAGCAGACCCCCGGCATCGAGGTCACCATCGAGGCGGAGGTCGACACGCGCTGGCGCAAGACGCCGATCCTCGTCTGCGACATGGACGGCCCGCAGGGCGGCAAGGACGAGCCCTTCGTCTTCTTCACCGGCCACCACGACACCTGGTACTACGGCGTGATGGACAATGGCGGCGCCAACGCCACCATGATCGAGGTCGGCCGCGTCTGCGCCGAGCACCGCAAGGAGTGGAAGCGCGGCCTGCGCATCGTCTTCTGGTCCGGCCATTCGCAGGGCCGCTATTCCGGCTCGTCCTGGTATGCCGAGCAGAACTGGGAGGAGCTGGAGCGCCGCGCGCTGGTCCACGTGAACGTCGATTCGACCGGCGGCAAGGGCAATACCGTGGTGGCCGACACGACAGCGGCGGCCGAGCTGCGCAACCTCGCCCGCGAGGCGATCCGCGACCAGGGACAGCAGGAGTTCACCGACCGTCGCATGAGCCGCGCCGGCGACCAGTCCTTCTGGGGCATCGGCGTCTCCGCCATCTTCGGCAACATGAGCGAGCAGCCGGCGACCGGCGAGGCCAACGCCTCCGCCGCCGTGTTCGGCGGCGGCAACCGGCTCGGCCACGGCACCGGCTGGTGGTGGCACACGCCCGACGACCTGCTCGACAAGATCGAGGAGCCGATCCTGGTCCGCGACACCAAAATCTACCTGCACACGGTCTGGCGGCTGCTCGCCGATCCCGTGCTGCCGCTCGACTGGGCCGAGCACGCCGACTACCTGACCGGGGAGCTGACCGCGCTCCAGAAGGCCGTGGGCGACAGGTTCGACCTGTCAGTCCTCGTGTCGCGCGCCGCCGAGCTGAAGACGCGGGCCGCCAAGCTCAACGGCCTGATCGCGAAGATGGACGACGGCGACGCCGCCCGCCGCGCCAACGAGGCGCTGATCGCGGTTTCCCGCGCGCTGGTGCCGCTCGACTATACCGAGTGCGACCGCTTCGAGCAGGACCCGGCGATCGCCGCCCCGCCCTACCCGTCGCTGCGCCCGGTGCGCGAGATGGCCGGCGTCGAGCCGGGCACCGACCGCTTCAAGTTCCTCTCGGTCGGCGCCTTCCGGGCCCGCAACCGCATCGCCTGGGGACTGCGCGACGCGATCGCCGCCCTCGACGCCGCGCTTGAAGACCTCTCCTCCTCCCGAAAGACCGCGTGACACAGATGCTGCTTGAAAACAGAACCGCACTGGTGACCGGCGGTGCCGGCCGTATCGGCCGCGCCATCGCCGATGTGTTCCTGCGCGAGGGTGCGGCCGTCGTCATGGCCGATCTCGACGGCAAGCGCGTCGCCAAGGCCGCCGCCGAGCTGGGCGCCGAATATCCCGGCAAGGTCGCCTGGACGGCCGGCGATCAGTCGAAGCCGGAAGACGCCGCCCGCTTCGTGACGGAAGCCGAGGAAAAGCTCGGCCTGCCCGACATCCTCGCCAACGCGCACGGCATCTTCCCGAACTGCCCGCTGGTCGACGTCACCGTCGAGGAATGGGACAGCGTCTTCAACGTCAACGTCCGCGGCACCATGCTGACCTGCCAGACGCTGGCGCGGCGCTGGATCGACGCCAGGGTGAAGGGCGCCATCATCAACATCTCGTCGGGCGCGGCCAAGTCCGGCCGGCCGGGCGGGGCGCACTACAGCGGCTCCAAGGCCGCCGTCGACGCGCTCACCCACGTCTTCGCCATCGAGCTCGGACCCCACGGCATCCGCGTCAACGCGATCGCGCCGGGCCTCATCCTCGACAACGTCATCACCGAGGAGAGCGACGACCTGCACCCCTACGTCAACCTGACGCTGAAGGGCACGCCGATCGGCCGCACCGGCTCGCCCTACGACATCGCCGAGGCGGCCGCCTTCCTCGCTTCCGAGCGGTCGGGCTGGACCACCGGCGCGATCCTCGAAGTCACCGGCGGCACCCATACCGGCCGCACCCATATGCCAACCACGAGGCAGCTCCGCTGATGAAGACCGATCCCATTCTCGTCGTCGGCGCAGGCGCCATCGGCGCCATCGTCGGCGCCCATCTGATCGAGGCCGGCCACACCGTCCACTTCGCCGACAACAACGCCGACCACGTCGCGGCCGTGAGGAAGAACGGCCTGAAACTCTCCGGCGACAGGGAGCGCACCGTGCCGGCGACGATCATGTCACCCGCCGAGGTGAGCGACACCTATCCGGTCGTGCTGCTGGCCGTGAAGGCGCCGCACACGATGGCCGCCCTGCCCACCGTGGAAAAGGCGCTCGCGGCCGACGGCTGCGTCGTCTCCCTCCAGAACGGGCTGGAGGAATACAAGATCGCCAAGGCGGTCGGCGCAAAGCGCACCATCGGCGCGTACCTGACCTTCGGCGGCTTCTACGTCGAGCCCGGCCACGTTAAGCATGGCGGCGCCGGCAGCTTCAAGATCGGCGAGATCGACGGCACGATCACGCCGCGCGTCGAGACGCTGGCCAGGATGCTGTCGGCCCTGCAGCCGGTCGGCGTCACCGACAACATCTTCGGTTATCTGTGGACCAAGATGGCGCTCGGCTCGGTCTATTTCGGCACGGCGATCGTCGATGCCTCGGTGCTCGACGTCTACGACCGCGCCGACGCGCGCGCCGTGCTGGAGACGATCTGCGGCGAGACCGTCACCGTCGCCGACGCAATGGGCGTGCGCGTCGAGACCAGCGACGGCTTCGATCCCAAGGCCTTCCGGCCCGGCGCCACCGACCAGGCGGCGAAGGACGCCTCCTGGGCCGCCCAGCGCCGCTACTGGGGCAGCCACGACAACCCGGTCACCGGGGTGTGGCGCGATCTCGCCATCCACAAGCGGCCGACCGAGGTCGACTTCCAGATCAAGCCGATCATCGACCTGGCGCACGAGAAGGGCATTGCCGTGCCCCATCTCGAGCGTCTGCGCGCCACTGTGAAGGCGATCGAGAAGGGCGAGCGCCCGCAATCCTTCGACGCGCTGCTGGACGTCGCGGCAGGCTAGAAACCCTATTCGACAGGCGCCGCGGGATGCGGCGCTTGTCGCCTTGCCGGCTGCCTCAGTCCTGCGCGACCGGCCAGCGCCAGAAATCGCTGCCCTCGGCGTTGAGGTTGCGGTTGAGCACCATCTTGTGCACCTCGTCGGCGCCGTCGACCAGCCGCGCCTGCCGGGCGTAGCGGTAGATCCATTCGAGCACGGTATCCTTGGAATAGCCGCGCGCCCCGTTGATCTGGATCGCCGTGTCGGCCGCCTGGTGCAGCAGGTTGGCGACATGGACCTTCGCCATCGACACCTCCTTGCGGGCGAAGCCGCCGCGGTCGAGCTCCCACGCCGCCTTCATCACCAGCAGCCGGCCGATCTCGATCTTCATGGCGAGGTCGCCGAGCATCATCTGGATCGACTCGCGCTTGGCCAGCCGCTCGCCGAAGGCGAAGCGCTCGGCGGCGTAGGTGCGGGCGATCTCGACGCAGCGCTTGGACAGGCCGAGCCAGCGCATGCAATGCGTCAGCCGCGCCGGCCCGAGCCGCACCTGCGTCACCTTCAGCCCGTCGCCCTCGCCGAGCAGCACGTTCTCGGCCGGGATTTCGAGGTCCTCGAACACCAGCTCGCAATGGCCGCCATGCTCTTCCGGCCCCATGATCTCGATGCGCCGGTCGATCCGCCAGCCGGGCTGGTCGCGGTCGAACAGGAAGGCGGTCAGGCCCTTGCGCGGATCGTCCGACGTGCGCGCGAGCAGGATGAAGTGCTGCGCCTCCTCCGCGCCGGTGATGAACCACTTGCGGCCGCGGATGACGTAGCGGTCGCCCTTCCTCGTCGCTGCGGTCAGCATCATCGACGGGTCCGAGCCGCCGCCCGGATGCGGCTCGGTCATCACGAAGGACGAGCGCACCTTGCCCTCCACGATCGGCTTCAGCCAGCGCCCCTTCTGGGCCGGCGTGCCGACCGCCTCCAGCACCATCATGTTGCCGTCGTCGGGCGCAGCCGAGTTGAACACGGCCGGTCCGAAGATCGAGCGGTTCATCGCCTCGTAGCAGACAGCCATGCCCATCCTGCCGAGCCCGGCGCCGCCGTTCTCCGGCTTGAGCTGGAGGCACCACAGGCCCTGTGCGCGCGCCTTGGAGCGCAGCGGCTCCAGCACGTCCAGCCGGATGTTCTCGTGCGCGTCGTAGGAGGCGCGGTCGGCCTCCAGCGGCAGCACCTCGCGCTCGACGAAGTCGGCGATGCGGGCGCGATAGTCCTCGACCGCGGCGGAAATGGTGAAATCCATGATCTGTCTTCCTCTCAGAGTGACGAAACGAGGTGGCCGCCATCGACGGCGAGCGTCGCGCCGGTGATGTAGCTGCCGGCGTCGGAGGCGAGCAGCAGCAGCGGCGCGTCGAGGTCGCTCATCGTGCCCAGCCGCCGCTGCGGGATGCGCCGGATCAATGCCTGGCCGGCATCGCTGGCGAAGAAGTCGCGGTTGATGTCGGTCTCGATGTAGCCGGGGCACAGCGCGTTGACGCGGATGCGATGGCGCGCCCATTCCAGCGCCAGCGCCTTGGTGAGCTGGACGAGGCCCGCCTTGGACGCGGCATAGGCCGACACGCCGCCACCGACCCTCAGGCCGAGGATCGAGGCGATGTTGACGATCGAACCCGGCAGTCCGGCCTCCCGCATACCCCGCGCAACCGCCTGCGCGACGAGGAAGGCGCCCTTGAGGTTGGTGTCGAGCACGCGGTCCCAGCCTTCCTCCGAAAGCTCCAGCGCCGCGCCCTCGCCGGAAAGCCCGGCATTGTTGATCAGGATATCGGGTGCGGCGCCGAGCCCGCCGATGGCCGAGCGGACGGCGTCGCCGTCGGCCACGTCGAGCGCCAGCACGCGCGCCGAGCCGCCCGAACCGGCGATCTCGTCGCGCAGCGCCTCCAGCGCGTCGACCCGCCGCGCGGCGATCACGACGGACGCGCCGTGGCGGGCGAGCAGCGCGGCGAAATGGCGGCCGAGCCCGCTCGATGCGCCGGTGACGAGGGCCGTGCGGCCCGACAGGTCAAACATGATGCCTCCATAAAAACGAGCGAGCGCTCACATTTTTATTGCGCCGGCGCG
>JAFKJY010000013.1 GCA_017305835.1 Hyphomicrobiales bacterium
GTATCTTCGCAATCGTCTCCACGACCAACATCCAAAACAAATGCCTCCGATCAAACCGGAGGCAGTGTGAAACACCTGCCGTTACAGGGGTCCCTTTTGGATGCCGATCACCCCTGAAACGGGGTCCTTATTCCACGCCGAAACACAACAAGCGCCATCACTGCCAGGTCGACCAGGGGACGGAACGGTTCCATGAGATCGTCTGACAGGGCGAATGCGTTGGCGCGGTTAGTGTGGAAGATGCCGAGCGTCGGATGCAACCCGGACGCGCACACGGCCCTCGACGCGATTGCCCTCAGCACAGTGTATCCGTAATTGAGAAGCGCGTTCGCTCCTTCGGCCTGCTGCTGGTCGCGCGAGAATCCGCCGCCGAACATGGCTTTCCAATAGCGCCGCGCCGCCTGCGCCTCGACATTCGCCGGGTCTCCCGAGCGCACCTTGCGGGCCAGCAGGTCGAAGGCGCCGCCCTCCTTGCCTGCGAAAGCGAGCGCCTCCCCCTGCATCCGGATCTTGCCGGCGACGACAAGGCGCCAGAGCTGCTTGGCCAGCGGCCGCGGGGCGCGGAGTTGCGCACGCATGCGCGCGCCCTGCGCGTGGTGCCCTTCCAGCGGCCACACGCATGCCACCGGCGCGTGATTGGAGCCACAGATGACGACGGGCACGGCTCGTTCCGACAGGCGCACCATGACCGAATTCGACCATGTCGTGCCATGCGCATGCACGATCAGCGCGCCGATGTCGTCGAGGGCGACACGTCCCCTCTCCTCGCCCGAGGCGCTCACCGTGAGGAACCCGCGATGCGTCGCCAGGTGGAGTCCGTCGGTGCCGATATCGACCACGCGCTGCATGACGCAAGGGCACTACGCCGAAGCGCCCGGCGGAAACAGCAAAACCCTTCGTTAAGCTTAACCCGGCTTCGGGCTCCGCCTTCCGCGCGGGCCGGGATCGAACACTCGTCCCGTCTCGTCCACCCTGACCTGGCGCAGCCCGATCTTCTTCAGCCCGCCGGCGGTCGGCGCATAGTATTTGAACGGGTCGAACGCGAGGCGGCCGTCCGGGTCCGGCTGCTCGCCCCGCGCCAGGGCCTCCTCCTCGCTGTTGGGCAAGGCGTTGCGCTTCGCCAGTTCCCCACCCTCGTTATGCGCAACCAGCGTGATCTGGCCGTTCTGCCCGAACTTGACAACGATGCCGATGGTCGGACCTCCTTTCGGGTCGTCGTAGGCGACCATGTCCTTCTGCTTCAGCGACAGAACCTTGCGGGCGGCGGGATGTGGCCGCCGCGCCTGCCAGTCGAAGTCCGGCCGGTGGGCATCGAACATGGAGATCACGTCCGGCACCCACTTCCCGTCCGGCAGCTCCCATACGTCGTAGCGATAGTTGGCGTCGCCCAGATATCCCTTGTAGGGCTTGCCCCGCGCGTCGTGGATCGGAATGACCGTCAGGCCTTCCGTCACCCGGACGTGGCGTATACGCCTGAACGTAGGATCGGTCTGGCGAAAGCGCAGCAGCGCGGCGGAAAACTCCTTTCCGACCAGCCCCTGGGTCGTCATTTCCAGCCGGTGGCGAAGTTCGCCGTCGCGGATCGACGGCAGGTCCTTGGGCTGCAGCGACAGGAAAGGCTTGCGCCGCACGACGACCGGATTGCCGCGCTCGTCGACCTCGTCGGTCAATCCGTAGGCCGTGTCGTTGTGCAACTGGCCGGCGGTGCGTCCGCGCTCGCCGGGTCCGGGCAGGGTACCATGGTCCGGCTTGTGGCTGACGACGATGCGGTCGACGACAGCCTTGAGGTCATCGCGGAAGGACGGCCAGGGCGGCTCGACGGCGCGGATGGCATTTTCCGCTCCCTCGCTCTCCCCGTCGCGCGCGGCGTCGGCGATGCGCTTGAGCAGGCTGCGCGAGGTGACGCCGATCACCGCCGCGTCGATGGCATGGTGGCGGTGATCGTTGCGGTTCTTCGGCTTGGCCGGGTCGGCGCGCGAGCCCGCCGACTCAGGAAGGTTGTGGCTCGACAGGATCCCGTTCAGCCCCCATTTGCGGCGCAGCATCTCCGTCATCCTGCCGGTCACGACCACGACGTGGTTGCGGCGCTTCACGACGCCGTCGCCATCGGCCTCTTCGTCGGGGTAGAGCGCGCCGAGATAGTCGTGGGCAAGACGGGCCAGATATTGCGTGTCGGTCAACTGGCGGTCGAGGAAGTCGCGCTCCTTCTCGAAGCGCTGCATCGCGTCGCGGGCGAAGCGCCAGCGCTTGTTCTCGGGCAGGCGCCGGGCGCGCTCGAGAATGTCGTCGTAGCGGTCCTGCCAGAGCGGAACCTCGGCCGGAGCGTAGTTGCGCTTCTGACGGTTGGCCTCGCGCGTGCACAGGATGCGGTTCGGCTGGCTGTCATCCAAAGTGCGCGACCAGGGCAGGATGTGGTCGATGTCGACGGCGCCGGAAAACAGCATCGAGGCGGTGATGACCTCGCCGCTGTAGATGCAGCGCCGGTCGAGCGGGTCGTAAGGATTGAGCTCCTCCCACTGTTTGAGAAGCTGCCGGTTGAAGCCGGTGTCCGGCTGGCCGAGTTCGATCAGCTTCGCCGATCGCCGTTCCGCATCCCTGCGGTTCCTCGCATTGCGGGAGGTCGCCTCGCGCTTCTGATCCTCGCTCTGGTTCAACTCGCGCGCCAGTTCGATATGGATCCGCTCAGGCCGACCATGGCGCGCGATCAGCCGATTGGTCAGCGCGCGGAGCTGGTTCAGCGCGATGTGCACCGTCGGATTGGTGATCCGGCCCTTGCGGATGTCGTAATCGTCGCCCGGATCGTTGGTGCCGGGAGGGATGCGGCGTTCGAGGATTTCCTGATATTTCGGCAGAAGATCCACGCCCTTGCCGATGCGCGCCAGCGCATGGTCGTAGCCGCAGCGCTTCGCCGCCTCGGCCTCGGGTATGACGTCAGCCTTCAGTTCCTCCAGCATGTCCGAAAGCGCGGTCGCCCCGAGCCTGCCATAGCCTTCCGGCAGCTTCGCGTCGGCGGCCTTGTCCGCCGCCTCGTCCGACAGCCCGGCCTCGGAGACGAGCCACTGATGCAGCGCGAAGGGATCGGCCTCGTCACGCAGTTTCGACACGATCTCCCACTGCCGCTCCATCGGCATGGCAGCCCAGCGATTGCCGAACAGGGTGGCGTCGGCCATCCGCGAATAGACCTCGTCGCCGAGCAGCTTGTCGCGGCCCTCGCCTTCCTTGTTGAAGCGCATGTCCCGGTCGGAGAGCTTCAATTCCTTGCGGAGCGACTTGAACGTGACGCTCTGCTTGCGGCGCAGGAGCGTCACCAGGGCGTCGCGCTGGTCGAGCGTCAGCTTGCGGTGGGACTGGTCGGGCAGCACCAGTTCCAGCTCGTTCACCTCCTTGTAGAGGCGGAACGCCTGGAACAGCGGATGCGCCTTGGCGACCCGCTCCTCGGCGGGGTTGAAGCTGCACTTGCCGACGACGGGCGCCTTCAACGGGCGCTGGTAGAACATGATCCGAAAGAGATGCGCCTTGCGCTCCCGCGTCAGGATGTCGGGCCAATGCGGGGCCTGCGCATCCCATATCCTCTCGAACTCGTCCTCCAGCATCGCCCGCACGGGATAAAACTCGTAGCCCGGCCTGTCCTTGCGGCCGTCCGGACCGTCCGCCCCGGCGGCGTCCATGCGCACGCGCACATCGCCCCTGTTCGCGGGATCGGCGCCCCGGCGACCGGCGAGGAACTCGCCGAGCGTTCTGGCGCGGGCCTCCTTCATGGCCAAATGCAGCTTTTCGGCGCCGAGCGCGATGGCGCCTTTCTCGTTCTCCTTGCGGTCGGTCTTGCGGTTCGACTTGAAGCCGCGCCGCTGCTGGAGGTGGAAGAGCGCCCGCCCGACGTGAAACAGCGGCAGCTTCTCGTCCAGCGCACGGCGGCGCAGGCTGTAGACGTCGTTGGAAACGGCCCGCCCGGAATCGCCGGTCTCGGCGACGAGAGCCGCGCGGGCGCGCGGATCGGCCGGCATCATGCCGTATTCGGTCAGCGTGCGCAGCACCGCCTTGCGCCGGCGCTTGTAGCGGTCGCGCCGCCGCGCCATGCCGCGCGCGACGCGCCGTCCCTCGGCCAGCGAGGTGCCTGATTTCGGCTCGCGGCCGTCGGAAAAGATGCGGACACCGGCGTCGAGGATGGAGATCGGGGACAGCGCTTCATCCGTTGCGAAGATGCACCAGCCGATACTGTTGGTTCCAAGATCAAGAGCCAGCAACTTTCCCATATAGCCCTCCCAGCCTCATCTGAGAGTGCGGTTGTGGGGACGGATTGTCAATGCGTTCGAATCAGGCTAGGTTTCTTGTGCTGGCGAAGGCCAGATGGCTGGGGCGCGCCCCCACATGCACGCGCCTTCCTCAATCCCGCCGGATAGGAAGGCGCGATTGCGACAAATGTCGCGAGCGTTGTGGGGAGTTGCCGCCGGACCGCGATCTCTGAACTGCTGCGCGCTTGCCCGGACACGACCTCGGCCGTGTCCGGGGTCCGGTGCAGCCGGTCAGACTTACGCGCGGGCCGCTTCGCATCGTCAGGTCCTTGCACTCATGCCGGATATGTGTGAATCTACCGTCCTGCATAGCAGTTCAGAGATCGCGGTCTGGCTGTTAACAAGCCTCGACGGCACCAAATAAGGCCCTCGCCACGGCGGGGGCTTTTTCGTGTGGTGTGATGCAGCCGGCTTGGCTTCCAGATGCCGCGCTGCGCCGTTTCCTCCGCCGCACGGATCATGATCGCTGCAAGACCTCGACGCCACGTTCGGAATGCTGCCCATGCGCGTCTTCCTCGACGGCCGGATCGTGACGGAATTCCTCGGAGGAAATTTCCAGCCAGGATAGGACGTGTTGCCGGAGGCTGACGTCGAAGCTGATTCTGTAGCGCGTGGTCGAGAGGCGGTGCAGGAGTATCCGCACCTGACCCAGCAGCGATCGCTTCGCTTGGCCGATGCGAAAGACGGTCGGGTGCAGATCGAGGCTGCATCCCTTGGCGATCAGATCTTCCGACCGCCTACCGTCGATTTCAAAGACGCACAATGCGTCGGTGACATCGCCCAGATGAAACAGCGCGCCTCGACACGCGTCCTCGATCCGGGTCGCGATGTCGCCTCCGGCATCCGTGCCGCGGATGAGCCATTGACCGGGCGCCAGCCATAGCGTCTCGCCGACGCCGCTGGCGGAGCTGTTCGGCTCCTCGGGCAGGGCCGCGCCCAGGACGCGCTCCAGTTCCCGTCGCTGCGGCTGGCCGATCCGCTTCGCCCTCAGCAGGAAGAGCCTGTGCTGCGAAAGCTCCGCGACCGTCAGTTGCGGATAGTCCAGGATCGTCCTTTCAACCATTGATCCGCTCTCCCTGGGGATCGTAAGCCGCGAGCGGAGCGATGCGAGCCTGGAACCGGCCTCGAGACGTGACGGCGATCACGCCTTCTCCGGTCTTCTCCCGGCCTCCCCGGACCATGCCGAGCGCCACGCCGCGCCGGAGTGCCGGGCTGTAGCCGGACGAGCTGACGAAGCCGTCGGCATCGCGGGGTCCCGATCCCTTCAGCGACAACTGGGCGCCGAGTGGAAGCGGCCGACCGTCGACGGACTCCAGGCCCACCAGTTGCAGCCTGTCGGTGCGTTGATTGTGGGGCAGCAGCAGGGACCGGCGCCCGACGAAATCCGACGTCCGCTTCAGGACATGGCCCCATCCGACATCGAGCGACGTGGTCGTGCCGTCCGTGTCGGTCCCGACATGCAGATATCCCTTTTCGAGCCGCAGCAGCAGGCAGGACTCGACGCCGATCGGCAAGATGTCGTGAGAACGGCCCGCGTCGATCAGCCTTTCCAAGAGGTCCGGCGCGAGCGACCAGGGGACGTTCAACTCATATGTCAGCTCGCCCGTATAGCTGACCCGCGAGACGCGCGCGGGGATCCCGCCGACGGTTCCCGCACGGAAGCTCATGTGCGGGAAATCCTGCGGCGCCAGCCCGATATCGGTGCCGACCTCGCCCAGCACGGCGCGCGATGCCGGTCCTGTCAACGAAAGGACCGCCCAGGCCGTCGTCACGGGGGCAACCAGGACATCCAGCTCCGGCCATTCGCATTGCAGCCACTCCTCGAGCCAGGCCGCGATCCGGTCGGCACCCCCGCTGGTCGTGCCGACGAGGAAGTGATCATCGGCGATACGGGTGGCCACGCCGTCGTCGATGATCGCTGCCGCCTCGTTGAGCATCAAGCCGTAGCGGATCGATCCGAGGCGCAGGGTCGATATCGTGTTGGCATAGATGCGGTCGAGGAAGGTCGCCGCATCGGGGCCTTTGACCTCGATCTTGCCCAGTGGGGATGCGTCGAAAACACCGACGCCGTTGCGCACCGCCAGCGCTTCCCGCTGAACCGCCGCTTCGAGCGATTCTCCGGGGCGCGGATAGCAGGCGGGGCGCTGCCATCCGCCATAGTCTTCCATCATCGCTCCCGCGGTGACATTCCAGTCGTGCAGTGCGGTCCGGCGCATGGGCCGAAACAGCTCGCCGCGGGTGCTTCCGGCAAGCGCACCGAAGCTGACCGGCGTGAAGGGAAAACGGTATCTCGTCGTCCCGACCTCCGGCACCTCGCGGCCGGTCAGCGCCGCCATGATCGCCAGGCCGTTGACGTTCGACGTCTTGCCCTGATCCGTGCCCATTCCGAGCGTGGTGTAGCGCTTGAGATGCTCGACCGATCTGAAGTTCTCGCGGGCGGCGAGCGCGATGTCGTCGGCCGTCACGTCGTTCTGGAAGTCCACGAATGCCTTTCCCCGCCCGTCGTCGACCCGCCAGCACGCCTCGATCGTCGGGGGCTCCCCGGATGCCTGCGGCGGCGATGGACGCGGGGCATCGTTCCCGGGATTGCCGGTTTCGGCCGCGCCGCGCCCGGCCTCGTGAGCTTCGAGCAGCGAAGCTCCGAGGCCCATCGTCCCCGCAGCCGCGCCGACGGAACGAACCGATCGGGAAGAACCCGACGGCTTGAACAGGGCCTGGTCCGCGTCGTAGACCAGCTTTCCGCCGGACTGGCAGAAAAGATGCACCGTGGGATTGTAGCCGCCGGAGACGGCCAGGAGATCACACGGGATGTCGCGCGACCGGCCGTCGGCTTCGCGGACACGGACTGAGCGGAGCCTGCGGGCGCCTTTGGTGCCGACCACGGCCGAACCCGCGAGAACCCGGATGCCGCTCGCCCGCGCCGTTTCAACGAGCTGCCGTGGCGGCTCGGCGCGCGTGTCGACGATTGCCGACACCGCGCCGCTCGCCCGGACGATTGCGCTCGCCGTCGCATAGGCATCGTCGTTGTTGGTGAAGATCACCGCGTGCTCGCCGGGGCGGACGGCATAGCGTTCGACATAGTGCCTGACCGCCGATGCGAGCATCACGCCCGGCCGGTCGTTTCCGGGGAACACGAGCGGCCGCTCGGCGGCTCCGGTCGCCAGGACGACGTTGCTTGCGCGCACGCTCCACAGCCGTTGGCGAGGCGCTCCCGGGCCGGCCCGGCCAAGAGACCCTGCCGGATTCTCGACGAGCACGAGAGCGTTGTGGTCGAAATATCCCACCGCCGTGGTTCGCGTCAGGATGCGCGCCTCGGGCTGGGCTTCGATGAAACGCCGACAATCGGCGATCCAGGCCGACGCCTCGGTCCCGTCGATCACGGCCGGATCCCAGAGCAGCCGCCCCCCGACGTGGCTGTCCTGTTCGACCAGCAGCACACGGCTGCCCGTCGCCGCCGCGGCGCGTGCGGCGGCCAGACCGGCGGGGCCGGCTCCGACGACGAGCACGTCGCAATGGTCGTAGCGCGTTTCGTATCGATCGGGATCGGCCTGCTTCGGCGCTTCGCCGAGACCCGCGGCCCGGCGGATCGCCCATTCGAAGGCGTGCCAGCTCGGCCACATGAAGGTCTTGTAGTAGAAGCCGGCCGGAAGGAACCGAGAGAAGACCCCGTTGATCGCGCCGACATCGAAGGACACGCTCGGCCAGCAGTTGACCGATACTGCGCTCAGCCCTTCATAGAGGTCGATTTCGGTCGCCCGGAGGTTGGGAGTGGTCTCGCCGCCCATGCCGACCTGCACGACGGCGTTGGGCTCTTCGCAGCCGGCGCCCATGATCCCCCGCGGCCGGTGATACTTGAAGGAACGGCCGATCAGGTCGACGCCATTGGCCAGAAGCGCGGAGGCGAGCGTGTCGCCGACGAAGCCTCGATAGCGCTTCCCGTTGAAGCTGAACGCGACCGGCCGATCGCGCTGGATCATCCCGCCATCGCGAAGTCGCCGGCCGGCGCTGCCACGCGATCCGGTCATGGCCGCTTTCCACGCTCGGCCTGACCGTGGGCCTCTCCCATCCGGTAGACCTCGACGATCTCGTGCGAGACCGTATCGCGGGCAATATTGAACCATTGCCCGCAACCGGCCTCGTGGACCCACCGCTCCCGGTGGAGACCTTTCGGATTCTTCCGGTAGAACAGATAATCGGCCCACTCCTCATCCTGCGGAGATGACTGCAGGGTGGGGCGCCGGATATGGCTTTCGCCGCCCCACCGGAACTCGATCTCGTCGCGTGGGCCGCACCAGGGACAGGTGATCAGCAACATCGGCTTTCCTCAGTGTGCGATACCCGAGGCCGCCGCCTCGTCGATCAAGGCGCCGGTCTTGAAGCGCTCGAGCTGGAATGGCCTGGCGACGGGATGCGGCGTTCCGGTTGCGATGTGATGCGCGAGCGTCCATCCGCCGACGGGGATTGCCTTGAAGCCGCCCGTGCCCCAGCCGCAATTCAGGTAGAGACCCGGCACGGGCGTCTCGCCGATCACCGGGCTGGAATCGGGCACGACGTCGACTATGCCTGCCCAGTGACGCAGGAGGCGCACGCGGCGAAAGGGCGGAAACTGCTCCGCAACGGAACCGACGACGTCGCGGATGACCGGCGCGTTTCCGCGCTGGGCATAGGACGAATAGCGATCGAGACCGCCACCGATGACGAGCCCGCCCTTGTCGGACTGGCTGATGTACATGCCGGTCGCCAGCGAAAGCACGACCGTATCGAGAGCCGGCTTCAGCGGTTCCGACACGAACGCCTGCAACGCATAGCTCGTCACGGGCAGGCGGAAGCCGGCCATCCCGGCAAGGACGCTCGAGTGCCCGGCCACGGCCATTCCCACCTTGTCCGCCACGATCCGCCCCATAGACGTCTCGATCCCGACGACGGAGCCGCTGGGGGAGCGGACGAAGCCCTTTACCTCGCAACCCTCCACGATATCGACGCCGAGGGCGCTTGCCGCGCGCGCGTAGCCCCAGACCACGGCATCGTGCCTGGCCGTGCCCGCCCGCTTCTGGACGAAGCCGCCCACCACCGGAAAGCGCGCCCTCGGCGAGACGTTGAGCGCCGGCACGCGGTCCGCGATCTCGGAAACGTCGAGCATGTCCGTGTCGACGCCGTTGCGCCGCATGGCGCCGGCCCATCGAGCGGAAAGCTCCATGTCGTGGCGGCTGTGCGCGGTGACGATCATGCCGCGCTGACTGAACATGATGTTGTAGTTCAGCTCCCGGGCGAGCCGCTCGTAGAGCTTGAGCGAGAATTCATAGAGATCGGCGCTCTCCCGGTAGTAGTAGTTCGAGCGGATGACGGTGGTGTTCCGCCCCGAGTTCCCGCCGCCTATCCACCCCTTCTCGATCACCGCGACGTTGGTCACGCCGTGGTTCCTGGCGAGATAATATGCGGTGGCGAGCCCATGGCCGCCGCCGCCGACGATGATGACGTCATAGCGGGGTTTCGGCGTTGCCGAGCGCCATGCCGGCTCCCATCCGCGGTGTCCCCGCAGGCCCTGTGCGATCAGGTTCAGGCCGGAATACCAGTTCATTCTGCCGCGCTTCGTTCCCCGGGGAGGTCATTCGCGCCAGAAGCATACAGTACACAACTGTATTGGCAACCCGAGAATCCCGCCGGCGCTGCGGATGCGCCGCCCTTCATTGCCATGTCGGTTGCCCGGCGGGAGAACATGCATGCCCGAAACGCGGGTTCCGGCGGCTTATCGCATCGGGGATTTCATGCGGCGGCGCGCGCCCTTGGGGAGCAATTCCGGCAAGGGCACATGGCGATCCATGGCGTCCGGCCGGGATGGGAGACGGGTCGGAGCAACCGCACCCGTCGGGATCATACGGTTGCGCGGCGACCGGCGATCAGGGGCGATCCGTCTCTCGCGCCCGGCCCAGCGGCCCCTCCCCGACGAGGATGTCGATATAGACGGGCAGGAGATCACGTCGGCGCTTCTTCGATTCGTGGACGTCCAGAGTATAGTAGCCCACCTGATGGTAATATGTGACGCGCGCCCTCACCATCGCCTCGCGCTGCCCGTATCCCATCTCCCTGAACACTTTTTCGAGCAGGCTCATCCTCAGCTCGTCGATCGACGCGATCTTCCTGGCGACGGAGGGGGAGCTTCTCGCCCAGTCCCGGACAGCAGCATCGAACGCGGGGTCGAAATCCTTCTCCTCGAGCCACAGCTCGACCATCGCGAGGAACTTCTGGACCGGATCGAGGTCCTTGCGCTGCGCCGCCTCTTCAAAGGGCGTGGTGTTCTCCGATTCCCAGAGCTCCAGGAGCGCAGCAAGCAGGTCGGCCCGATTCCGGAAATGCCAGTAGAAGCTGCCCCGGGTGATGTTCAGGCGGTTGGAGATGAGATCGACCTTGACCGCATGAACTCCGCCCTTGATGAGGGCGTCCCGCGCCGCATTGACCCAATCGAGGCGCGTAAGGCGCTCCGGGGAGCGGGAGGTCGCCTTGGGTTTCTTCCCGGCGCGCGGCTTATCTATATTCAACATTATTCTCCAACCGATAGAATGAGCTTGCAGTAAGGCCTGAAACACTCCGCCATGCACTCTGTGCTACGCGGGGATCCCGGCTTCCGGCGGTCGGCTTGCTTCGCATAATTGATGCCAGCCGATCGTATTGGTGGCAACCGCGAGTTTGGCGGCACGAGGCCTTCGGGCAGCAGGGCTTTGGAGACGAAGGATGGCAGGGTTCTTCGGCTTTCGTCGGTCGCGCGGGATGGTCAGAGCACTGTACAATACCGTATTGCATGGACGTTATATCCCGTACGCGGGCGATCGCTACACAAAATTGCCTCCCCGGCCGGCCTCGGCGGCGGGTTCGGCGGGAAAGGCGAAGCGGCGCCCGCCACGCCGCCTCCCCACATGCGTCGATCGCGACGTTGACTCGTCAAGACAGTACAGTAATGTATGGTCTGTGCTAGCGAGCACTCTCCAGGGGAAAGGCACGGAAAATGAAGATCGCATCCCTTCTCGTCGCAGTCGGCCTGCTGACAGGCGTGACAAGCGCTCAATCTCAGGAACTGGTGGTTGGCAGCCAGGGCGATCCTTCGCTCGATCCGCATTACATGTATATCGGCACCAACGTGGCGTTCTGGCGGCACATCTACGGCAGCCTGACGATGCACGACGACAAAGGCAGCCCGGTGCCGGATCTCGCCGAGTCCTATCGGCTGGTCGACGATCACACATGGGAGTTCAAGCTTCGGCCCGACGTGAAGCTCGAAGACGGCTCGATGCTGTCCGCCGACGACGTCGTCTACTCGCTCGATCGCGCGAAATCGATCCCCGGCAATCCCAGCCCATACACGGTCCGCCTGGAGTCCATCACGGACGTCAAGGCGGTCGACCCCACCACGGTTCGCATCACGACGGACAAGGCGAACCCGTACCTCCCCGGAAATCTCGTCGACATCGCCATCCTGCCGCGAAAGGCGACCGAAGGCAAAGCGACCGGCGACTTCACGTCGCAAGCCGGGATCGGCGAATATGGCCGCTACCGGGTCAGCAGCTTCGCGCCCGGCGACCGCGTCGTGCTCGACCGCAACGAGGACTACTGGGGCGAGAAGCCCTACTGGAAGCGCGTCACCTTCCGCGTCATGCCCAACGATGCGTCCCGCGTGGCGGCGCTGCTCGCGGGCGACGTCGACCTGGTCGATTTCGTCCCGCCGACCGACGTCAAGAAGCTGCGCGAGAATCCGAACGTCGCCGTGCATGACGGACCGAGCACGCGGATGATGGTCCTGCTGCTGAACTATCGCGACGGCCAGATCGCGGGGCTCACCGACGCCGGCGGCAAGCCGCTCGACAAGAACCCCCTCAAGGACGTGCGGGTCCGCAAGGCGCTGTCGAAGGCGATGGACAGGCAGGCCCTCGTGGACCGCATCATGGACGGGACGGCGGACGTCGCCACCCAGATCGCGATGCCCGGCATGGAAGGCTACGATCCGGACCTGAAGATCGACAACGCAGACCCCCAGGGAGCCAAGGCCCTGCTTGCGGAAGCGGGCTATCCGAACGGCTTCGGCATCAACATCGCCTGTTCCAACAATCGCTATCCGAACGACGCGCGCATCTGCCAGGCCGTCGGCCAGATGCTGGCGAGGGGGGGATTCCAGCCCAAGGTCGAGACGCTGCCGATGAGCGTCCTGATGACGTCACTGGTCGGATCCGCTCCTGACAAAAGAGATTTCGCGATAGGCATGCTCGGCCTCGGCGCCCAGGGAACGCACCCCATTGCCCTGCCGACCATGGTGCATTCGGTCGACAAGGCATCCGGTCGCGGCGCCTACAATTTCGGCGGCTACTCGAATCCGGAGCTGGACGGCGTCATCGACAAGGCGGTCGGGACGCTCGATTCGACGGCAAGGAACGATCTCATGCGCACAGCCGTCGACCGCGCGACGGAGGAGGTCGTGGTCCTTCCGCTGCTCTTCCAGAGGGTCCTCACGGCGAGCAAGTCCGATCTGACCTACACGACGGATCCGACGGAAGAGACGCTGACCTGGCGCGCGAAGCCGAAAGCGCAATGATCTGCCGGTAGAACGTACCCGTCGCGCGCCGACCGCGCGACGGGTACATTGACGAGGGGCATCGGCGCCGCACCCGCCTGCCGAGGCGACGTCTGCCATGCCCGCGTTCCAATCCGGCGACGAGGCTGGCCATGGTTTCGTACCTCCTCAACAGGATCCTGCAAGCCGGCCTGGTCATGCTGGTAATGTCGGCGATCGTGTTCCTCGGCGTTTTTGCAATCGGAAATCCGGTCGACATCCTGATCAGCCCACAGGCGACCGCGCTCCAACGCGAGGAGGCGATCCGGGCGCTCGGCCTCGATCTGCCCGTCTGGCACCAGTACCTGAATTTCCTGTCCAACCTGCTCCACGGCGACCTCGGGCGCTCCTTCGTGTTCAACGTGCCGGCGCTGCAGCTCATCCTCGAGCGCATGCCGGCGACGCTGGAGCTTGCGATCGCGGCAACCCTTCTCGCTCTCGTCGCGGGCATTCCGCTCGGGCTCTATGCCGGCCTCGCACCGAAATCCCCGGTGTCGTCGTCGATCATGGCGGGGTCCATCCTCGGTTTCTCGCTGCCCAGCTTCTGGGTGGGCATCGTCCTCATCATGCTGTTTTCCGTCCATCTGGGCTGGCTCCCCTCGAGCGGCCGCGGCGACACCGCCGTCTGGCTTGGCGTGCGCTGGTCGTTCCTGACGGTGGACGGCCTGGCCCACATGGCGATGCCCGTCCTCAACCTCGCCCTGTTCCAGATCAGCATGGTGATCCGGCTGACCCGCGCGGGCGTGCGCGAGGTCATCCTGTCCGACTACGTCAAATTCGCCCGCGCGAAGGGATTGCGGGAATCGCGCATCATCTTCGTCCATATCCTGAAGAACATCCTGATCCCGGTCATCACCGTCGTCGGGCTCAACCTCGGGACCGTGATAGCTTTCGCCGTGGTGACGGAGACCATCTTCTCCTGGCCGGGAATGGGAAAGCTCATCATCGACAGCATAAACATCTTGGATCGGCCGGTGATCGTCGCCTACCTCATGCTGATGGTGCTCATGTTCGTGATCATCAATCTGCTCGTCGACCTGATCTATTCCGTTCTGGATCCCCGCGTTCGTCTGGGAGCCAGGTGATGGCCGCGACGTCGATCAGGTCCATATTCGGCGGCCGCAAAGGCGGGGAGCAGACGCCGTTCCGCCGCTTCGTGGCCGAGTTCGCCGCCAGCAAGCTGGCGGTGCTGGGGCTCGTCGTCCTGAGCATGATCGGGCTGATCGCGATATTCGCGCCGTGGCTGGCGCCGCAGAACCCATATGATCTGGCCCAGCTCGACATCATGGACGGCATGCTGGAGCCGGCAACGACCGGCGGTTCCGGGTTCACATACTGGCTCGGAACCGACGAGCAGGGCCGCGACATGCTGTCGGCCATCATGTACGGCCTGCGGATCAGCCTGTTCGTCGGCGCGGGGTCCGCGGTCCTGGCCTTCGTGGTCGGAGCCACGCTCGGCCTCGTGGCGGCCTATTTCGGCGGAAAGACCGACGCGCTCATCATGCGATGGGTCGACCTCCAGCTTTCGTTTCCGTCGATACTCGTGGCGCTGCTGATATTGGCCCTGCTCGGTCGGGGCGTCATGAACGTCGTGATGGCGCTGGTGATCGTCGAATGGGCCTACTATGCGCGCACGGCGCGGGCGGCCGCCCTCGTCGAACGCAGCCGCGAATATGTCGAGGCGGCGCAATGCCTCGCATTGCCGACGCGGCGGATCGTCTTCCGGCACCTGCTGCCGAACTGCCTGCCGCCGCTGATCGTCATCGCGACCATGCAGGTCGCCAGCGCGATCGCCCTCGAAGCGACACTTTCCTTCCTGGGCCTCGGCGTGCCCGTCACGGAGCCGTCGCTCGGGCTGCTCATCTCCAACGGGTATCAATACATGCTCTCGGGCAACTACTGGATCAGCTTCTATCCCGGCGTCGCGCTGCTCGTGACCATCGTCGCGATCAACCTGGTGGGCGACCACCTGCGCGACGTTCTCAACCCGCGCCTCAAGAGCTAGATCGTGACGCCGACCGTGACACTCGAGGTGCGGGATCTGAGCACGCATTTCCATGCGTCGGGCACGACGCTGAAGGCCGTCGACGGCGTGTCCTTCTCGGTGGCGCGCGGCAAGGTGCTCGGCCTCGTCGGCGAAAGCGGGTCCGGCAAGACCGTCACCGGCTTCTCCATCATGCGGCTGGTCGACCCGCCCGGTTTCATCGCCGGCGGCAGCATCCTGTTCCAGGGGCTGGACCTCGCCCGGATCTCGAACGAGGAGATGCGGCGGCTGCGGGGCAACCGCATCGCGATGATCTTCCAGGATCCGATGATGACGCTCAACCCGGTCCTGCGGGTCGATACGCAGATGGTCGAGACGATCCTCGCGCACGAGAGCACGAGCCGCGAAGAGGCCCGCCAGCGCGCCCGCGATGCCCTGGGGATGGTCGGCATTCCCAGCCCCGACGAGCGCCTGAGGTCGTATCCGCACCAGTTCTCCGGAGGAATGCGCCAGCGCGTCGCGATCGCGATCGCCATGCTGCACCGGCCGGAGCTGATCATTGCCGACGAGCCGACCACCGCCCTCGACGTGACGATCCAGGGGCAGATCCTCGCCGAAGTGCAGAAGCTGACGCGCCAGTTCGGCACCAGCCTGATCTGGATCAGCCACGACCTGTCCGTGGTCGCGGCGCTCGCGGACGAGATCGCGGTCATGTATGCGGGCCGGCTGGTGGAGCAGGGCGAGGTCGGCGAGGTGCTCGATCGCCCGCTGCACCCGTACACGAAGGGCCTCATCGACAGCGTGCCCAGCCGAAACAGGCGCGGCGCGCCGCTGCGTCAGATTCAGGGCATGACCCCGTCCCTGGCGAACCTGCCCAGCGGGTGCTCGTTCCGCACCCGCTGCCCCCGCGCGGCTGAGATCTGCCAGCAGGCCCCGGCAACGCGGGAGTGGCTGCCGGGGCATACGGCGCGCTGCCACCGGCCCCATCATCTGGTGGAGGAGCCGGCATGAGCTCCTCTCCCATGGTGGAACTCGTCGGCATCGCCAAGCGCTTCTCGAAGCCGGCCGGCATCGCCAGCCGTATCGCCCGACGCTTCGGCGGGCCCGAGCGCGCGACGACCGTCCACGCGATCGACGGCGTCGACCTCGCGATCGCCAGGGGGCAGGTCCTCGGGCTGGTCGGCGAATCCGGCTGCGGGAAATCGACGCTGGGCCGGATCGTCGCCGGGATCATGCCTCCCTCGGAGGGAGAGGTCCGCTGGCAGGGGCGCAACGTCGCCGGCGCTACCCGCGCCGAGGCCCGCAAGGCCAAGCTCGGCATCCAGATGATCTTCCAGGATCCGATGTCGTCCCTGAACCCCCGCATGCGGGTGGCGGACATCGTCGGCGAGGCGCCCCTGGTCCACGGCCTCGTCGGGCGACGGGAAATCGATGCCTATGTCGACGAACAGCTCGTCAGTGCGGGGCTCGACCCGGCATACAAGCGTCGCTATCCGCATCAGTTCTCGGGCGGCCAGCGCCAGCGCATCAGCATCGCCCGGGCGCTCGCGGTCCAGCCGCAATTCCTGGTGTGCGACGAGTCCGTCGCGGCGCTCGACGTGTCGATCCAGGCCCAGGTGATCAACCTGTTCCTGAAGCTGCGCGAGGACCTCGACCTCACCTACCTCTTCATCAGCCACGATCTCGGCGTGGTCGAGCATCTCAGCGATCGCGTCGCGATCATGTATCTCGGGCGAATCGTCGAAGAGGCGCCGACCGGCGAAATCTTCGCCCGCGCCAACCATCCCTATACGCAGTCGCTGCTGGCCGCGGTGCCGAAGATCGAGAACCGCAAGACGACGTTCGTGGCCGTCAAGGGCGAGATACCGTCGCCGCTCAATCCGCCAGCCGGTTGCCATTTCCATCCTCGCTGCCCGCACGCCTTCGCACGTTGCCGAAGCGAGCGCCCGGCCATCAGGCAGATCGCCCCGGATCATTTCAGCGCGTGCCACCTGAACGACGAACCCCGCTGACCCGAGTCCATCCGGAGCCCGCCGCCCCTTGACTGACCCCAAGCCTCAATACAATACTGTACTGTCTATATCTTTCCCGCCGAGGCCGGAACCAGCAGCCCCTTGCGGGATTCGGCGGATCGCGGTCAGGCTCGCGAGGATGGCAGCCTTCCTGCGAAACCGATCCAGTCGTGAGGGTTCGTCATGTCAGCCGTGACCGCCATTCCAGCCCGGGCCCTGGTATGGGACCAGACGTTCCCGGCGACCCCGACCTGCGGGAGCTGGGCGGCTCATGTCGGGGCGCTCCACCGCATGCAGGCCAGCGGCTACAACGCGGTCTCGATCACCGTAGCCTCGGATCCCGACGACACGCTCACCGCCATCCGCCGCATAGCGATGTGGCGCCGGTTCGTTCGCGACAATCCCGACCGGTTCCTGCTGCTGCTGCGCGCCGAGGACGCCGAGGCTGCGAAGCGGGAGGGGAAGCTCGCGCTGGGATTTCATTTCCAGGGCACGACCCCGTTCGATCGCGACGTCGGGCTGGTGGAGGTCTTCTACAAGCTCGGCGTTCGCCACGCGCTGATGGCGTACAACCAGAAGAACCATGTCGGCGACGGCTGCCATGAGCGCACCGATGCCGGCCTCTCCCGGTTCGGGCTGGAGATCGTCCGGGAGATGCAGCGCGTCGGGATGCTCGTCGACTGCACGCACACCGGAACGCGCACCTCCCTCGACGTGTTCGAGGCTGCGGCCGCTCCGGTGATATTTTCCCATTCCAATGCCGCGGCGCTCAAGGACCATCAGAGGAACATCGGCGACGAGCTGGCCAGGGCCTGCGCGGCGACCGGGGGAGTGGTCGGAGTCAACGGGATCGGGATCTTCCTGGGTGACAACGACGATTCGACCGACGCCCTGTTCAGGCATGTCGACCACTGGGTGCAGCTTCTCGGCCCCCGGCATGTCGGCATCGGCCTGGACAGCGTCTCGGAACCGGAGGTGCTGGCCGCTTCGGTGCGGCAGCAGGCGTCGAAATATCCCGCCGGCCAGAACTATGAGACGGCGGAGCTGCGCGTCTGCCGCCCCGAGCAGATCCCCGGGCTCGCGGACCGGATGGCGAAGGCCGGCTACGCCGAGGCCGACGTCGCCGACGTTCTGGGCGGCAACTGGCTGCGCCTCGCGCGCGAGGTGTGGAAGGACATAGCATAGGCGCGACTTGCCGCCGGCTCGGCGTGCAACTCGTTTTTTTGGGAGATACTCAATGCTGGCTTTCACCAACGCGAAGGTCTTCGACGGCGTCAACGAAAAGCTCAGGAACGCGACCGTCCTCGTCGAGGGCGACCGGATAAAGTCCGTCACCGACGCGCCGGTCCCGGAACGTGCCGAGGTCATCGACTGCGGCGGCCGGGTGCTGATGCCCGGCCTGATCGACGCCCATATCCACGCCTACTTCTACGACCTCAACGTCAACCGGCTGCAGCATCTGCCGGTGACGATGTATGCGCATCACGCCGCCAACATGCTCGGCGACATGCTCGACCGCGGCTTCACCAGCGTGCGGGACACGGGCGGCGCCGATTACGGCCTCTGGCTGGCGCTCCGCGACGGCCTGATCAAGGGGCCGCGGCTCTTCTACTGCGAGAAGGCGCTGAGCCAGACCGGCGGTCACGTCGACATGCGTCACCAGCACCATCACCATCCGCATGACGACCACGTCGTCATGTGCGGCTGCTGCTTCGTCAATCCGCTGGGCGTGGTGGTGGATGGCGTGGATTCGGTGCGCCGGGTGGTGCGCGAGCAACTGCGCCGCGGCGCGTCCTTCATCAAGTTCTGCGGCTCCGGCGGCGTATCGACGACGTCGGATCCGCTCGACAGCATCCAGTTCTCGGACAGCGAGGTGCGCGCCATCGTCGAGGAGGTGGAGAACCATCTCGTCTACTGCACCGCGCACATCCATCCCGACCGCGCCCTGAAGCGGGCCATCAATCTCGGGGTACACTGCATCGAGCACGGCACGCTGATCGAGCCCGACACCGCGCGCATGGCCGCCGACAAGGGCACCTACATCGTGCCGACGCTCGCCGTCATCGCCGGGCTCGCCGAGCGCGGCGAGGAGTTCGGCTATCCGCGCGAGTCCCTGGACAAGCTCGACCGCATCAAGGACGAGGCCGTGGAGCGGCTCAATCACATGAAGCGCGCCGGCATCCAGATCGGCTTCGGCACAGACCTGATCGGCGCCATCCAGCCGATGCAGTGCATCGAGTTCGGCCTGCGCTCGCCGGTGTTCTCGAATTTCGAGATCCTGCACCAGGCGACTGGGATGAACGCCAAGATCATCGGCGCGAAGGGGCAGATCGGCCAGATCGTCGAGGGCGCATATGCCGACATCCTCGTCGTCGACGGCAACCCTCTGGAGAACCTGAAGCTCATGGAAGACGACGGGGCGCACATCCCGGTCGTCATGAAAGGCGGCAGCTTCCACCGCAACCGGCTGGCTGCATAAGCGTATCAAGGCGTCGGCGGCAGATTCGTATCTGCCGCCGCACGTCTGGTTAAACGACACACCGGGATGTTTCAGGCCAGGGCTTGTCCTCCCCCGTCTACAGTGCCTTCTGGAGTTCGGGCAGGGCTGTGAAGAGGTCTGCGACGAGGCCGTAGTCGGCGACCTGGAAGATGGGGGCTTCCTCGTCCTTGTTTATGGCGACGATGACCTTGGAGTCCTTCATGCCGGCCAGATGCTGGATCGCGCCGGAGATGCCGACGGCGATGTAGAGCTCGGG
>JAFKJY010000014.1 GCA_017305835.1 Hyphomicrobiales bacterium
GAGGGGAGCGGCCGGCGTCGCAACCAGACGAAACCGCGAGGCGCTGGCCCGGCAGAATCCCCCTCCCCCCTGTGGGGAGGGGTGAGGGGTGGGGGTCGCTGCGCGCTCCGACGCCCGCGAGGCCGCCGGCATGGCTGAGCACACCATCAAGATGCCCGATGTCGGCGAGGGCGTGGCCGAGGCCGAGCTGGTCGAGTGGCACGTCAAGGTCGGCGACCCGGTGCGCGAGGACATGGTGCTGGCGGCCGTGATGACCGACAAGGCGACGGTCGAGATCCCCTCGCCCGTCGACGGCACCGTCGCCTGGCTGGGCGGCGAGATCGGCGACCGCATCGCCGTCGGCGCCCCGCTGGTGCGGCTGGAGACCGCCGGCGCTGCAAACCGCGAAACATCGAGCGAAGCAACCCCCACCCCTGACCCCTCCCCACAAGGGGGAGGGGAAACGGTCAGCGCCGCGAGCAAAAAGAAGCAGGCGCCGGTGCCGGAGCAGACGGCAAAGAGCAGAAATGAGCAACAGCCGCGCAACGTCTCAGAATCCCCCTCCCCCTTGTGGGGAGGGGTAAGGGGTGGGGGTAGCCCGCGCGGCGCACCCCGCCCGGCCGGCAAAAAGCCCCTCGCCTCGCCCGCCGTGCGCCTGCGCGCGAAAGAGGCCGGCATCGACCTGCGCCAGGTGCCCGGCACCGGGCCGGCCGGCCGCATCACCCACGACGATCTCGACGCCTTCGCGGCCCACGGCCCTGCTGCGCCCGCCGGCCCCGCCCGCGCTGCCGACACCGCGATCGAGGAGACGAAGATCGTCGGCCTGCGCCGCCGCATCGCCGAGCGCATGGAGCTGGCGCATGCCCGCATCGTGCCGATCACCTATGTCGAGGAGATCGACGTCACCGAGCTGGAGGAGCTGCGCGGCAAGCTCAATGCCGACAGGAAGGCCGACCGCCCGAAGCTCACCCTGCTGCCCTTCCTGATGCGCGCGATGGTGACGGCGCTGCGCGAGCAGCCGCACATCAACGCCCATTACGACGACGAGGCCGGCGTGCTGCGCCGCTTCGGCGGCGTCCATGTCGGCATCGCCACCCAGACCGACGCCGGCCTGATGGTGCCCGTCGTGCGCCATGTCGAGGCGCGCGATTTGTGGGACTGCGCGGCCGAGCTGACGCGACTGTCGGAGGCCGCCCGCAGCGGCACCGCCACCCGCGAGGAGCTGACCGGCTCGACCATCACCATCACTTCGCTCGGCGCGCTCGGCGGCATCGTCACGACGCCCGTCATCAATCATCCCGAGGTCGCCATCGTCGGCGTCAACAGGATGGCGGTGCGCCCGCTCTGGGACGGCCGCGAGTTCAGGCCGCGCAAGGTGATGAACCTGTCCTCCTCCTTCGACCACCGCATCGTCGACGGCTGGGACGCGGCGGTCTTCGTCCAGCGCCTCAAGGCGCTGCTCGAGACCCCGGCGCTGATCTTCGTGGAGGGGTGATGACTTCCGAAATGCCGAGTTCCTTCGCGCCCCCCTCTGTCCTGCCGGACATCTCCCCCACGAGGGGGGAGATTGGCTATCATCTCGGCCTTGGCCAATCGCGAGCGCCGAAGGATGAGCGGCAAGCAAGCGGCCGGCCGATCTCCCCCCGTGTGGGGGAGATGTCCGGCAGGACAGAGGGGGGCAACATGGAGCGCTACCTTTGCTCCGAGGGCACCCCATGAACGAGATCTCCTGCGCGCTCCTCGTCGTCGGCGCCGGCCCGGGCGGCTATGTCTGCGCGATCCGCGCCGGCCAGTTGGGTGTCGACACCGTCATCGTCGAGAAGGACCGGCCGGGCGGCACCTGCCTCAATGTCGGCTGCATCCCGTCCAAGGCGCTGATCCACGCCGCGGATGAGTTCGAGAAGGCGAGGCTGTGGGCGGCCGGCCCCTCCCCGCTCGGCATCTCGGTCTCGGCGCCGAAGCTCGACCTCGCCCGCACGATCCGCTGGAAGGACCACATCGTCGGCCGCCTGAACAACGGCGTCGCCGGCCTGCTGAAGAAGGCGGGCGTCAAGTCGGTCGCCGGGCGCGCCCGCTTCCGCGACGGCAAGACGGTCGAGGTGGAGACAGAGACCGGCCCGCTGCTCATCCGCGCCGGCCAGATCGTCATCGCCACCGGCTCCGTGCCGGTCGAGCTGCCGTCGCTGCCCTTCGGCGGCCCCTCCGGAAACGGCAAGGTGATTTCCTCCACCGGGGCGCTAGCGCTGGCGAAGCTGCCGGAGACGCTGGCCGTCGTCGGCGGCGGCTATATCGGGCTGGAGCTCGGCACCGCCTTCGCCAAGATGGGAACGAAGGTGACCGTGGTCGAGGCGACCGACCGCATCCTGCCGCTCTACGACGCCGAGCTGACGAAGCCCGTCGGCAAGCGGCTGAAGGAATTGGGCGTCACGGTGATGACCGGAGCGAAGGCGAAGGGCCTGTCGCCGAAGAAGGACGCGCTGCTGGTCGAGACGGGCGCCGGCGACAAGCGCGTGGCCGCCGATCACGTGCTGGTCACCGTCGGCCGCCGACCGGCGACGGAGGGCTGGGGGCTGGAGGAGATCGACCTCGACATGGCCGGCCGCGCCGTCCGCGTGGACGACCAGTGCCGCACCTCGATGCGCGGCGTCTTCGCCATAGGCGACGTCACCGGCGAGCCGATGCTGGCCCATCGCGCCATGGCGCAGGGCGAGATGGTGGCCGAGATCGTCGCCGGCCACCGCCGCGCCTGGGACAAGCGCGCCATCCCCGCCATCTGCTTCACCGATCCCGAGATCGTCTCGGTCGGCCTGTCGCCGGAGGAGGCGCGGGCGACGGGGCGGGAGATCAAGGTCGGCCAGTTCCCGTTCGGTGCCAACGGCCGCGCCATGACGAAGCTGGCGGAAGACGGCTTCGTCCGCATCGTGGCGCGCGCCGACAACCACCTCGTCCTCGGCATCCAGGCCGTCGGCAACGGCGTCTCGGAACTGTCCGCCGCCTTCGGGCTGGCGGTCGAGATGGGCGCGCGGCTGGAAGACGTCGCCGGCACCATCCACGCCCACCCGACCCAGGGCGAAGCCTTCCAGGAAGCCGCGCTCAAGGCGCTCGGCCACCCGCTGCACATCTGAGCGGCGCGGAGCCCGCCCGGCTATTTGTAGTGCGACAGGATCTCGCCGAGGCTTTTGGGCTTCTGCTTCGCCGGCGAGAAATTGGCGCGGTCGACGACGTGGGAGAGATGGTCGGCCATCGCGGCGATCGCGGCCTGCGGGTCGCGCGACCTCAGCGCCTCGACCAGCACGGCGTGCTCGTCGGCCGAGCATTCCGGCTCGTGATGGCGGCTGTGCTGCGCCAGGATCAGCGACGAGCGCGAGATGAGCTGCGTCAGGAAATCGGCCAGCACCTGGTTGCCCGCCATCGTCGCCACGAGGATGTGGAACTCGCCCGACAGCACGATCGAGCGCGCCCGGTCGCGCTCGCGGTTGGCCACCCGCTCGCTCTCGATATGCTTGCCGAGCTTGTCGAGCTGCTGGTCGGTGATGCGCCCGACCAGCCGGCCGATGACCTCGCGCTCGATGCACATGCGCGCCTCGAACACCTGGCGCGCCTCTTCGAGGCTCGGGCTCGCCACGAATGCGCCCCGGTTCTGCTTGAACTCGACGATCGCCTCCGTGTGCAGCCGGTTGAGCGCGGCCCGCACGATCGTCCGGCTGACGTTGAAGTGGGCGCCGATCTCCTCCTCGCTGAGCTTGGTGCCCGGCAGCAGCTCCTGCGCGAGGATGGCGCGCGCAAGCGCGTCGTAGATCCTGTCGATGCGCGACGTGCCGGCTTCGCCCGCCGCCGCCTGTGGTTCCTTGCCCAAATGCACGCTCCGCCACTGTCGCCGCAGTGAGTCCGATCTGTATGCGCCCGACCGGCTCCCGATACAATATCCGGGGTGGCGGACGCCGCTACCTGCGGTGGCATTCGGCCGATGGATCGATGGCGACTTGCGCGTGCCCGACGGCACCGGCGCACGAGATGATACGATCCATTTCATCAATGAATCATAGAAACACATATATTGGATACGAAACGTTGACCCCTGTTCGGGCCCGACCTAGTCTCGCGGCTGTGGCCCCGGCGGCAATCGCGCAGCGGCCGGCATTGGCTTTGACGGGACATCGCATGACCGGAAACCTGCTGATCAGAAACGTCCGCCCGATGGGCTCGGCCGCGGCGGACATCCTCATCCGGAACGGCCGCATCGCGCGCATCGAGCCTGGGCTCTCCGCCGACGGCGTCGCGACCGAGGACGGCGGCGGCCGGATCGTCATCCCCGGCTTGATCGAAGCCCACACCCATCTCGACAAGTCCCTGCTCGGCATGGACTGGTACCGCAACGAGGTCGGCCCGCTGCTGATCGACAAGATCGACAACGAGCGGCAGGCCAAGATAGACCTCGGCATCGAGCCGCACCGGCAGTCCATGCGGCAGGCGCTGGTGTCGGCCGCCTATGGGTCCACCCACATCCGCAGCCATGTCGACATCGACACCGTCCACGGCGTCGCCGGCGTCGAAGGCATCATGCGGACCCGCGAGGCCCTGCGCGACGTCATCGACATCGAGCTGGTCGCCTTCCCGCAGAGCGGCCTGCTCGCGCGTCCCGGCACGCTGGAGCTGATGGAGAAGGCGCTCGAGATGGGCGTGGAGATCGTCGGCGGCCTCGACCCGTCAGGCATCGACCGCGACCCGAAGGGCCATCTCGACATCGTCTTCGCGCTCGCCGAGCGCTTCGGCCGCCCGGTCGACATCCATCTCCACGAAACGGCCGAGCTCGGCGCCTTCTCGATCGAGCTGATCGTCGAGCGGACCCGCGCGCTCGGCATGCAGGGCCATGTGACGGTCAGCCACGCCTTCTGCCTCGGCATGACCGACAAGGCCTATGTCGATCGCCTGATCGAGGCGCTGGCCAGGCACCGCATCCATATCGTGACGACCGGGCCGGCATCCCGTCCGGCGCCCGAGATCGCGCGGCTGCGCGCGGCCGGCATCATCGTCGGCTCGGGCAATGACGGTTTTCGCGACACCTGGGCGCCCTACGGCAACGGCGACATGCTGGAGCGCGCCGTGTTCCTCGGCCTGCGCAACAATTTCCGCCGCGACGACGAGGTCGAGGTGGCGCTCGACGTGTGCACCCACGGAGGCGCGGCGCTGATGGCGATCGACGGCTACGGGCTGGCGCCCGGCTGCGCCGGCGACCTCGTCCTGCTGGAGGGGCGCTCGCTGACGGAAGCCGTCGTCACCCACGCGCCCCGTCCCCTCGTCGTCAAGCGCGGCACTGTCGTCGCGCGCGCCGGCAAGACGCTCGTCGAGATGCCATGAGCGCCGGCCTGCAGGACCTCGCGCTGGGGGCAAGGCCGGAAGGGCCGACCTGGCTCGGCGCGCGCTGGGTCGTCGGCAATGTCGATGGCCGCCACGTGCTCCACGAGAACGCCGCCGTGGTCTTCGACCGCGGCGAGATCCTCCATGTCGGGCACGGCTATGACGGCCCGGTGGCGCGCCGCATCGACCTCGGCCACGTGCTGATCGGCCCCGGCTTCGTCGACCTCGACGCGCTGTCGGACCTCGACACCACCGTCCTCGCCTATGATTACGGCCCGGCATGGCGCAAGGGCCGGGTCTGGCCGCAGACCTATGTCGAGCGCGGCCCCTGCGAGATGTACTCGCCCGACGAGCTCGCCTTCCAGAAGCGCTACGCCTTCGCGCAGCTCCTGCTCAACGGCATCACGACCGCGGCGCCGGTCGCCTCGCTGTTCTACCGCGAATGGGGCGAGACGGTTGCCGAGTTCGAGGCCGCGGCACTTGCCGCCGAGGATCTCGGCCTGCGCGTCTATCTCGGCCCTGCCTACCGCTCCGGCGGCATGGTGGTACGCGAGGAGGGCCGGCTCGACGCGATCTTCGACGAGCCGCGCGGCCTCGCCGGCCTGCGCGATGCGATCGCCTTCTGCCGCGCCAACGAGGACACGCGCGGCGGGCTGGTCCGGACGCTGCTCGCCCCCGACCGCGTCGAGACCTGCACCGCCGGCCTGCTGCGCGAGACTTTCGCGGCGGCCGCCGACCTCGACGCGCCGGTGCGGCTCCATTGCGCCCAAGGCCAGATGGAGGTCGACACCGTCCGCCGGCTGCACGGCACCACCGCGCCGCAATGGCTGGCGCAACTCGGCGTCCTCTCGCACCGCATGATCGCGCCGCACGCCACCTACGCCACCGCCGACGACCTCGCGCTCTATCGCGACCACGGCGTGTCGATCATCCATTGCCCGCTGGTCTCGGTGCGCGGCGGCGGCGCGCTCCGCTCGTTCCGCTCCTGCCGCGACATGGGCATCAACATCGCGCTCGGCACCGACACGACGCCGCCGGACATGATCATGAACATGGCGACGGGCATGGCCGTGTGCCGGCTGGTCGAGGGCCGCGCCGATGCCTGCAGCTCCGGCGAATACTACGACGCCGCCACGCTCGGCGGCGCGGCCGCCCTGCGGCGCACCGACATCGGCCGCCTGGCGCCCGGCTGCAAGGCGGACATCGCGGTGTTCGACCTCGCCTCGCCGCGCACCGGCCCGTCCATCGACCCGATCCAGACGCTGATGATCGCCGGCAACGGCTCCATCACCAGGGCAGTCTTCGTCGACGGCAGGCTTTCCATGCGCGACGGCCGCGTCGCCGGCTTCGATCTCGATGCGGCGCAGGTCCGAGCGCAGCGGCAGTTCGACGGCCTGGTCGCGAAATATCCCGAGCGCACGTGGGGCCACCCGCCCGTCGAACAGATCTTCCCGCCTTCCTACCCGGTGCGGTGACGCGCAGGCCGCGCGCCCCGATCGAGAGTCTTTTCCAAGGTGCAAGAATGACCATCGCAAACGCCAGGAAACCCTGGGTCATGCCCAACTCCCTCCCCGGCGCGGCGACAGCGAGCGCGACCGAGATCCTGCGCATGGCCGCACGCGACGATTTCGGCGGAGTGCTGTTCTCCTCGATGTTTGCGCTGAGCGAACGGCTCGACGAGGCGGAGGTGAGAGCCGCCCGCGAGCTGGCCGACGATCTCGGCCTGACGCTCGCGGCCTCGTTGTGGCAGCTCAGCCCGCTGATCCCCGGCCGCGCGCGCGACGCGCTCGCCGCGGGCGACGGCGTGCTTCTCGACGGGCTGGAGCGCCTCGTACGGGTGGCAGCCGCGAGCGGCATCCGTGACCTGATGTGCATGGTCGGCTCGCTCGACGACCGCACCCACCCGACGATCGCGTGGGCGGACCAGCTCGCCGCCACCCGCGCCCTGTTCGACCGGATCGCGCCGCTGCTGCGCGACCTCGGCTGCCGGCTGAGCGTCAAGACGCATGAGGAGCTGTCCTCCTTCGAGCTGGCGCGGCTGATCGAGGGCCACGACGACGTCCTGTTCGTCGCGCTGGATCCCGTCAACTCGCTCTGCCGCATGGAGAATCCGCTCGCCGCCGCGCGGCGGCTCGCCGGCCGCATCTCGCTGCTTCACGTCGACGACGCCGTGCTGCGCTTCGAGGAAGACGGCTCGATGCGGCGCTTCCTGGCGTCCGTCGGCAAGGGCATCCTCGACTGGCAGGGCATGCTCGACGTCGCGCCCGGGGCCGTCGTCGTCCTAGACCTCCACCGCGGCCAGTTCGCCATGCCCGTCTTCGACGGCGAATGGCTGGCGCAGCAGGAAGGCATCGGCGTCGCCGAATATGCCGGGCTGATCCGACACGCCCTGCGGTTCGGCAAGGCCGACATCCCGTGGGACCAGGCCGCACCGCAGTCGCGCTATGCCGATGCCCGCAAGGTCGTCGCCCGCATGGCGGCAGGGCGGCGATAGCCGCCGCGTCCCGCCCGTCAGGGCCGCATGAAGACGCGTCCCCAGCCGGGCACCGAGGCCGAGCTGTCGACCCCCATGTCGCGCAGCGCCCGCCACACCGCGATCGACACCGCATCGTAGCAGGGAATACCCAGCTCCGCCTCGAGCGCGGCGCAGAGCGGCGCCGAGAGCATGTTCGTGCAGTAGAAGATGATCGCCTGCGGCCGCGCACGAGCGGCCGTGCGGGTCATCCGCGCGATCTCGCCTTCCGCCAGCGTGGAGAAGGAATAGTTGTCGGAGAGCCCCGCCCCTTCCATCGCCACGATGTCGAAGCCCTCGCGGCCCCAGCCCGCCGCCACACGGTCCATGAATCCTGGCTGGTAGGGCGTGACGAAGGCCAGCTTTTCCGCGCCGGTCTCGCGCAGCAGCGCA
The DNA here is from genome assembly GCA_017305835.1 of Hyphomicrobiales bacterium. Classification (GTDB taxonomy): domain Bacteria; phylum Pseudomonadota; class Alphaproteobacteria; order Rhizobiales; family Rhizobiaceae; genus RCIO01. The sequence continues at coordinate 8,243 of JAFKJY010000014.1, forward strand.
TCCAGCGCCAGCGTCGAGGTGATCGCCGGCAGCCCCGTCTCCTCGCTGATGCGGCGGCAAAGCTCGCGATCCTTTTCGAAGCCGATCGCCCCGCCCTTCGTGCCGTTCCAGCACAGCAGGTCCAGCCTCGCATGCGCCAGCAGGCGGGCCGCCAGCATCATGCCGTCCCAGTCATAGGTATCCGGGAAGGGATCGCTGCTGCCGTGGTGCGACAGCCGGGCGAAATGCGCCGAGACACCGGGATACGCCCCCGCTATCGCCTGCGTCACCTGCTCGACGGCCACGTTGGACGACGGCGTGATGGTTCCGAACCGCTTCATCGGCACGACCTCTGGCGGCGGGATGCCGCTGGCTGCATTCGATACATCAACAGCATTTTTTGTCCACCTATGTAGATACGAATTGACATATGATTGGATACGATATTAGCTCCACGTGGATCGGGTAACGGCATTGCCGTGTGCCCGGCCGGGCCTCCCCGGAGCGCCCGATCCCGGAGGCATCATGCAGCGTCGGCCCAGGCTCCTGATCATCAATCCCAACACGTCCGAGACGGTGTCGGCCAGCATCGACGCGCTTGCGCGCCACACGCTCGGGGACGACGCCGAGATCAGGACCGTCACGGCCCCGTTCGGCCTGTCCTACCTGTTCACCCGTGTCGCGGTCTCGATCGCCGCGCATGCCGCGCTCGATGCAGCCGCACGCGAGGCCGAGGGCGGCTACGCGGCCGATGCCGTGGTCGTGGGCTGCTTCGGCGATCCCGGTCGCGAGGCGCTGGCCGAGATGCTCGGCGTGCCCGTCGTCGGCTTCGCCGAGGCCGGCCTCGTGCATGCGGCCTCCCTGCCCGGACGCTCGATCGTGGCCGTCCACGGCTCCATCTGGTGCGAGATGCTCTCCGAGCTCGTCCTCAGGCTCGGCATCTCGCACAAGATCACCGGCATCGTGTCCATCGAAGGCCACGATGAGGTGGCATCCTCCCTCGCCGACTACGTGACGCGCCAGGCGCTGGTGCACGGCGCCGAGCGCGTCATCGTAGGCGGCGCAGGGCTGATCGGCATCATCCCCGACGTCGCCGCCGCGGCCGGCGTTCCTGTCGTCGACCCGCACCGCATCGCCATCCTGCAGGCGCAGCACCTGGCGCAGGCGCGCCTGCGCGCAGCGCCGTCGCAGCCGGGCGGCAGCGCCCGCGGCCTTTCCCCCGCCCTCGCCCGCCTCGCGGGAGCTCCCGTCGAAATCCCCAGCCTGTCGAGCGCGTCATGAGCCAAGCGTCGAAGCCCTTCCATTCCGAGGAAGCCCGCCGGCGTGCGCTCGTGCCCGGCCGCCACTCCGTCAGCCCCTTCAACTTCCATGACGAGGTGCTGGCCGAGTTCGAGTTCCCCGAGCCGCTGGCGCTGATCGACAGCACGATCCGCAAGGTCATCTACACGGCCGGCGTCAGGACCAGCGTCGCCGACCTGCTCAGGATCGGCGAGATCATCGAGGAGCTCGGCGTCAAGGACGAGAGCCTGAACCTGTGGTGGTGGGGCGCAGACCAGCCCAACGCCGTCGAATGGGACGCCGTGCGCGCTTTCGCCAGGGCCGGCTTCGGCTTCCGCGTGAACGTCTTCACCGACACCCTCGTCGGCAGCGGCGCCGCGCCCTCCACCAAGATGCGCCGCACCGTCGACATGCTGGCCGAGGCCGGTGTCGGCGCGATCAATCCCGGGCTGATCGAGCCGCCGGATGCGGATGCGGCCGCCCGCCAGCGAGACGAGTTCGCCGCGTTCGGCGAATATGCCCGCCAGCAGGGCCTGGAATGGACCCTGACGATCGCCCATTGCGGCCGGCGCGACTTCCTCAAGATGGTCGACGGGATGAACACGGCGATCGAGGCCGGCGCCACGCGGCTCGATCCGATGGATTCGACCAGCACCATGTCGCCCGAGGCGATGAAGCGCTACATGCGCACGCTGCGCTCGATGCTGGTCCGGCCGGTGCCGATCACCATGCACACCCACGACGATTTCGGCATGGCGACGGCGACCACGGTCGCGGCCGTCACCGCCGGCGCCTCGCCCGACGTCGCGCTCAACGGCGTCTCCTACCGCTCGGGCTTCGCCGCCCTGGAGGAGGTCGTGCTGGCGCTCGATGTGCTCTACGGCCTGGACGCCGGGATCCGGCTCGACAGGCTGCAATGGGCGGCCGACAGCCTGGCCCGCATCATGGACATGCCGATCCATCCGCTCAAGCCGGTGATCGGAAGCCACCAGTTCCTGCGCGACAGCCCGAACGACATCGCCAAGCTCCTGAGCACCGACAGGGACACCTTTCCCGCCTTCGGCTGCAGCATCGACCCCGGCCTCGTCGGCAGCAAGCTGCGCTGGGTCTGGGGAGAGCAGAGCACGGAGGAGGTGGTCCGCCAGCTCGCGCTGAGCCTCGGGGTCGCCGTCTCGGGCGCCCAGATCAAGGCCGTTCGCGACGAGCTCGACCGCCGCCGCGACGCGCGGCCGGCCTATCCGAAATGGGTCGAGGCCGACGAGGTCGAGGAGGTGCTGCTCGCCATTGCGGCCGGATGACCGCGACGGGCGCCCGCGTCGCGACGCGGCAGCCCGTTCCGCCGGCCGGAGGACTTGATACCGCGTAACCGATCTAAGGGAGGAGAAGTCATGCGCAATATGTTGAAATCGAACCCGGTTTCGTTCCGGGCGATGGGAACGGCCCTGTGCCTGCTCGGCGCCGTCGCCGTGACCCATCAGGACGCGGCCGCGCAGGTCGCCCGCGACAAGGCGATCCTCGTCGCCTCGTCGGGCCAGATCAATACGCTCGATCCGCTGCGTTCCGACTACAACCAGACGAACGTCCCGGCCAACGCGCTCTACGACACGCTGGTCGTGTTCGGCAAGGACAACAACCTCGTCGGCCGCCTGGCCGAGAGCTTCAAGGTCGCCGACGACGGCAAGTCCATCGCCATGAAGCTGCGCGCCGGCGTCAAGTTCCACGACGACACCACGCTGACCGCCAAGGACGTCGCCTTCACGCTGGACCGGCTGAAGAAGCTCGGCGTAGGCGCCGCATCGCTGATCGAGGGCTACGAGTCCACCACCGTCAACGGCGACCTCGACCTGACGATCAACCTCAGCGCGCCGTCGGCCCTGTTCCTGCCGGCGCTGTGCAAGATCTACATCGTCAACTCCGCCCTGGTCACCGCCAATGCCGGCGACAATGACGGCCAGACCTGGCTGCAGTCGCACGACGCCGGCAGTGGCCCCTACACGGTCAAGTCCTTCGAGGGCCAGGCCGTCGAGATGGTGCGCTTCGACGACTACTGGGATGCCGATCCGGCTCGCCCCGAAGGCCTCGTGCTCAAGCGTGTGGACGAGAGCGCGACCAAGCGCGACGAGCTGAGCGCCGGCAATCTCGACGTCGGCCTGTTCCTGACCAACCGCGACGTGGTGGCGCTGGAAAACGACCCCAACCTGACCGCCTCGTGGTTCAACAGCACGCTGCAGGCGGAGATCATCTTCAACACCCGCGTCGGACCGACCGCCGACCCGCGCGTGCGCAAGGCGCTGCGGCTGGCCTACGACTATGACGGCGGCCTGGCGGCCATCCGCCTGGGCAAGGGCACGCTGGCCAACGGCGCGCTGCCGCACGGCATCGCCTGCCGGCCTGATCTGCCGCCGGCGAGGCGCAACGTCGAGGAAGCCAAGAAGCTGCTCGCCGAGGCCGGGCAGACGAACCTGAAGCTGCAGCTTTCCTTCCAGCCGGTCTGGGAGCAGCAGAAGCAGGAGGCGACGCTGTTCCAGGCCAATCTGCGCGACATCGGCGTCGAGGTCGAGCTCGTCCCGATCGCCTTCCCGACCTATCTCGCCAGCCTGTCGGATCCCAAGACGATCCCGCAGATGATGCTGCTCGAGGACTTCGCCCAGTATCCCGACGCCGGCATCATGCTGATGAAGGGCTACAAGTCCGATGCCATCGGGAGCAACCGGTCCGGCTATTCGAATCCGGAGGTCGACAAGCTGCTCGACCAGGCGCGCGTGACGGTCGACGATGCGGCTCGCTGCGACCTCTACAAGAAGGTGCAGGAGATCATCGACAACGATTCCGTGATGCTCGACATGTACACGCTGCAGCGCTCGGCCGTTTACCGCAAGGCGCACGTGGACGGCGTCGGGCCGACCCCGCAGGTGACGCCGATCGCGCTTTCCGGCCTGCGGCTCCTGGCGAAATAGGTCCGTCATGTCCAGGGCGCGGAGCTACCTCTGGTTTTTCGCCAAGCGGCTTGGCACGGTGGTGTTCGCGCTCTGGAGCCTCGGAAGCCTCGTCTTCCTGATGATCAAGGTCATCCCGGGAGATGAGGCCCAGATCGCGGCGGGGCCCGACGCCTCGCCGGATCAGGTCGCGCTGGTGCGCCAGCGCCTCGGACTCGACGCCTCCGTCATCGTCCAGTACTTCCGCTTCTGGGGACGGTTGCTGCACGGCGACCTCGGTACCTCGATCACCACCTTCCAGCCGGTGCTGCTCGATCTCGAGCGCACGCTGCCCAGCACGCTTGAGCTGGTCGTCGTCGCGATGCTGATCAACCTCTCGGTCTCCATTCCCGCCGGCCTGATCGCCGCCGCCCGCCGCGGCGGGCGCACCGACGGGCTGTTCCGTGTGCTGGCGGTCATCCTCGGCGGCATGCCGGCCTTCTGGCTGGCGCTCATGCTGCAATACCTGCTGGCCGCCCGCTACCGGCTGCTGCCGATCTCGGGCCAGAATTCCTATGGCATGGAGCCGCCGCGCTGGACCGGCGTGCCCACCCTCGACGCGATCGCCGCCGGCAACATGGCGAGCCTGCTCGACGCGCTGACCTACATCGTGCTGCCGGCCGCGGTCCTGGCGGTCCTCTACAGCACCCAGATCTTCCGCGCCCTGCGCACCTCGCTGCTGGGCGTCCTGGAGAGCGACTTCATCATGGCCGTGCGCGCTAAGGGCGCCACCGAGCGGCGCGTGCTGATCGGCCACGCCTTCCCGAACAGCATCAACCCGGTGCTGACGCTCGCCGGCACGCAGCTCGGCGCGATGATCGGCGCGGCCGTGCTGGTCGAGACCGTCTTCGCCCGCCGCGGCATCGGCACCTACATGTTCAACGCCGTCGCCCAGAAGGACATGTATGCCGTGCTCGGCTCCGTCCTCTTCATCGGCGCCATCGTCTGCCTCATCAACCTCGTCGTCGACGTGCTGCAGATCGTCGTCGACCCGCGCATCCGTGCAGCCCAGTTCGGGAGGAGCTGAAAATGAGCCTCGCCCCCGCCATCCGGATGCGCACCCCGCGGGTGAAGATCTCGTTCCAGGGCGCCTGCGTGTCCCTGCTGATCGCCCTGCTCGTCTTCGCCGCGCTGTTCGGCCCCATGCTCGCGCCGGAGGCGATCTACCGCTCCGACATCCTCTCCTCGCTGCAGCCGCCGAGCGCGGCGCACTGGCTCGGCACCGACGACCAGGGCCGCGACGTGCTGTGGCGCGTCATCGTCGGCACCCGCACGACGCTGCTCTCGGCCATCGCCATCGTCACCGCCTACTCGCTGATCGGCGTGGCGGTCGCCACCATCGCTGCCTCCGGGCCGCGCTGGCTCGACGAGGCGCTGATGCGGGTGACGGACGTCGGCCTGTCGCTGCCGAGCATGATCGTGGCGCTGGGTTTCGCGGCCGCCCTCGGGCCGAGCCTGCAATCGGCCATCATCGCCCAGTCGATCACCGGCTGGCCGATCACCGCCCGCATCCTGCGCAACGTCATGCACCAGACGATGGAGGCGCCCTTCGTCGCCGGCGCGCACGTCATCGGCGTCTCCCGCTGGCGGCTGATGACCCGCCACGTCCTGCCCAACTCGCTCGACGTGCTCATCGTCAAGTGGACGTCGGACATCGGCGGAACCGTGCTCATCCTGTCCAGCCTGTCCTTCATCGGCGTCGGTGCCCAGCCGCCGAGCACCGAGTGGGGGGCGATGATCGCCGGCGCGCGCGGCTACGTGTCGACCGCCTGGTGGACCGTGCTCGCGCCCGGCATCGCGCTCGCCATCACCTCGGTCGCCTTCGGCCTGCTGGGCGACATGATCCAGGCCTGGCGCGACCCCTCGCTGAGGGAAAGCCGATGATGATGCAGCCCAACCCCGCCGGCCGGCCCGCACCCGTCCCGGGCGAGGCGCCGCTGCTGTCGGTCGACAACCTCTGCGTCTCCATCCGGGTCGACGACAGGTCGGTCAACATCGTCGACGGCGTGTCGTTTTCCATCCGCCGCGGCGAGCGCGTCGCGCTGGTCGGCGAATCCGGTTCGGGCAAGTCGGTGACGGCGCGCGCCCTGATGCGGCTCGAGCGCCGCATGAAGGCGACCGGCAGCATCGTCTGCGACGGCAGGGACATCCTGAAGCTGAGCGACGGCGAGATGCGGCGCGTGCGCGGCGGCACCATCGGCATGGTCTTCCAGGACCCGATGAGCTTCCTCGACCCGCTGCGCACGATCGGCGACCAGATCGCCGAGACGCTGCGCATCCGCGGCGTCTCCCGCAGGGACGCCGAACGCAAGGCGCTGCACATCCTCGACGAATTGAAGGTCGAACGCGCGGCCGAGCGGCTGACGGCCTACCCGCACGAGTTCTCCGGCGGTATGCGCCAGCGCGTCGTGCTGGCGATGGCGCTGATCGGCGACCCCAGGCTGCTGATCGCCGACGAGCCGACCACCGCGCTGGATGTGCGCGTGCAGGACCAGGTGCTGGCGCTGCTCGACGAGATTTCCCGCAGCCGCGGCCTTTCGGTCCTGTTCATCACCCACGACCTCGGCATCGTCGCCGGCTTCGCCGACCGCGTCATGGTCATGTATGCCGGCAGCGTCGTCGAGGACGGCGACGTCTATTCGACCTTCGCCGCCCCGCGGCATCCCTATACGCGCGGCCTGCTGGATGCGGTGCCGCGCATCGACCGCGACAGCGACCGGCTCGCCTCGATCCGCGGCACGCCCCCGCACGTCTTCGCACGGCCGCAGGGCTGTCCCTTCCATCCGCGCTGCGACAGGGCGTTCGAGCGCTGCGTGATCGAGCGGCCGGTGCTGCGCGAGCTCGGCGGCATGCGCGTCGCCTGCCATCGTCCCGAGCCGGAGGCAGCCCGATGAAGCTGTTCACGCTCGACAGCGTCTGCAAGTCGTTCGCTGCCAAGACGGGCAACCCGACCCGCGTGCTCAACGACGTCAGCTTCGACGTGGCCACGGGCGAGACGCTCGGTCTCGTCGGCGAATCCGGCTCCGGCAAGTCGACCATCGCCAAGTGCATGCTCAAGCTGCTGCGCCCCGACAGCGGCTCGGTCGTCTTCGACGGCATCGACGTGCCGAATGCCCGCGGCGCCGAGCTGTCGCGCTTCCGCCGCGAGGTCCAGCTCGTCTTCCAGGATCCCTATGGCAGCCTCAACCCGCGCATGACCGCCGGCGAGCTGATCGCCGAGGGGCTGTTGGTGCACGGGCTGGAGCCGAACGGCGCGGCGCGGCGCAGGCAGGCGCAGCACCTGATGGGCCTCGTCGGCCTCGACCCCGACAACATCGACCGCTATCCCAACTCCTTTTCCGGCGGCCAGCGCCAGCGCATCGCCATCGCCCGCGCGCTCGCCTGCCGCCCGCGCTTGCTGGTCTGCGACGAGCCGGTGGCGGCGCTCGACGTCTCCGTCCAGGCGCAGGTGATCAACCTCCTGCAGGACATGCGCGCCGAGTTCGATCTCACCGTTGTCTTCATCGCCCACGACCTCGCCGTGGTCCGTCACCTGTGCCAGCGCATCATCGTCCTCCACCGGGGCGAGATCGTCGAGCAGGGCAGTCGCGAGGAGATCTTCGGCAATCCGCGCATGCCCTACACGCAGTCCCTGCTGGCGGCCGTGCCGATCCCCGATCCCGTCCTCGCCCAGCGCCGCAGGACGGCCGTTCAGGAAGCCTAATGGAGGAAAATCGTCATGCGTCTCGGTACTGACGGCCGCAAGCTGCCGGACTCGATCAACATCGGCCCCGTCAAGAGCCTGGAGAAGGCGCACGGGCTCGGCCTGGCGGGCGTGTTCTTCAGGACCGTGGTCGACCTGTCGCCCACCCTCGACGCGGGCTATCTGCGCGAGGTGAAGGCAAAGGCCGACAGCCTCGGCATGTATCTGGAGATGGGGCTCGGCAAGGTGAACCCCTACGCCGTGCCGGAGGCGCCCGAGCTGCGCGACCTCGGCGACGGCGACCTCCTGCTCGGCTTCCGCCGCATGATGGAGGCCTGCGCCGCCATCGACTGCCGCGAGCTGTGGGTGGCGACCGCCAACCGCAAGTCGAAATACAAGGGCCGCGTCGGCTACGACCGCTTCCGCACCGACGTCGACTGGAGGGACCAGATCGCGGCCACCATCAAGTTCCTGAAGCGGCTGGCTCCCATCGCCCGCGACCTCGGCATCCATATGAACATCGAGACGCACGAGGAGATCACCTCCTTCGAGACCGTCCAGGTGGTCGAAGCGGTCGGGCCGGAGGTGATGGGCATCACCTTCGACACCGCCAACGTCCTGCAGCGCGCCGAGCATCCGATCTGGGCGGCGCGCCGCGTCGCTCCCTATGTCCGGCAGTCTCACATCAAGGATGCCGGGCTGGGCTACGAGGGCCCGCACGTCCGCTATCAGATGCGACCGTGCGGCATGGGCGTGATCGATTTCGGCGAGCTGGTCGAGATCCTCCACCGCGCCAACCCCGACCTCCACCTCTCGATCGAGATCGACCAGTCGCGGGACGAGATGCCGCTGGGCAAGTATCCCTCGGTCATGGAGATCACCGACGCCTCGTGGCTCGCCGGCCACCCGGACCTGACGAAGGAGGAGCTGGAGGCCTATGTCGAGCTCGTGCAGGCCTACCAGAAGCTGATCGACGGCGGCGGGCGGCCCGATATCGTCAGCTACGCCGCGCGGACATACGGCCACGACGAGGCGATGGACTACCTGCGCGTCAGCGCCGACCACCTTCGCAAGGTCTGCCGCGAAAGGAACATCCCGCTGCAATAGCGCCGCCGGGTTTCGACGGCGTCCGGCGGGCGGCTTGGGACAGCACCACGATCTGGAGGACATGACGGCATGAGCGACATCCGGCGTTTCGAGGGCAACGGCTTTCTCAGCAAGGTCGTGGTGGCCGACGGGCATGCCTATGTTTCGGGGCTGACGGCGAAGGACAAGTCCGGCGGGGTCTACGCGCAGACGAAGGACGTGCTGGCGCAGATCGACCAGCAGCTCGCGGCGGCGGGCGCCTCGAAGGCGCGGATCCTGAGGGCGAATATCTGGCTCGTCGACATCTCCACCTTCCCGGAGATGAACAGGGCCTGGCAGGAATGGGTCGACCCGCAGAACCTGCCGGCGCGCGCCACGGTGGGCGCACCGCTGGCCGGCAGCGGCAGCCTCGTCGAGATCATGGTCGAAGCCCTGCTCTGACGGAAAACCCCGGTGGCGATCGCCCTCCCTCCCGGTCCAGCCCGCGACGACCTGCTCGCGGGACGGCCGACGCTCTGGCTCAACCCGGACCTGCGGGCGGGCGGTATTGCGGCCGAAACGCTGCCGGTGCAGCCGCGCCAGGTCGACGAGGCCGCCGCCAACTGGCGGCGTCTCGCGCCGCTGCTCGAAGCCTGCTTTCCGGAGCTTGCCGCCACGGCCGGCGCGATCCGTTCCGAAATGGTCGAGGCACACGCGCTCCGCGATGCGCTCGGCTATGGCGGCGCCGAATTCGGCAGGATCTTCGTCAAGGCGGACAACGCCCTGCCGGTCGCGGGCTCGATCAAGGCGCGCGGCGGCATCTACGAGGTCTTCATGTTCGCCGAACGGCTCGCCCGCGCGCGCGGCCTGCTGGCGGATGGCGGCGACCTCCGCGCGCTCGCCGGCCCCACGGCGCGCGAGCTGGCGGACATCCCCTGGCTCGGACCCCTGGCGCCGGCCGAGCGCGAGCGCGCGCGGGCTGCCGTCGTGGTGGGTGATGCCTATCCCGGGGACTATGTGTGCCGCACCGGCCGGCCCGCCACCTACTGGTTCGGCGTCATCGATGGCCTGCTCAAGATGACCATCGACAACGTGCAGGGCGACGCCGTCACCATCATCGGCATGCCGCCCGGCGGCTGGTTCGGCGAGGGCACGGTGCTCAAGCACGAGCCCTACCGCTACAACATCCAGGCGCTCAGGCGCAGTGTGGTGGCAGGCCTGCCCATAGACACTTTCGACTGGCTGCTCGATCACTCCATCGGCTTTAACCGCTTCATCATGAATCAGCTCAACGAACGCGTGGGCCAGTTCATCACCGCGCGCGAGACCGACCTGCTGCACAGCCCCGACGCGCGCGTGGCGCTGAGCCTGTCCGCGCTGTTCAACCCGGTGCTCTACCCCGGCGTGCACCAGGTGCTGCGGATCACGCAACAGGAGTTGGCCTATCTCGTGGGCCTGTCGCGCCAGC
>JAFKJY010000015.1 GCA_017305835.1 Hyphomicrobiales bacterium
CGTCGACCCAGCTCGCGAGCGAAAGCAGGGCGTCCTGGCGATGGTCGCGTTGAACGGACATGGGACGAATGCGGCTCCGGGCCGCCCGGCTCCGGCGGCTTTCGTTAATGCAAGCTAGACAGACATGGCAAACGATTGGTTAACGCTCAGGCCGGCCGGCTGCCCTGATTTGTGCCGGATCGCTAAAAACCGGCGGTTGCAGGCGCCGGTTTGTTAACCGCCGGCATGCAAGATGCGGCTCGAGGACAGCATGCCCGCTGCGCGAGGATCGCGACGGCGGGACTGCCGGCGCGGCCGGCATCAGCGTGGGGTTGCCGATGAACATGCAGGCCAGACCGACGGAGCCGGGCGCGTTTGCCGGCGCGGAGCCGGACGCGATCGCGCGCCGGCTCACGGTCGAGCGCCACGCGGACGCGCGCGCCATCGAGGCCGAATGGCGGCTGCTCGAGGCGACCGGCATCGGCACCGTGTTCCAGCGCTTCGACTGGGTCGACGCCTATGTCCGCCACGTCGCGCCGCATGAGGGGCTGGAGCCGGCCTTCGTGCTCGGCTGCCTCGACGGCCGTCCGGCCTTCGTCCTGCCGCTCGGCATCGCCCGGCAGGGTTCGCTGCGCGTCGCGCGCTGGCTGGGCGGCAGCCATTCCGGCTACAATTTCGGCCTGTGGAGCCGCGAGGCGGCGGATGCGGTCGCGCGGCTCGGCCGCGGCGCGCTGGAGCGGATGCTGAAGGAGGCGCTGCCGGGCGTCGACGGTGCCGTGCTCGTCCGCATGCCGCACGCCCATGACGGCGTGGCGCAGCCGCTCGCCGCGCTTTCCACGCTGCCCTCGGCCGTGCAGGGCTACTCGGTCAGCCTCGAAGGCGGCATGGACGCCGTCATCGCCCGCACCAATGGCGGCGCCCGCCGTCGCCGTGCCCGCTCGAAGGAGCGGAAGATGGCCGAGATCGGCGCCGTCGCCCACGGCGTGATCCGCGATCCCGCGGCGGTTGCCGAGGCGCTCGACTTCTTCGCCGAGCAGAAGGCGCTGCGGCTGGCCGAGCAGGGCCTGCCCAACGTCTTCGGCGCGCCGGGCGTCATGGATTTCCTCAACGACCTCGCCGTCCGCTCGGCCGGCCTGCGCGAGCCGCTGCTGCAGGTCACCCAGTACCGCGTCGGCGAGAGGCTGCGCGCCGTGGTCGGCTCGGGCGTGCACAACGGCCGCGTCAACGTCTACATCCTGACGCTCGCCCATGACGAGACGCTGCCCCACAGCCCGGGCCAGGTGCTGATGTACCGGCATGTCGAGGAGAGCTGCGAGGCCGGCCAGAAGGTGTTCGACTTCGGCGTCGGCTACGAGCTCTACAAGGAGAGCTGGGCCGACACCGTCCACCAGCTCGTCGACGGCTACGTGGCGTTCACGCCGAAGGGCGCGCTCGGGCTCGGCGCGGTGCGCCTGGGCGAGCGGGCGAAGGCGCTGCTGCGCCGCAACGAGAAGCTGTGGAAGGCGCTGAAGTCGCTGCGGCCCGGCGGCCGCGCGGCCGCGCAGGAAAAGGACAATGATGTCGATTGATCACGAGACGGGCGGGGCCTCGCTGGCGGGCCGCCGCATGCTGTTCGTGGCGCCGGACGACTACCCGGCCTTCCGCGTCGACCTGACCGAGCTGTTCTCGCGCCATCTGGTCGGCCGCGGCCTGTCGATCGACTGGAGCCTCTACCGCGCCGACCAGGGCGAGGCGGGCGTCGAGGTGCGCGGCCGCGAGCGCTTCCTGCTGCCGGCCAAGCTGCCGGGCGGCCGCCTGCGCAAGCTGCGCAACCGGCTCTCCACCGGCGCCGTCCGCTGGGGCCTGGTCTGGCGCACGCTGCGCGGCGACTACGACCTCGTGCAGGTGCGCGACTACACCTTCTGGGGCATCCCGTTCCTCATTGCCGCGCGTCTCGCCGGAAAACCCTTCGTCTACTGGATGAGCTATCCGGTGCTCGACGCGCGCTGGCTGCTGGCGACGAAGCCGTTCCGGCCGGTCAGCACGCTCGGCCGCATCGCCCGGCTGCTGCATGCCGGCACCGGCAAGCTGGTCTTCTACCGCTTCCTGCGCCGCGCCGACCATGTCGTGGTGCAGTCGAAGCGCATGCGCGAGCGGCTGGAGGAGCACGGCGTGCCGCGCGCCCTGATGACGCCGGTCGAGATGGGCGTCACCACCGAGCGCTTCAATCCCGACAATGTCGAGCGGGCCCGCGACCCGCGGCTCGAGGGCCGCAAGGTGATCGGCTACATCTGCGCCGAGTTCTTCGGCGAGCCGTTCGACGTGGCGCTGGCCGCGCTCGCGCACGCCCGCGCCGACGGCCACGACGCCGTCATGGTGGCGGTTGGCACGCTGGCCGACCACGAGCGCGAGGTGATCGCCGGCAAGCTCGCCGCGCTCGGCATCCCCGAGCACGCGCTGGTCTGCACCGGCCGCCTGCCGCTGCCGCAGGCACTGTCCTACATCAAGGCGGCCGACGTCTGCATTTCGCCCTTCCTGCTCAACAAGGAGCAGGAGGTCGCCACCCCGACCAAGCTGGTCGAATATCTGGCGATGGGCCGGCCGGTGGTGGCGAGCGTCCATTACGACCAGAGCGAGGTGCTGTCGTCGAGCGGCGCCGGCCTCGTCACCGCCTTCTCCGGCCGCGGCATGGGCGAGGGTATCTCGCGCATCCTCGCCGACCCGCAATGGGGCGAGGAGATGGGCGCGAAGGGGCCGGCCTGGGTCAAGGCCAACCGCGACTATGTCCGCCTCGCCGAGCGGGTCGAGCGGCTGTTCTCCTCGCTGCTCAGGCCGCGCCGCCCCGAGGCGGCCGAAAGGACGATCGACGCGGCGATGAGCCACCCGGCCGAATAAGGGCCGCGGCCTATTCGGCCGCGGCCATCGCCCTGTCGTCGCAGACCTTGCGCACCGCATAGCGGGTGAAGAAGACGTAGATCACCGACTGCGCCGACCAGGCGATCATGCGCGCCGTCATCGCGCCTTCCGCGCCCTGCTCGCGCATCAGCCAGGTGCCGGCGATGAAGGTCGCCGCCCAGCCGGCGGTGATGGTCAGCCCGGTCCAGGTGTAGCCCGACGAGGCGGGGATCGGCCCGAGCGGCAGCGCCACCGACATGATCGCGGCGTTGGCCACCGCGATGGCGAAGACCGGCCAGTGCGCCGCGTCGAGCTTGAAGATCATCAGTACCCAGTGGCCGAACAGCAGCATCGCCCCGACGAAGCCGAGCGCGATGACGAAATTGGTGCCGACGCTCATGCCGATGACGGACAGCACGCGGCCGCGATCGCGTGCGCCGAAACCCTTGGACAGCATCGGGATGACCACCTGCACGACGATCTGCGGCACGAACAGCAGCAGCGTCTCGACCTGCATGGCGATGTAGTAGACGCCGACCTCCTTGAGGCCGCCGGGCATCGACACGATGATGGCCGTGCAGATCCAGTTGACCGGCTCGAACACGATCGAGGCGAGCAGCGCCGGCACGGCGAAATTGGTGATCAGCGGCCATTCCGACAATGCGCCGGCAAAGGTGATCGTGATGCCGCGCTCGGCGAGCGCCGAACGCATCGCCGGATAGGCGATGATGCACAGGCCGAGCGCCGCTCCCGCCATGGCGATGAAGCAGCCGGTCAGCCCGCCGAGATAGAGGCCGGCGGGCACCGCCAGGATCAGCACGACGCCGTAGACGATGTTGAGCCGCGCGATCGAGCGGAACTGCTGCAGCCCGCTGAGGATCGACATCTGCACCTGGCTCATGGCGTTGAGCAGGATGATCGGCGCGATCAGCGCCAGATAGGGCGCCATCTCCGGCTGCCGCAGCAGCTTGGCGGCGATCACGTCGGCGAGGAAGTAGAACAGGCCCGACAGGATCAGCCCGCAGGCGGCGGCGAGCATCAGCGCCAGCCCCGCGATGCGGCCGGCGAATTCGGGCGCCTGCTCGGCCTGCGCGGCGATGTTGCGGATCGCCATCAGGCTGACGCCAGTCGCCGCCAGCATGCCGGCCGAGACCAGCGTGCCGTAGGCGACGGCGAACTGGCCGACCACCTCGATGCCGAAGCCGCGCGAGATCAGCACCGTGGTGAGCAGCGGGGTGAGCCGCACCGCGACCGTGCCCACCGTCGACCAGATCAGGCCCGAGCCGAACCGGCGCAGGTCGCCCGACTGTCTGAGGAAGGCCGCAAGGCTCTTCATTCGCCGTTTCCCCGGATATCCGCCTTCCTCCTATCCCCCTGCTGGTTAGCATCCGGTTAGGAATGGGCCGCCGATTCACCGCTTCGAAACCATGGCCGGCCTAGGGTCGCCCTTTGGCGGGCGCGGCAGCGCGCCCCTGAGGGCGATCCGTCTTGCGTATCATCGCGACCTCGGCAACCGGCGCATCCTTCCCGGCCATCGGCATGGCCGGCGCGTCCGCGCGCGCCGCGCCGCAGGCCGGCCGCGGCCCGGTCGACGTGCTCGCGGGGCTCGGCGTGCTGCTGCTGTTCGGCCTGTCGGGCTATGCGCTCGAATATCTCGGCATGCCCTATCTGTCGGACGGCGGCTCGATCCTCACCAAGCTGCACCCGGCCACCTACACATTCGCGCTGGCGCTGGTCGTGGCCGTGGTCGCCAATCCCGATCCGCTGACCTATGCCGTGAGCCTCGCCTCGCGCCGGCTGGGCGCGATCGCCGTCATCGCCGCCTGCGCGGTGATCTACGTCTTCGTCTCCCGCTACAAGCCCGATATGACGGCCGCCTATCTCGGCGATGCGATGATCTCGGCCGCGCTCGTCGCGCTGGTGCTGGCCGACGCGCCCGACCGCTCCCGCCTGTGGCTCGCCCGGCTCATCCACGTCATCGTCATCGCCAACGCCCTGCTGGCGATCGTCGAGGTCACCACCCACTGGCGGCTGTTCCCGTTCGGCATCAGGGGCGCCTACATGCCGTGGGACTACCGCGCCACGGCCTTCTTCGGTCATCCGCTCGACGGCGCGCTGGCGACCGGCGTCTACGCCGTCATCCTGCTCACCGCGCCGAACGTGCCGGGGCTGGCGGCGCGGCTCAGGCTGCCCGTCATCCTGCTGTGCATGGCGGCGATGCCGGCGATCGGCGCGCGCACCTCCTTCACCATCGTCTACCTCGTCGCCGGCGTGATGGCCGCGCTCGGTCTGCTCGCCTTCCTGCGCGGCCGGGCCAACGTGAACCATGCGACCCTGCTCGCAGTGCTGGCGGGCGCGGCGCTGCTGCCGCTCGCCGCCCTCGCCGCGTACAATCTCGGCTATCTCGACGGCTTCCTCGGCCGCTTCCAGAACGATTCCGGCAGCGCCGACGCGCGCTTCGACCTCTACAACCTGTTCAGCCGCTACGGGCTGGCGGAGATGCTCACCGGCTATTCGCTGATCGAGCTCAAGACCCGCATCCGCGTCGAGGGGCTGGAATCGGGCGTCGAGAACGCCTGGGTCGGCCATCTGCTGCAATTCGGCATCCCGCTCGCCGTGATGCTGTGGTGCGCGCTCGCGGCCTTCCTCGCCGACCTGATCCGCGTCGCCGGACGCTATGCGATCGTGCCGACCATCTTCATGCTGCTCGTCATCAGCACCTCGGTCGGCATTTCCGGCAAGACCACCATGCTGGTGATGCCGGTCACCATCATGCTCATCCTGCTCGGCAGCCGCGACACGACCGCCCGCAGGCCTTTAAGCCCGTCTTAGGCTCGATGGCGTATGAGCGGGGACGGGCCGGCGGAACCCTGCGCCGCCGCGCCCGGGCGCCGAGGAGTTCGCCGTGACCGAGATCGACATCCTGCTTCCCAGGCATACGCGCCGCTGGCAGCTCGTGCTGGCGGACCGGCTGCGCGCCGCGGGCCACGACGTGCGCCTGGTCGCCACCTCCGCGACCGACGCCTGGCCGGCGCTGCTCGAGGCCGTCCTGGCCGCCGAGCGCCGGCTCTCGCATGGCGACGGCCGGTTGTCGGCGCGCACCGACCTCGAGGCAGGGCAGGCCTTGCCGGCGCGTCCCGGCGCGCTGCGGATCGACCTTTCCGGCCGCACGCCGGCTTCCGACGCGCTCAGCCTGCGCTTCGACGCCAGCCCGTCAGCGGCCGCCGCGGCCATCGCGCTCGCCGCCGGCCGCCTGCCGGACCTCGCCGTGCTGCGCGGCGGCCAGCTCGTGGCGCGGGCGCATCCCATGGTCGACAGCCGCCTGATCGTCGGGCGCGGGCTGGAGGACGTGCTGGCGCGCGCAGTGAGCCTGCTTGCGGCGGTGATCGACGGCGGCGAGGCTGCCGGCGAGGCGGATGCCGAGCCTGTCTCCGCCGATGCCCCTCCGGCCGGCTCGCTCGCCGGCGGACTGCTGTTCGCCACCGCGCCGCGCCTGTTGCGCGAGACCGCCCGCCGCGTCGGCCACTGGCCGTCCCACTGGCGCGTCGGCTACCGCTTCCACGACGGCCGTGGCGTCGCCGAGACCGGCTCGCTCGCGGGGCCTGACTGGCAGGAGCTGCCGGACGACGGGCTGCGCTACTATGCCGATCCCTTCCCGTTCGCGTGGCAGGGTCGCTCCTGGCTCTTCGTCGAGGAATATCCGCACGAGACCGGCAAGGGACTGATCTCGGTCTGCGAGTTCGATGGCGCGGAGCGGCCGTCGGTGCCGCGCGTGGTGCTGGAGCAGCCCTTCCACCTCTCCTACCCGCAGGTCTTCGCGTTCGGCGGCGAGCTCTGGATGCTGCCCGAGGGCGGCGCCGGCCGCCAGCTCGTGCTGTACCGCGCCGCCGCCTTCCCGGACCGCTGGGAGCGCCACGTCGTACTGGTCGACGGCCGCGAGCTGTTCGACGCGACATTGCTGGAACACGAGGGCCGCTTCTGGCTGTTCGCCGCCGAGCGCGACGGTGCGGGCAGCACCTCCGACATGCTTGTCGCCTTCCACGCCGACCGGCTGGAAGGGCCGTGGCGGCCGCACCGGGCGAACCCGATCCTCATCGACCGCGCGGCGGCGCGGCCCGGCGGCGCCTTCGTCCGCGTCGGCCGGCGCATCGTCCATCCCGTGCAGGACGGCACGCTCGGCTATGGCGGCGGCCTCGGCCTCGCCGACCTGCTGCGGCTCGACGAGGAGGCGGTCGAGTTCTCGCAGCCCGTGCCGCTGCTCCAGGCCAACAACTGGGCCTATCCGAAGATCCACACGCTCAACCGCGCCGGCCGGCTGGAGGTCATCGACGGCATCGCCGAGGTGCGCCGGCGCGCGCCCAGCCGCGCGGCAGCCGCATGAGCGCTTCCGGCGCCGTCGGTTCGCGCAGCGCGCCGGAGGCCGGGCCAGCGCCCGCCGCTGATGCCCTGCCGTGCCTCGACATCCTCGGCATACCCGTGCTGGCGGCCACCACGCCCGAGGCCGTGCGCATGATCGACCGGCGCTGCGCTGCCGGCGATCCCTTCGGCGTCGCTTTCCTCAATGCCCACGGCTCCAACCTCGCGGCGCGCGATCCGCGTTTCGCCGAGGCGCTGCGCGGCATGCTCGTGCTCAACGACGGGGTGGGCGTCGACATCGCCGCGCGCATGCTCGCCGGCCGCGGCTTCCCGGAGAACCTGAACGGCACCGACTTCCTGCCGGCCTTCCTCGCGGATACGGCGCGGCAGCATCGGGTCTTCCTGCTCGGCGGGCGCTCCGGCGTGGCCGAGCGCGCCGCGGCGGCGATCGCCGCCGGCCATCCGCGCCACCGTGTCGTCGGTGCCCGTCATGGCTATTTCGACGCCGCCGAGACGCAGGCCGTGATCGAGGCGATCCGCGCCAGCGGCGCGACCCTGCTGCTGGTCGCGCTCGGAAACCCTGCGCAGGAGCTGTGGATCGGCCGCCATCTCGCCGCGACCGGCGTGCAGGTGGCTTTCGGCGTCGGCGCCCTGTTCGATTTCCTGGCAGGCGAAGTCTCGCGCGCGCCCGCTTTCGTCAGGCGGACCCGCCTCGAATGGGCCTGGCGGCTGATGCTGGAGCCGAAGCGGCTGTTCCGCCGCTACGTGCTGGGCAATCCGCTGTTTCTCATGCGCGTGATGCGCCGGCGCCTGCTCGGCTGACCGCTCAGCCCTTGCGCGGCCCTGCGGCCACGAGCGTCGCGGCAGGCCGCTCGGGCGCTGCGACGCGTCCGCCGCCGGCCAGCGCCGCATGCACCTGGAACAGCCGGCCGAGCTGCCGCCGGACCGAGAAGGGCTGCACCGCCTCGTGCAGCCGCGCCGGTTCGACGCGTCCGGCGCGGACGTCCTCCCACAGGTCGACGATCTCGTCGGCCCAGGCTTCGGCGCTCTCCGCCACCGTTTCGCGCCGGTCCATCATGCGACCGTGCCAGCGGTCGCGCACCACCTTGTCGAACTGCGGCAGGTGCACGCCGGCGAAGGGCCGGCCGGTCGACAGGCTCTCCAGCATGAAGCAGGGCATGCCCTCCCAGTGCGAGGTCAGCATGCCGACATGCATCCGCTTCATCAGCGCGGCCATCTCCTCGGTGCGCAACGCGCCGTGGCGCACCATGCAGTGCTCGATCGCGGAAAAACCCGGCCAGCGCGCCGGGTCCGAGCTGCCGGCATAGTGGAACTCGAAGCGGCCGCCGAGCTTGCGGTCGAGCGCGGCGGCGACCGCGAACATCAGCTCGGGGTCCTTCACCGTCTCCAGCCGCCCGGCATAGGCGACCCGCAGCACGCCCTCGTCCGTGTCGAAGGGCGCGACGGAGAACAGCTCCGTGTCGATCGACACCGTCAGCACCTCGGTGCGCGGACCGGCCGCCGGCGCCATCGCCAGCACGCGGTCCCGCAGCCGCTCTGTGACGGTGAAGACGTGCGAGGCGAGCCGGTAGGCGAGCCATTCCGACGCCTTGGTGACGCGCCAGATATATTTGGTCAGGCTGTCCTGCTTGGTCGCGTCGCCCACGTCGTTGTGGATGACGAGCACCATCGGCCGGCCGAGCATGCGCGCCAGCCAGGCGATCTCGTAGCGCTCGACCTCGACGCTTGCGCGGCCCTGGCGGGCGAGCTGCCGCAGCCGCGGCAGATGCCGCAGGAAGCCGGCGATGAAGCGCACAGTGTTGGATTTCAGGATCGAGCGCGCGGTCTCGGCCTGCTGCTCGGCCGGCACGAAGGCGACCGGCAGGAAGCCGATGCGGCGGCCGCCGAACTCGATCTCGCTGACCTTCCCGACCGGCAGGTCGCCGCGGTCGTCGACGCCGATCAGGAGCGGCATCACCTCGGCCGGCGCGCGCCGCAGGAGCTGGCGCACATGGGTCTCGATGCCGCCGACCTTGACGCCGCGCGGGTCCATCGGATGGACGATGATGAGCCGGTCTGCCACCTGCACTGTCCTCGATGCCAAGGATGTGCCGGCCACGCTATCGCGCCGGCATTAACGAAGCCTTAGGACGATTTGGGGACGTCCGCTCAGGCGGCGGCGCGCTGCTGCGGCTCGTCGGCGAGCGACAGCACGGAGACCGCCATGCCGCCCGAGGCGGCGAGTTCCTTGTAGGCGGCCGCCTCTTCGGCCGACAGCGTGTCGCCCGGCACCACCAGCACGGCATGGTCGGCCTTGGCGACTGCCTCGGCCGCCATCGCGCCCGCCGCCTGCGACAGCAGGCCGGCATTGACCACCACCCGCTCGTAGGTGTCGAGGAAGATCGAGAAGGCCTCGCGGAACTCCGCCTCCGCCATCCCCTCGGCGTCGCCGCCATGCACGATGTGCGCGCCCGAGGCGTCGTCGCGCGTCAGTATGTCGCCGATCGCCGCCTTGCCCGTCGACAGCTCCGCGAAGCCGGGCCGGCCGCTGCCGTCGGCGAGGTCGACGAACAGGGTCGGATGACCCTCGCGCGCGGCGTCGCGGGCAAGCTCCAGTCCTGCCGTCCGCGCGCCTTCGGCGTCGGCCAGGCTGAGCGTCAGCACGACATGGTCGCGCAGGATCTGCGCCGGGTCGCCGAGCGGCGTGCGCGGCCGCGCTTCCGCCGCCGGCGCTGCCGGCTTGCCCGGCTTCGGCGCGGCGGGGCGCCGGTGGCGCGCGATGAGGTCGGCGACGATGGCGTTGAACAGGCCGAGACCGAGGCCGAACACGCAGGCCGCGATCAGCAGCAGGCTGCGCGGCGGGAAGGCGGCGCTGTCGGGCACGGCGGCCGGCGCGATGATACGGGCGTTGCGGGTGCCGAGGTTCTCCTGCTCGGCAGCCTCCTTGGCGCGCACCAGGAAGGCCTCGTAGACGAGACGGCTCGCCTGCGCCTGCCGCTCCAGCTCGCGGAGCTGGATCAGTTTCTGGTTGATGTCGAAGGACTGGCCGGTCAGGTCCCGCAGGCTGGCGGCGATGGCGTCCTCGGTCTCCTTGGCGGCGCGCCAGGCGTCGCGCGTGGCCGCGACGAGGCGCTCGCTCTCGCCGCGAATGGCTGCGCGCGCCTGATCGACCTCGGCCTGCGCGGCCGCGACGCGCGGATGGCGCGGCCCGAGCGTCTGGCTCAGCTCGGCATGCTTGCGCTGCGCCTCGCTCAACTGGTTGCGAAGCTGCACCATCGTCGTGTTCTCGGTGTCGGAGACCACCGAGCTGACGTCGCCGCGCTGCTTCATCGCCTGCTCGATCACTTCCAGCCGCGACTTGGCCTCGGCGGTGCGGCCGACGGCGGCGGCGAGCCGCGTCGACAGGTCGGAGAGGCGGTTGTCCAGCAGCGGCTTGCCGTCCGGGCTGGAGAGATTGTTGGCGGTCTTGTAGTCCTCGACCTTCTGCTCGTCCTCGCGCAGCTTCTTCTGCAGCTCGGCCAGCCGATCCTCGATCGAGTTGCTGACGGTGCGGGTCGCCTTCGCGGTGGCGTCCTGCTGGTCGTCGGTGTAGGCGGCCGCGATCGCATTGGCGAGCCGCGCTGACTTGGCCGGCTCCTTCGTCGTCACCGCGATCTCGATGACGTAGGTGTTTTCCGCGCGCGACACCTTGGTCGCCTTGGCGAGGCTTTCGAGCGCGACCTCCTCGGGCGAGCGCGCGGCGGCCTTCCCGCCATCCGCCGGCTTCACGAACTCGGCGTCCTCGGCGAGCTTTTCCTGCCGCACCACGCGCATCAGCACGGTCTCGGAGGTGATCACCTCGACCTGGCTCTCGATCAGCAGCAGGTCGTTGCCGAGGCCCTGCTGCACCACGTCGTTCTGCACCACGCGCACCTCGCGCGGGTCGATCAGGATGCGCGCCGTCGCCTTGTAGCGGGGGCCGATCACGGCGAGCGCGGCGAGCGCCAGCGCCACCACGGCCGCCGCGGTGGCCAGGATCAGCCATTTGCGGCGCCAGACCATGTCGATCAGGCCGAGCACGTCGACGCTGGCGCCGGCCGTCGGCGGCGCGGGCGTGCGAGCCGTTTCTTCGGCTGTGACCATCGCGGCGAACCTTTCGCAGCAGCGCGAGGCCCTGGGCGCAGGGCCGGGATATCCAGCCCGATCTATCGGTCATTCAGCGTAAAGATAGGGTTAAGTGACGGAGGAGGCTTGCCCTTTCCGGGCCGGCCGACCTATGGAAATCGGGATCTTGCAAACGGGATGGGTGCGCCAATGGCAATCAGCGTCGTTCTCGCCGGCTGCGGCAACATGGGATACGCCATGCTGGCGGGCTGGCTCGCCTCGGGGCGCCTGAAGCCGGCCGAAATCGCCGTGGTCGAGCCCAACGGAGAGCTTCGCAGCCGCGCCGCCGAGAAAGGCGTGAAGGTGGCGGCATCGGTGGAGGCCTTCGCGGCCGAGGCGCCGCGGCTGGTCATCTTCGCGGTGAAGCCGCAGGTGATCCGCGACGTGGCGGCGCAGTATCGCGGCTTCGCCGGGCGCGGCACGGCCTTCCTCAGCATCGCCGCCGGCGTTCCGGCCGCCACCTTCGAGGACATCCTCGGCGCCGGAACGGCGATCGTGCGCTGCATGCCCAACACGCCGGCGGCGATCGGCAAGGGCATGATGGTGGTGTTCCAGAACGGCAATGTGAAGCCCGAGGCCGGCGCCTTCGTGCGCGAGCTTCTGTCGGCCAGCGGCGAGGTCGCGACGATCGCCGACGAGGGGCTGATGGATGCGGTGACGGCCGTGTCCGGCTCCGGCCCGGCCTATGTCTTCCACTTCATCGAATGCCTGACGGCGGCGGCGATCGAGGTCGGCCTGCCGGCCGACACCGCGAAGCTGCTCGCCATGCAGACCGTCTACGGCGCCGCCAATCTGGCGCGCGAGAGCGGCGAGGAGCCCGGCCGCCTGCGCGAGCAGGTGACCAGCCCCAACGGCACGACGGCCGCCGCGCTTGCCGTGCTGATGGGCGGCGACCGGCTGAAGACGCTTGTCGGCGAGGCGGTGGAAGCCGCCCGCGCGCGCAGCGTCGAACTCGGCAAGTAGGCCGCCGCACCGGATAGAAGTCGCCCGATCGCGGCCGAACCGTCGCGAATAGTCTTTTCGGACGTGGAATCCGCGGCCGGGATGCCGCAACTGGCGCGGGGAAGGACAAAAGGCATGGGCAGGCTTTCGGGCAAGGTCGCGTTCGTCACCGGCGCGACGGGCGGCATCGGCGAGGTCACGGCGCGGCTGTTCGCCCGCGAAGGCGCGCGCGTCGCGCTCGCCGGGCGCAGCGCCGACAGGGGCGAGGCGATCGCGGCCGACATCGCCGCATCCGGCGGCGAGGCGATGTTCGTCTCGACCGACGTGAGCGAGCCCGACAGCGTCGAGGCGGCCTTCGCCGCCGTCCACGCCCGCTACGGCCGGCTCGACGTGCTCTACAACAATGCCGGCGGCTCGACCGCGGCCGACGGGCCGCTGACGGTCGCGCCGATCGAGGAATTCTGGCGCTGCATCAGGCTCGACCTGTTCGGCACCTGGCTGTGCAGCCGCTCGGCTATCCCGCTGATGCGCGCTTCTGGCGGCGGCTCGATCATCAATTCGGCCTCGATCGTCGGCGAGATGGGCATTCCCAACCGCGACGCCTACACGGCGGCCAAGGGCGGCATCATCGCGCTGACGCGCTCGATGGCGGTGGAATTCGCAGCCGACCGCATCCGCGTCAACGTCGTCATTCCCGGCGCGGTGATGACGCCGCGCGTGGCAGCCTTCTTCGAGAAGGAGCCGCATCTGAAGAAGCAGGAGGAGGCCTACCTGCTCGGCTTCGCGGATCCGATCGACGTCGCCAACGCCGCTTTGTTCCTCGCCTCGGACGAATCGCGCCGCACCACCGGCCAGAAGCTGCCGGTCGACAGCGGCATCCTGATCTCGTGAGGCGGCGATGGAAATCCTCAGTCAGATGCTCGCCCGCAACGTCCGTCTGGTGCCGGATCGGGCCTTCATCGTCACCGATGCCGGCACGCTGACCTACCGCGCCTTCGCCGACGAGACTGCCCGCGTCGCCAACGTGCTTGCCGCGCGCGGCGTCGGCAAGGGCGACCGCGTCGGCCTCTATCTGCCGTCGACGCCGCTGATGGCGGTCGGCTTCTGGGCCTGCCAGCGGCTGGGCGCGGTTCCGGCGCCGCTCAGCGCCATGTTCCGCCATGCCGAGCTGCGCAAGATCGTCGCGCGCACCGGCATGAAGGCGCTGATCGCCGACCAGACGACATGGCCCTATTTCTCCGAGATCCGCGCCGAGTTTCCCGCGCTGGAGCATTGCCTGGTGTCGGGCGGCGACGGCGAGCTCGATCGCCTCGTCGCGGCCGCCTCGCCGCAATTCGCCGACGCCGACTGCGCTTTCGACGACATCGCCTGCCTGTTCTTCACCTCCGGCACCACCGGCACGCCCAAGGGCACGGCGCAGACCCATTTCAACGTGCTGTCGACGCTGCGCGACATGATGGTGTCGCACCGCACCCGCTACGGCCGCGAGACCTATCTGTGCGCGGTGCCGCTGTTCACCAATTTCGGCCTGACGGTGACGCTGAACCTGTGCCTCTACACCGGCGGCACCATCGTCCTGCACGAGCGCTGGGACACCGAGAAGGTGATGGCCGACATCGCCCGCCACAAGGCGACCTATTTCGGCGGCACGCCGACCATGTATGTCTACATGGTCAACGATCACGACCCCGCCCGCCACGACCTGTCGTCGCTGCGCATCTGCATCACCGGCGGCTCGCCGGTGCCGCAGCCGGTCATCAAGCGCTTCGAGGAGCTGTCGGGCGTCAAGGTCGCGCAGGTCTACGGGGCCACCGAGACCTGCGGCCAGAACGTCATCGAGCCGACTGCCGGCCTGCGCAAGCCGGGCGCCACCGGCGTGCCTGTGGGCTCATCGCGCATCCACATCCTCGACGACGACGGCCGCGAGCTGCCGGCGGGCGAGATCGGCGAGGTCGTCATCGGCGGCGACTGCGTCTCGAAGGGCTATTATGGCGACCCGGAGGCGACGGCCCAGGCCTTCACACCGCTCGGCTGGAAGTCGGGCGACCTCGGCTATCTCGACGCCGACGGCTTCCTGTTCATCGTCGACCGCAAGAAGGACGTCATCATCACCGGCGGCCACAACATCTACCCGCTGGAGGTGGAGAGCGTGCTCTACCGCCATCCGGCGGTGGCGATGTGCGCCGTTGTCGGCGCGCCTGACGCCGAGAAGGGCGAAATCCCGGTCGCGGTGGTCGTCCTCAACGAGGGCGCAACGGCGAGCGCCGAAGAGCTGCGCCGGTTCTGCCGCGCCGAGCTCGCCGCCTACAAGGCCCCTCGCCGCGTCGAGTTCATCGACGACATGCCGGTCGAAGCCGCCAAGATCCGCAAGCGCGATCGGATCGAGGCGCTTAAGGCGGGCTCGCTGGAGCGGTTCAGAAGGAAATGAGCGGCCCCTACGCTCCCTCGTGCCGGATCGCGTCGACGTCGCCGGCCGCGCCGTAGGCGCTCCAGCCGCCGTCGACCGGCAGCACGGCGCCGGTGATGTAGGAGGCCCAGTCCGACAAAAGGAAGGCGGCCGCCTGCGCCATCTCGGCCGTCTCGCCGAGCCGCCCGAGCGGCGTGCGCCGTTCCAGCCTGCCGGGATCGAACACCTGTCGATCGAGCAGCGAGCGCACCATCGGCGTCAGCGTGTAGGCGGGCGCGATGGCGTTGACGCGGATGCCGGCGGGACCCCATTCGCAGGCGAGCGTGCGGGTTAGGTGGTTGATGCCCGCCTTGGCGACGCCGTAGGCGGTGCGGCCCGGAAAGCCGCCGAGCCCGACGATCGACGAGACGTTGACGATCGCGCCACGGCGCTGTTCGAGCATGATGCGCCCGGCCGCCCGGCAGACGAGATAGGTGCCGCGCAGGTTGACGTCGACGACGCGCTGCCAGCGCTCCACCGCCTGCTCGTGCAGCGGCACGAGGTCGTCGCCTATGCCGGCCGAGTTGAAGACGAGGTCGAGGCCGCCCAGCGCGGCGGCCGCCTCCGCCACCATCCGCTCGACGTCGTCCGCGTCGGCGACGTCGCCGGCCACCGCGGCGGCGGCTCCGGTGCGTTCCTGCGCCTCGCCGAGGCGGTCGCGTTCGATGTCGGCGATGGCCACGGCCGCGCCCAGTTCGGTCAGCAGCCGCGCGGTCTCCTCGCCGATGCCGCTGGCGCCGCCGGTGACCAGCGCGCGTCGGCCGGAAAGGTCGATCGCCGGCCTCACGCGTCGGGGTCCGCGCCGTCGTCCGGCTCGGCCTTGAAATGGAAGTCCGGCTCCCATTCGGCCTCCGGCCGCCGGTGCAGCCGCCAGTAGGCGTCGGCCACGGTGTCGTGGTCGTAGGCAGTTCCCTTCGCCATCGTGCCGTGGATCGCCACCGTCGCGACCTGCACGCCGAGCGGCGTCAGCTCCTTGAACAGCGAATGGCCGAGGCTCCTCAGCGCGGCCTTGCCGAGCGACACAGTGCCCCACTCGATCCACGGGCCGAAGGCGAGCACGCCGCCGGTGAGAAGGATCGTGCCGCGCCCGCGCGCGATCATCGCCGGCGCCACCTGCTGGGCCGCATGCAGCGCGCCGGCCACGTTGGTGCGGAAGCTCGCCATCAGATAGTCGACGCCGACTGGCTCGCCATGCGCCTTCCAGCCCGGCGCCGAGGAATACTGCGCCTCCGCGATGCCCGACGGCGTGACGAAGCGCGACGGCTCGATGATCGCGGCGTTGTAGACCAAAAGCTCGGCCGCACCGTGGCTGGCGCGCAGCTCGGCGAAGACCCGGCTGACCGCCTGCGGATCGCCGGCATCGGCGACGAAGCCCTTCGTGTCGAGGTCCTCGGCGTCCAGCTCGGCCTGGTAGGCGGCGATCGCCTCCGGCCGCCGCGCCATGAAGCCGACCGCCATGCCCGCGCGCGCGAAGCGCCTGACCAGCGCGATGCCGAGCCCCGGTCCTGCGCCGACTACGACGGCGAGCGGCTTGCCGTCCGTCACCGGCCCGCCTCCGCGCCGGCCTTGCCGGCGGGCTCGCTGCGCGCCGCGGCGGCGCGGTCGCTGCGCTGCGCGAGGTAGTCCTCCAGCGTGCCGACCACGCCCTTGCGCAGGAACAGCACGCACAGCACGAAGGCCGCGCCCTGCGCCACGATCACCCAGGCGCCCAGCGTGGCGAACTCCGTCTGCATGGCGACGAGAATGATCGCGCCGACCACCGGGCCGAGCAGCGTCCCGACGCCGCCGATCAGCGTCATCAGCAGCGCGTCGGCCGAGGTCATGAAGTAGAGGTCGGGCAGCGAGGCGATCTGGAACACGATCGCGCTGGTCGCGCCGGCGACGCCCGCGAGCCCCGCCGACAGCGTGAAGGCGATCAGCTTGAAGCGGTCGGTGGCGTAGCCCAGCGAGATGGCGCGCGGCTCGTTCTCGCGGATCGACTTCAGCACCTGCCCGAAGGGCGAGCGCACGATGCGGTGGATCAGCGCGAAGCCGGCGAGGAAGATGACCAGCACGAAATAATACATATTGAGCGGCTGGTTGAGGTCGATGAAGCCGAACAGGTGGCCGCGCGGCACCGACTGGATGCCGTCCTCGCCATGCGTCCACGACGCCTGAATGGCGTAGAAATAGACGAGCTGCGCCAGCGCCAGCGTGATCATCGCGAAATAGAGACCCTGCCGGCGGATCGCCAGCCAGCCGAACACCACGCCGATCAGGGTCGCCGCCGCCGCGCCCGACAGGATCGCGAGCTCCGGCGGGAAGCCCCAGGCGGCGGCCGTGTGCGCCGCCACGTAGGCGGCCGACCCGTAGAAGGCGGCGTGGCCGAAGCCGAGCAGGCCGACATAGCCGAAGATCAGGTTGTAGGCGCTGGCGAACAGCGCCAGGCACAGCATCTTCATGCCGAACACGGGGTAGATGAAGAAGGGCAGCGCCGCGCCGCCGACGGTGAGGATGGCGAGCCACAGGCGGCCGTTCTCGAGCAGGCTGCCCGGCCGCGCCGCCGACATGTCGGTGCTGTGGTGGGACGTGCTCTCGCGGCCGAACAGGCCGGCCGGGCGGAACACCAGCACGATCGCCATGATGACGAAGATCACCGTGGTCGAGGCCTGCGGCCAGAACACCTTGGTCAGGCCCTCGACGAGGCCGAGCATCAGGCCGGTGACGATCGCGCCGAAGATCGAGCCCATGCCGCCGATGACGACGACGGCGAAGATGGTGATGATGATCGACTGGCCCATCTGCGGGCTGACCTGGTAGATCGGCGCCGCCATCACGCCCGCAAGGCCGGCAAGCCCCACGCCGAACGCGTAGGTCAGCATCAGCATGCGCGGCACGTTGATGCCGAAGGCCCGCACGAGGTCGGGGTTCTCGGTCGCCGCCCTGAGATAGGAGCCGAGCTTGGTGCGCTCGATCACGTACCAGGTGCCGAGGCAGGCGAGGATGCCCGCCACGATCACCCACAGGCGGTAGTAGGGCATGAACATGAAGCCCAGATTGACGCCGCCCTTGAGCGAATCGGGGATGTTGTACTGCTGCCCCGCCGCGCCGTAGCGCAGGTTGAACAGGCCCTCGATCACCATCGCCAGCCCGACCGTGAGCAGCAGGCCGTAGGCGTGCTCGAGGTCGTAGACGCGGCGGATGAAGATGCGTTCCATCAGCGCGCCGATGCCGGCGACCAGCAATGGCACGATGACCAGCGCCCACCAGTAGCCGAGCGAGGGCAGGCCGAGGCCGGGCAACAGGCTCGGCAGGTTGAGCAGGTACCAGGCGCCGAACGCGCCCAGCATGTATTGCGCGCCGTGCACGAAATTGCCGATCCGCAGCATGCCGAAGATGATCGCCACGCCGAGGCTCATCATCGCGTAGAAGACGCCGTTGATGAGGCCGATCAGGAGCTGGCCGAACAGCAGGGTGGGCGAGATGCCGATGAGTTCGAACATCATCACACCCTCAGATAGGTCTCGATGCGGTCGATGCCGCCGGCGACGTCGGCGGCAGTGAAGGATTCCACCACGCGGCCGTCCTCCACCACGTAGTGGCGGTCGGCGAGCTTCGCCGCGAAGCGGAAGTTCTGCTCGACCAGCAGCACGGTGAAGCCGCGCTCCTTGAGCTTGGCGATGACGGCGCCGATCTGCTTGACGATCACCGGCGCCAGCCCCTCAGTCGGCTCGTCGAGCAGCAGCAGGGTGGCGCCGGTGCGCAGGATGCGCGCGATCGCCAGCATCTGCTGCTCGCCGCCGGAAAGCTTGGTGCCTGGGCTGTTGCGCCGCTCGGCGAGGTTGGGGAACAGCGCCAGTATGTCGTCCATCGCCATGCCGCCCTCGGCCACCACCGGCGGCAGCATCAGGTTCTCCTCCACCGTCAGGCTGGAGAAGATGGCGATGCCGCGCCGCGCGACATATTCCGGCAGCCGGCCGCAAAGCTCCTCGCCGCGGAAGCGGATCTCGCCGGTCTTTTTGCGCAGCAGGCCCATGATGGCGCGCAGCGTGGTCGTCTTGCCGGCGCCGTTGCGGCCGAGCAGCGTCACCACCTCGCCGCGACCGATCTCGAAGTTCATGCCGTGCAGCGCCTTGCTCTCGCCGTACCAGCCGTGGAGGTCGCGCACCTGGAGCGAGGCGTCAGGCGTCATCGGTGCCCCCGATATAGGCCTCGACGACGCGCGGGTCGGCCGACACCTCGGCATAGGGCCCTTCGGCTAGCACGCGGCCGCGCGCCAGCACGGTGATCGTGTCGGCCAGCCGCGCCACCACCGAAAGGTTGTGCTCCACCATCAGGATGGTGCGGTTGGCGGAGACCTTGGCGATCAGCTCGGCGATGCGGTCGACGTCCTCGTGGCCGAGGCCGGAGGTGGGCTCGTCGAGCAGCATCAGCTCCGGCTCCAGCGCCAGCGTGGTGGCG
>JAFKJY010000016.1 GCA_017305835.1 Hyphomicrobiales bacterium
TTCGAGCACGCCGGCAACCTGTCGGGCGGCAACCAGCAGAAGATGATCGTCGCCCGCGAGCTGTCGCGCGACACCAAGGTCCTGATCGCCTCGCAGCCGACGCGCGGCCTCGACGTCGGCTCGATCGAATACATCCACAAGCGCATCGTCCATGCGCGGGACGAAGGCGACGGCGTGCTCATCATCTCGTCCGAGCTCGACGAGATCCTGGCTCTCGCCGACCGCATCCTGGTGATGTTCAAGGGCAGGATCGTCGCCGAGTTCGGCGCCGGCGGCCGGCCGGCGAACAAGAACGAGATCGGCCTGGCCATGGCGGGAGCAGCGGCATGAACGAGGCGAGGAACCCCGACAGCGTCTCGGCGCAGCTCCTCAAGCGCGCGGCGCCCGCCCGCGCCGATTTCGAGGACCTCGTCATCGTGCCGGTCCTGGCGGTGATCGTGGCGCTGGTGCTGGGCGCCGTCATCATGCTCGCCACCGGCGTCTCGCTGCCCATTATCGGCCGCTCCTTCGTCGCCCTGTTCGTCGGCTCGGTCGGCTCGCTCAACGCGATATCGGAGACGCTGACCTCGGCCGCACCGCTGACGCTGGCCGGCCTCGGCATCGCGCTCGGCTTCCGCGCCGGCATGTTCAACATCGGCGCCGAGGGCCAGGTCATCATGGGCGGCCTTGCGGCCGTCATCGTCGGCTTCTCCTTCCCCGGGCTGCCGATGGTGATCCACCTGCCGCTGGCGCTGCTCGCCGGCGCGCTGGTCGGCGCCCTGTGGGCGGCGATCGCCGGATGGCTGCGGGCCACCACCGGGGCCCACGAGGTCATCACGACCATCATGCTCAACCTGATCTCGGTGAAGCTGCTCGACTACCTGCTGCGCATGCCGTGGATCCAGCGTCCCGGCCGCGCCGACCCGATTTCCAAGTCGGTGCTGCCCAATGCCGAGCTGCCGCGGCTCCTCGACTGGCTCGACCCCACCCTGCGCGTGCATGCCGGCATCGTGCTCGTCGTGCTCGCGGTGCTGTTCGTCTGGTGGCTGCTGTTCCGCTCCACGATCGGCTTCGAGTTCCGCGCCTCCGGCCTTAACCCCGACGCAGCCCGCTATGCCGGCATGCGCTCGGGCCTGATCATCGTGCTGGTGATGGCGCTGGCCGGCGCGCTGGCGGGCTTGGCCGGCGCCAACCAGGTGCTCGGCGTGCTCGGCCGCGCCTCGCCGAACTTCTCCGGCGGCGTCGGCTTCGACGCCATCGCGGTGGCCCTGCTCGGACGCTCGCACCCGGTCGGCGTGCTGCTCGCCGGGCTGCTGTTCGGCGCCTTGCAGGCGGGCGCGCGCCAGATGCAGGTCTCGGCCGGCGTCAGTCTCGACCTGATCGCCATCATCCAGGCGCTGATCATCATCTTCATGGCGGCGCCGATCCTGATGCGCGCCGTGTTCTCGTTCGCCTTCCAGAAACCGGCCGGACGATAGGGGGAGCTCGACATGGCAGTCACCGACACCTCGCCCTCGGCACCCGCGGCCATCGGCTTCGCCCGGCGCCGGCAGACGCTGATCATCGGCTGGCTGCTGCTGGCGCTGGCCGTCTTCGTCGCCTTCGTCTTCGCGCTGCCGGTGACCGGCGACGCCTCCTTCCGCCTCGCCTTCCCGGGCGACGCCTTCAGCATGCCGAACCTCGTCGTGCCGGCCGCCCCCTATGCGTGGGTGGTCGCGGCGGTGCTCGCCTTCTTCGGCGTCCGCCAGTTCCTGCCGGGCGCGTCCCGCTGGTCCGGCCTGCTGTTCGGCATCGGCCTGCTTCTGGCCGTCACCGCCTTCCTGACATGGGCGACGGCCGGCAAGTCCTTCTCGCTCACCGGCATGCTGCAGGCGACCATCGTGCGCGCCGTGCCGATCGCGCTCGGCGGCCTGGCCGGCGTGCTGTCGGAGCGCGTCGCCGTCGTCAACATCGCGATCGAGGGCATGCTGCTCGCCGGCGCCTTCACCGGCGCCGTGGTCGGCTCGCTGCTCGGCGGCACGGGCGGGCTGGTCGCCGCCGTGCTGGTCGGGGGCGCCTTCGGCCTGCTGCTCGCCGCGCTCGTCGTCACCTACCGCGTCGACCAGATCATCGCCGGCGTGGCGATCAACCTCCTGGTGCTCGGCCTCACCTCCTATGTCAGCAGCCAGGTGCTGACGCACTATCGCGAGCTGAACAACGCACCGGTCTTCAAGGCGGTCAACATCCCGTTCCTCAGCGACCTGCCGGTGATCGGCCCGGTGCTATTCCAGCACAACATATTCGTCTACGGCGCGCTGATCATGGTGGCGATCGCCACCTACTACCTGTTCCACACGGCGAGCGGCCTGCGCGCTCGCGCCGTCGGTGAGCATCCCGAGGCCGCCGACACGCTCGGCATCAATGTCTACAGGATCCGCTACATCAACGTGACGCTGGCCGGCATGGCCGCCGGCTTCGGCGGCGCCTGGTTCACCCTCGGCTCGGTCGGCCGCTTCGACGAGAACATGACCAACGGGCGCGGCTATATCGGCCTTGCCGCGATGATCTTCGGCCGCTGGCACCCGGTCGGCGCGCTGATGGCCGCGCTGGTGTTCGGCTTCGCCGATTCGCTGCAGCAGAAGCTCGCCATCCTGCGCACGCCGATCCCGGCCGAGTTCCTCGCCATGGCGCCCTATATTGCCACGATCGTGCTCGTCGCGGGCCTGATCGGCCGTGCCCGGCCGCCGGCGGCCGACGGCAAGCCATACGTCAAGGAATAGGGCGGGCGGCCCGGCGCGGCCGCCTTCGCCTGCCCGCGCTGCGGCTCAGCGCGGGCGCACCCGCATGATGCCGTCCTGCCGCTCCCAGGCGAGCTCGCCGATCTCGACCATGTAGTTGACGTGGGCATGCACTTCGCTGAAGGCGAAGCTCAACTGGTGCGGATCGAGCTGCCGGGTGAACATCACCGGCACCAGCTCGGCGACCGAGCTGGCCTTCCTCGCGCAGGCGGCGGCGATCAGCTCGCAGCGCGCCGCATGGTGCGCCATCAGCTCGTCGCAGCGCGTGTGCAGGCCGAGGAACGGGAGCTGGTGGCCGGGCAGCACCAGCGCATCCTCCGGCAGCCCCACCTTCAGCGCCTTGAGCGAGCGGATGTAGAGGCCGAGCGGGTCGCCCTGCGGGTCGACCGCCCAGACCGAGACGTTCGGCGTGATCTTGGCCAGCACCTGGTCGGCGGCGAGGAAGAGGCGCTCGGCCGCGCAATAGAGCATCACCTGCTCCGGCGCGTGCCCGTCGCCGGTCAGCACCGAAAACTCGCGGCCGCCGATCACCAGCGTGTCGCCGGCGACGATGCGGCG
The DNA here is from genome assembly GCA_017305835.1 of Hyphomicrobiales bacterium. Taxonomy (GTDB): domain Bacteria; phylum Pseudomonadota; class Alphaproteobacteria; order Rhizobiales; family Rhizobiaceae; genus RCIO01. The sequence goes on from JAFKJY010000016.1 coordinate 3,315, forward strand.
GAAGGTGGGCGGCAGCGGCGTCACCATCCTGAGGTAGCCGTGGCCCTGCTCCATCACGATGCCGGCGGTCTCGTCGTCCATGCCGTGCGACAGGTAGAAATCGCGATAGTGCTGCGCGCTGAGCGCATCGGGATTGAGCGAGATGTTGATGCAGCCGAGCCAGGAAGTCTGGCTGGTCAGCATCGGGATGTCGAAGCGGTCGCACAGCCAGCCGGCCAGCCCGATATGGTCCGGGTGGAAATGCGTGACGATCAGGCGCGTCATCCGGCGGCCGGCCAGCGGCCCCGCCGCCAGCGCCTCCCACATGGCGCGGGTCTTGTTGCTGCCGAGCCCGGTGTCGAGCACCGCCCAGCCGTCGCCGTCGTCGATCAGGTAGATGTTGACGTGGTCGAGCCGGAAGGGAAGCGACAGGCGGGTCCACAGGATCCCCGGCGTGACCTCGATCACCTCCCCCACCTGCGGCGGCTCGGCAAAGGGGTGGACGAGGTTCGGATAGGCAACTTTCTGCAAGGTCTGGCTTTCAGGTTGTTCGGCGCGCCGTAGCAATCGTCCAAACCGCCGTTGAACGCAAGGCGTTTTGCCGCCCCCGCCTGCCGGCTGGAGAGAGCCGCGGCCGCTCTGCTGCACTGCCATCTCGCAATTGCGAACAGTTTGTTTGCGCCAGCTCAAAGAACGATTGCCGCGCCGGGCGTAGGAATGCCGTCATCAGAAACGAGCTGATCACAAGGAGAACTCCGATGTTGACGCGACGCCAGGCCCTGCTGGGCACAGCCGCCGGTGCGATGCTGGTTGCTGCCATGCCGCCGCTCGCGGCTGCGAGCGCGGCGGAGACCAAGAACCTGCCCCGGGAGAAGGTGACGCTGGTCGCCCCGCCCTATGTGCACGCCCACGAACAGGTCGCCACCGGCGGCCCGAAGGTGGTGGAGTTCACCATGGTGATCGAGGAGAAGCCGGTCGTCGTCGACGACGAGGGCACGGTCCTGCACGCCATGACCTACAACGGCACCATTCCCGGCCCGCTGATGGTCGTCCACAAGGACGACTATGTCGAGCTCACCCTCGTCAATCCCGAGACCAACACGCTCGCCCACAACATCGACTTCCATGCTGCGACGGGCGCGCTGGGCGGCGGCGACCTGACGCATGTGAACCCCGGCGAGCAGGTGAAGCTGCGCTTCAAGGCGACCCGCACCGGCACCTTCGTCTACCACTGCGCGCCGGGCGGCGCGATGATCCCCTGGCACGTCGTGTCGGGCATGAGCGGCGCGATCATGGTGCTGCCGCGCGACGGCCTGAAGGACGAGAACGGCAAGGCGCTCCGCTACGACCGCATCTACTATGTAGGCGAGAACGACTTCTACCTGCCGCGCGACGAGAACGGCAAGTTCAAGACCTACGAGTCGGCCGGCGACGCCTATGCCGACACGGTCGAGGTGATGCGCAAGCTGACCCCGACGCATGTGGTCTTCAACGGCGCGAAGGGTGCCCTCACCGGCGACCATGCGATGAAGGCCAATGTCGGCGAGACGGTGCTGATCGTCCATTCGCAGGCGAACCGCGACAGCCGCCCGCACATCATCGGCGGCCATGGCGACCATGTCTGGGAGCAGGGCAAGTTCGACAACCCGCCCGCGAAGGACCTGGAGACCTGGTTCATCCGCGGCGGCTCGGCGGGAGCGGCGCTCTACACCTTCCTGCAGCCGGGTGTCTACGCCTACGTCAACCACAACCTGATCGAGGCCGTGGAGCTCGGTGCGACCGCCCACTTCCTGGTCGAGGGTGAATGGAACGACGACCTGATGACGCAGGTGGCGGCCCCCGCCCCGATCGTCAGCAACTGACCGGCCTTCGGCCGGCGACACGGGCGGCCCGGCAGCAGGCCGGACCGCCCCTCAACCCGGGGAGCGGACCATGAAGATGAGGCTGTTTGAGCTTGTCGGGGGCGCGATCGCCCTTCTGGCCGTCCCCACCGCCTTCGACATCGCGCGCACCCCGGCCCATCGCGCCGCGGAAGCCCCCCTGCCCTTCGTGCAGACGGTCATGCTGCCCGCCGGGCAGGTGACCTGGCCCGCCCCCGGTGAATTCCTGGTCGGCGGCCGTCCCGCCGCCGCGCCCCGCGCCGAGGTGACGTTCCGGCAGCCGCTCGAGATCATGGCCTATCAGGTCGGCGCCGCCGACTATCTCCGCTGCGTCGGCGAAGGCGCCTGCCGGGCTCTCGACGCCCGTGTCGAGCCCGCCCCCGACCTGCCCGTCACCGGCGTCAGCCACGACGACGCCGTCGCCTATGCGAACTGGTATTCGCGCCGGACCGGCGAGAGCTGGCGGCTGCCGACCGACGCCGAATGGGCCTATGCGGCCGGCGAACGCTTCGGCGGCGAGACTTCGGCCGAGGCCGACGATCCGGCCAACCCGGCGATCGCCTGGATCCGCCGCTATCGCGAGGAAGCCGCGCTGCGGCGCGCGCCCGACCCGGCGCCGAAGCCGGCCGGCCATTTCGGCGCCAATGCCGCCGGTCTCTACGACATCGCCGGCAATGTCTGGGAATGGACCTCGACCTGCTACGTCCGGACCACCTTTGCGAAGGACCGCAAGACCGTCGAAAGCACGATCGAGAACTGCGGCGTCCACGTCGTGGAGGGCCGCCACCGCACCTACATGTCGAATTTCGTGCGCGACGCGGTCAGCGGCGGCTGCGCGGTGGGAACGCCGCCCGACAATCTGGGCTTCCGGCTGGTCCGCGAACCGCGGCCGCTGCTGTCGCTGGCCGGTCTGCGCCGGCTGGTCGAGGACGCCAGGACAGGACTGGGCAGGCTCGTGGAGGCGAAAGGCCGGAGCCTGTCGTGACATGAAATCGCCGGCAGCGATGCTGCCGGCAACGAGCTTCTGGAGGCCGCACGAGCCAACCGGTGCGACCGCCAGGGGCGGCGCGGCCCGGTCGGCTCTCTCCCACCGGGCCGTTGCCGCCTACAGGACCTGGCTGAGCTGCATCGCGACCGACATGTCGCCGGCGACCTTGAGCTTGCCCTGCATGAAGGCGGCGGTCGGGTTGAGCTCGCCCGCCATCAGCGATTCCAGGTCGTCCTTCGACAGCGAGATGGTGCAGTCGGCGGGCGCGTCGGTGGTCGACACCGAGCTGCCGTCGATGACGATCACGCCGTCGCCGCCGAGGTCGAACTTGACCGAGCGGCTGAAGCTGGAACCGTCCGCCTTGGCGGCGATCTTGTCTGCGATTTCCTTGACGTTCATGGGGATTTTCTCCTCGTGGCAGGGCCGCGCCGGCGATGGCGCGAAGGACTTTCGGCTTGGTCGCGAAGGGCATAGCACGATTGACGTTTACGTCAACGTGATTTAGCGTTTTCCGTGGCCGCGTGGACGGCGGGACCGGGCCGGCAGACAGCTCGGGCCGGTGACCGGCGGGAGGAGGACCGTGGGATATCGCAGCATTCTTCGCGACGGCATCTTTGCCGGCGAGGTGCACGTCGTCACAGGCGGCGGCTCGGGCATCGGCCGCTGCGTGGCGCATGAGCTGGCGAGCCTCGGCGCCCATGTAGTGATAACCGGGCGCAGGCCGGACAAGCTCAAGCGCGTCCTGGCCGAGATCTCCGAGGACGGCGGCAGCGCCGAGGCGCGCGCCTTCGACATCCGCGACGAGGAGGCCGTCACTTCGGAGATCGCGGCGATCGTCGCCCGCCACGGCCGCATCCACGGCCTCGTCAACAATGCCGGCGGCCAGTTTCCCGCGCCGATGGAGGCGATCTCGAAGCGCGGCTTCGAGGCAGTGGTCGCCAACAACCTGACCGGCGGCTTTCTCGTCATGCGCGAGGTATTCCGCCAGTCGATGAAGGAGAACGGCGGCGCCGTGGTCAGCATGGCCGCCGACATGTGGCGCGGCATGCCGGGCATGGCGCATTCGGGCGCCGCCCGCGCCGGCACGGTCAACCTGACGAAGACGGCGGCCTACGAATGGGGGCTGTTCGGCGTGCGGGTCAACTGCGTCGCGCCCGGCTGGGTCGCCTCGTCCGGCATGGACACCTATGACAGCATGACCAAGGCGCTGATCCCGCAGCTCCGGAACCATGTGCCGCTCGGCCGCCTCGCCGTCGAGGCGGAAGTCTCCGCCGTCATCTGCTTCCTGCTGTCGCCCGCGGCCGCCTTCGTCACCGGCGTCACCGTGCCGATCGACGGCGGCGCGCCGCTCGGCTCGGCGCTGTTCCCGCTCGGCAAGGGCCGCGCGACCACGCCGTTCGACGGCTTCCACCGGGCCGAGACACCGAAAGTTCTGTCTGGGGACGAAGGCTGATGCCGGCGCTGCGCTCGGCTCTCGACGCCGGCTCGGCGGCCTTCGCGGCGAACGCCGCCGCGATGTCGGCCAGGCTCGCCGAGGTGCGGCGGCTGGAGCAGGCCGTGCGCGACAACTCCGCCTCGAAGCGCGAGCTGTTCGCAAGACGCGGCCAGATCCTGCCGCGCGAGCGCGTCGAGCGGCTGCTCGACCGCGGAACGCCCTTCCTCGAAATCTCGCCGCTCGCCGGCTACCGCATGCATGACGACGACGGCGAGGCCAACATCATGGGCGGCGGCACCATCGCCGGCATCGGCATCATCTCGGGCAGGCGCGTGATCGTGTCTGCCTCCGACAGCGGCATCAAGGGCGGCACCATCCCGCCGATCGGGCTGAAGAAGGTGCTGCGGCTGCACGAGATCGCCTTCGAGAACCGGCTGCCGCTGGTCCACATGGTCGAGAGCGGCGGCGCCAACCTCAATCATCAGGCCGAGATGTTCGTGGAGGGCGGCCGCTCCTTCGCCAACCAGGCGCGGCTGTCGGCAGCCGGCATCCCGCAGATCGCCATCGTGCACGGCTCCTCGACCGCCGGCGGCGCCTACCTGCCCGGCCTGTCGGACTACGTCGTGCTGGTGCGGCGGCGCTCGCGCATCTTCCTCGCCGGCCCGCCGCTGGTGAAGGCCGCGATCGGCGAGGATGCCGACGACGAAGCGCTCGGCGGCGCCGACCTTCATGCGCGCGTCACCGGGCTCGGCGAATATGTCGCCGAGGACGACCTGCAGGCGGTCGCGCTCGGCCGCGAGATCGTGCGCGTCCTGAACTGGGACGAGGCGGAACCGCGCGCCGCCGCGCCCGACCCGCTGTTCGACGCCGAGGAGCTGATGGGCATCGTCCCCGCCGACGAGAGGGCCGCCTTCGACATCCGCGAGGTCGTCGCGCGCATCGTCGATGCCTCCGACTTCCTCGAATTCAAGGCGGAATACGCGCCCGACACGGTCTGCGGCCATGCCGCGATCGAGGGCCACCGCGTCGGCGTCCTCGGCAACAACGGCCCGATCATGCCGGCCGGCTCGCTCAAGGCCGCGCAGTTCGTCCAGCTCTGCGACCAGACGGGCATGCCGCTCGTCTTCCTGCAGAACACGACCGGCTACATGGTCGGCTCGGCCGCCGAGCGCGACGGCGCGGTCAAGCACGGCTCCAAGATGATCCAGGCTGTCGCCACCGCGCGCGTGCCGAAATTCACGGTGCTGATCGGCGGCTCGTTCGGCGCCGGCAATTACGGCATGTGCGGGCGCGGCTTCTCGCCCCGCTTCATCTTCGCCTGGCCCTCCGCCCGCACGGCGGTGATGGGCGGCGAGCAGGCGGCGAAGGTGATGGAGATCGTGGCCCGCGGCAAGGCCGCGCGCGAAGGCGCGACAGCCGACGAGGCGGCGATCGCCCGGCAGGGCGAGGCGATCCGCGCCGGCATCGACATGCAGTCCACCGCCCTGTTCTCCACCGCGCGCCTGTGGGACGACGGCATCGTCGACCCGCGCGACACGCGGCGGATACTGGGGCTTTGCCTATCGATCGCGGCGGAGGGGGAGAGGCGCGTGTTGCGGCCGAACGCGTTCGGCGTGGCGCGCGGCTGACCTCCTCCGACGCGATCGGCGGGTTCTCCTCCCCCGCATGCGCGGGAAGGGATCGGCGGCGGGGGCCCACGGTCCTTTCCGGCCGGCGGGGGAGGAGAGCCGAACGAAACGAGGAGACGGGCGCTCACGCCCGCAAGGGAGGATGCGCATGCAGTTCACGCCCGAGCACGACCAGATCCGCCGCACCGTGGCGAAGTTCGTCGCGCAGGAGATCAACCCGCATGTCGACGAATGGGAGGCGGAGGAGGAGTTTCCCTCGCACGAGGTGTTGGGAAAGCTCGGCGCACTCGGCCTGCTCGGCATCAAATACGACCCGGCCTATGGCGGGCTCGGCCTCGACTTCTCCTATTCGATGGTGATGGCCGAGGAGCTCGGCCTGATCGACTGCGGCGGCGTGCCGATGGCGATCGGGGTTCACACCGACATGTGCACACCGGCGCTCAACCGCTTCGGCTCGGACGAGCTGAAGCGCAACTTCCTCGCCCCCTCGATTGCGGGCGAGGTGGTCGGCTGCCTCGGCGTCTCGGAGCCCGGAGGCGGCTCCGACGTGGCGGCGGTGAAGACGACTGCGCGGCGCGACGGCGACGACCTCGTGATTTCCGGTACCAAGATGTGGATCACCAACGGCATGAAGGCCGACTGGTGCTGCCTGCTCGCCAATACCTCCGACGGCGCGCCGCACAGGAACAAGTCGCTGATCTGCGTTCCGATGGACGCGAAGGGCATCAGCCGGCAGAAGATCAGGAAGATCGGCATGAACTCGTCGGATACCGCCCAGCTCTTCTTCGACGAGGTGCGGGTGCCGACGCGGCACGTCATCGGGCAGGAAGGCATGGGCTTCATCTACCAGATGCTGCAGTTCCAGGAGGAACGTCTCTACGCCGCCGCCAGCTCGCTCAAGAGCTTCGACCGGCTGATCGACCTGACGATCGAATACACGTCGGACCGCAAGGTGTTCGGCAAGCCCGTGCTCGACAACCAGACGGTGCATTTCCGCCTCGCCGAGCTGCGCACCGAGGTCGAGGCGCTGCGTGCGCTGACATGGTCGGCGGTCGAACAGTACGTAGTGGGCGCCGACGTGACGAAACTCGCCTCGATGGCGAAGCTCAAGACCGGGCGGCTGGCGCGGGAACTGACCGATTCCCTGCTACAATACTGGGGCGGCATGGGCTTCACCTTCGACAACCCGATCTCGCGCGCCTACCGCGACACCCGGCTGATCTCGATCGGCGCCGGCGCCGACGAGGTGATGCTCGGCATCATCGCCAAGCTCGAAGGCACGCTGCCGGGGACGGGGAACAGGGCGGCGAATTGAAACGGCTCCTCATCGCCAACCGCGGCGAGATCGCCTGCCGCATCGCCCGCACGGCGCAGCGCATGGGGATCGCCACCGTGGCGGTCTTCTCCGACGCCGACCGCGAAGCGCTGCACGTCGCCGCGGCCGATCGGGCCGAGCGCATCGGCGGGCCGACGCCGCGCGATTCCTATCTGAATATAGATGCGATCATCGCCGCCGCGCTGCGCGGCAAGGCCGACGCCATCCACCCCGGCTACGGCTTCCTGTCGGAAAACGCCACCTTCGCTGAAGCCTGCGCTAAAGCCGGGCTGACCTTCGTCGGGCCGGAACCCTCGACGATCGTGGCGATGGGTGACAAGGCGCGCGCCAGGGCGATTGCGGCCGAGGCTGGCGTGCCCATCGTTCCCGGTTATTCCGGCGACGACCAGTCGCCGTCGCGGCTGGCCGACGAGGCGGCCCGCATCGGCTTCCCGCTGATGGTCAAGGCCGCCTCCGGCGGCGGCGGGCGCGGCATGCGGGCGGTCCACGAGCCGGGCGCGCTGGCGTCGGCGCTTCAGAGCGCACGGCGCGAGGCGGAGGCAGCCTTCGGCGACGGCCGCCTGCTGCTCGAAAGGCTGGTGGAGGAGGCCCGCCACATCGAGGTGCAGGTCTTCGGCGACCGCCACGGCGCGATCGTCCATCTCGGCGAGCGCGACTGCTCGACCCAGCGCCGCCACCAGAAGATCGTTGAGGAGACGCCCTCCCCCTTCGTCGGCGAGGCGCTGCGCGCGCGGTTGACCGACGACGCGCTGCGACTGGCGCGCCGGGCCGCCTATGTCGGCGCCGGCACGGTCGAGTTCGTCGTCGCGCCGGACGGGGCGCATTTCTTCCTCGAGATGAACACGCGCCTGCAGGTCGAGCACCCGGTGACGGAGATGGTCACCGGCCTCGATCTCGTCGAATGGCAGATCAGGGTCGCGCGCGGCGAGCCGCTGCCGCCGCGGCAGGACGAGATCCGTTTCGCCGGCCACGCGATCGAGGCGCGGCTGTGCGCCGAGGACCCCTATGCCGGCTTCCTGCCGCAGGCGGGCCGGCTCGTCCGCTGGCGCGCGGCCGAGACGCCCGGCCTGCGGCTCGACAGCGGCGTCGGCGAAGGCACGGCCGTGCCGTCGCATTACGATCCGATGGTCGCCAAGCTGGTCGCCCATGGCGCCGACCGGACCGAAGCGCTGACGCGCCTGCGCGATGCGCTGGCGCGGCTGGAGATCGGCGGCCTGCGCACGAACCAGCGCTTCCTGATCGACCTCGTGGACGGCCCTGAATTCTCGGCCGGCGCCGTCACCACCGGCCTCGTCGACGGCTGGATCGCCGCGCAGGCGTCCATCGTGCAGGCGCCGGAACCTGCACGCGACGACATCCTGCTCGCCGCCCTCGTCCTCGCCCGCGCCGCTGACGGCGACTGGTTCCGCTCGACCGGCACCGCGACCTGCGCGATCGATCTCGACGCCGGACATGGATCCGTGCTGGTCGATATCGACTTCGCCAGAGGCCGTGCCGTGAAGGCGCGCGTCGCCGGCGAAACGGTCGAGATCGGCGAGCTTGCCGCGACCGCGGACGGCGTCGCCTGCCGGCTGGACGGGCGGGAGGTGCGCGCCTGGACCTGCAAGAGCACGGAAGGCTTGTGGCTGGGCCGCGACGGCACCACTTTCCAGCTTTTCGAACCGGACCGGCTGGCTTCCGCGGCCACCGATGCGCAGGCGACCGTCGTCGCACCGCTGGCCGGCATGGTGCGTGGCGTTTTCGTCGCCGAAGGCGACCGTGTCTCGAAAGGAACGCCGCTCGTCGCCATCGAGGCGATGAAGATGGAGACGGTGCTGACCGCCAAGACCGCCGGCGCGATCACGCGCGTCGCGGCCCGGCAAGGCGGCCTCGTCGCCATGCGCGACGTGTTGGTCGAGATCGAGCCGGACCCCGCCGGCTGAACGCTTGAATGATTGCGACGATATTGTTATGCATAATAACAATATCGGGAGGATAGACTATGCCGGTGGTCGACATGCCGGGCATGCGCAGCGTGCGCATGGGCGAGCTGGACGCCGAGGTCGAATGGCGCGACGGCGTCGCCTATGTCCGCTCCCGCCGCCCGCTCGACCCCTACCCGCGCAGCCTGATCGACACGCTGGACGAATGGGCGGCGATGGCGCCCGAGCGCGTGTTGTTCGCCGACCGCGGCCCGGACGGCGCTTGGCGCAATCTCACCTATGCTGCCGCGCGCGACGGCTCGCGCGCCGTCGCGCAATATCTGATCGACCTCGGCCTGTCGGCGGATAGGCCGATGGTCATCCTGTCCGGCAACGGCATCGAGCACGCCCTGCTGGCGCTCGGCGCGCAGCGCGCGGGCATCCCCTACGCCCCCGTCTCGCCGCCCTATTCGCTGGTGGCGAAGGATTTCGACAAGCTGCGGCACATCTTCTCGCTGCTGCGGCCCGGGCTGGTCTTCTCCGCCGAAGGCGGCCCGTTCGCGCGCGCAATCGAGGCGGCTGCCGCGCCCGGCACGGTGCTGGTCAACGCCCGCGACCCGCTGCCTGACGCCGTACCCTTCGACACGCTGCTGGCGACGCGGCCGGGCCCGGCGGTGGACGCCGCGCATGCCGCGATCGGCGGCGACACGGTGGCGAAGTTCCTGTTCACGTCCGGCTCGACCGGCCTGCCGAAGGCCGTCATCAACACCCATCGCATGATCGCCTGCAACCAGGTGATGATCGCCAATGCGCTCGCCTTCCTGCGCGACGAGCCGCCGGTGATGGTCGACTGGCTGCCCTGGCACCACACTGCCGGCGGAAACCACAATTTCGGCATCGTCATCTACAATGGCGGCACGCTCTACATCGACGACGGCGCGCCGACGCCCGCCGGCATCGGCAGGACCGTGCGCAACCTCGAGGACGTCGCGCCGACGCTCTATTTCAACGTGCCGAAGGGCTACGAGATGCTGGCCGCGCATCTCGAGACCAACGACCGCCTGCGCCGCAACCTGTTCTCGCGCGTCAAGCTGCTCCAGTATGCCGGCGCTGGGCTGGCGCAGCACGTCTGGGACACGCTGGAGCGGCTGGCGGTCCGCGAGATCGGCCGCAAGGTGATGATCATCACCGGCTACGGCTCGACCGAGACGGCGCCCTTCGCCTTCACCACCACCTGGCCGGTGAACCGCGCCGGCGAGGTCGGCCTGCCCGCGCCCGGCATCGAGATGAAGCTGGTGCCGGACGGGCAGAAGATGGAGCTGCGGCTCAGGGGTCCGAACGTCACGCCCGGCTACTGGCGCCAGCCTGACAAGACGGCCGAATGCTTCGACGAGGAAGGCTACTATCGCATCGGCGACGCGCTCAAATTCGTCGACTCGGCCCACATCGGCAAGGGCTTCCTGTTCGACGGCCGCGTCTCGGAGGATTTCAAGCTGTCGACCGGCACATGGGTCAACTTCTCGGCCGTGCGCGGCGCCCTCGTGCGCGCCTTCGCGCCCTATGTGCGCGACGCCGTGCTGGCCGGGCTCGACCGCAACCATATCGGCGCCCTGCTGCTGCTCGACGTCGACGCGGCCCGCCGCATCGCCCCCGACCTCGCGGAGGCCAACGAAGCCGCCCTCGCCCGCGACCCGCGCCTGCGCGCGCTCTTCCAGCAGCGCCTCGACGACCTCGCGGCGCAGTCGACCGGCAGCTCCAACCTCGTCGTCCGCGCCGTCGTGCTGGAGACGCCGCCCTCGATGGACGCCAACGAGATCACCGACAAGGGCTCGATCAACCAGCGCGCGATGCTCGCGGCGCGGGCTTCGCTCGTGGACGACCTCTATGCCGACCCCGCGCCGGCCCATGTGCTGGTCGCTCGCGGGGCGACCGGCTGAGGCGTCAGGCCGGCAGCAGCCGGTCTAGCAGTTCGAGCAGCTTGCCGCGCGCCTCGGCCCCGCCGAGCCTGTCGACCAGCCGCTGCTCGTGCTCCGACCAGACGGCGACCATGCGCTCGACGAAACGCGTTCCTTCTTCGGTCAGATGCAGCGAGTGCGACCGCTTGTCGCCGGCCACCTTGCGGCGCTCCGCCAGCCCGCGCCGCTCCAGCCCGTCCATCAGCGCGACGAAATTCGCCCGCTTGATGCCGAGCTGCTCGGCGATCTCGGTCTGCTTCTGGCCCGGCGTCCGCGCGATCAGCGCGAGCACGGAGAACTCGGCGGGGCGCAGGTGCATGCGCGAGAAGGTCTCGATGAAGTCCTGGAACACGGCGAGCTGCGCGCGCCTGAGCTTGTAGCCGATGATCGACGCCAGCTCCGGCACGAAATCGAGGCTGGTCCCCTCGGCGCCGGCCGCGCGCGGCTTCGCGGCTCCGCCGCTGCCTGCGCTGTTCTTGCCACGTCCGGTCGTCATCCGCCCGCGTCCCCGAATTGCGCCATGCTCGCCCGATTCGCCCCTGCCCCTGCAGGCTAACCCATTTGCACCGCATGCGAAAAGCCGCGCGGCCCGTGCCTCGCTTGTAGCGGCGTGTATTGTTATGTTACAGAACAATTCTCATCGTTCAGGGTCAAGGGGGCGCGGCGCCTCGATGTCGGAAATGCGCAGATCGAGGCCGGAGGCGGCCGAGCCGGTCGTCGTCGCGATCGAGGGGCCGGTCGCCCGGCTCACCCTCAACCGGCCGGCCAAGCGCAACGCGGTCAACGACGCGATGCTGGCCGCTCTCGACGGCTTCTTCCGCGCTATTCCCAAGGGCGTCCGGGTGGTCGTGCTGTCCGGCGCCGGCGGCCATTTCTCTTCCGGCCTCGATCTCGCCGAGCAGCAGCATCGCGAGGCGCACGAGGTGCTGCGCCATTCGCGCGGCTGGCACGAGGTGATGGACCGCATCCAGTTCTCCGGCGTGCCGGTCGTGTCGGTGCTGGCCGGCGCGGTGATGGGCGGCGGGCTGGAGATCGCGGCCGCCACGCATGTCCGCATCGCCGAGCCGAGCGCGCAGTTCCGGCTGCCGGAGGGCAAGCGCGGCATCTTCGTCGGCGGCGGCGCCACCGTCAGGATCGGCCGCATCCTCGGCCCCGACCGGATGACGGAGATGATGCTCACCGGCCGCACCTACGGCGCCGTCGAGGCCGAGCGGCTCGGCCTCGCGCACTATCTGGTCGAGGACGGACAGGGCGCCGCCAGGGCGGAGGAGCTGGCGCGCGACGTCGCCTCCAATTCCAGCCTGGTCAACTATCTCGTCATCCAGTCGATCGCCCGCATCAACGACATGGCGCGGGCCGACGGGCTCTATGCCGAGAGCCTGAGCGCGGCGCTTTCGCAGAGTGGCAGCGATGCGAAGGAGGGGCTGACGGCGTTCCTGGAAAAGCGCAAGCCGCGCTTCTCCTGATCTAGCGGCTCAGTGGCCGCCCTGTGCAGGCTCCGGCGCGCCTGCATCTTTCCTGGCCGGCGGCCTTTGCTCCGAGGCGATCGCCCGGAACGAGTTGGCGCGGATCTCTTCCTTGGTGAGGTAGTCGAGTTGCTCGACCAGCACGTCGTGGATCAGCGGCGCGCCGATCCGGTCGTTGACGCTCTTGAGGATGCCGTTGCGGATGGCGTCGATGTCGATGCTGCCGCGCTTCTGGAAGTCGATCTGCGGGTTGGCGTAGAGATAGCTGTAGACCTCGTCGGTGATCACCGCCTCGGCCGGGATCACCAGCTTCTTCGCCTGCTCGGTCTCGATCGTGTAGACCAGCCGCGCCAGGAAATAGCCGGACACCTGTCCGCTCCTGACGATCGGCACCGAGATGACCTCGGTCTTGACGTAGTCGAGCCCGCCGAGGAAGCCCGGCGCCGCGGCCTCGACCGGCCTGTTCTGGGCCACGCCGAAGGAATAGTAGACCGACCCGATCGCGACGGCGACGATCCAGAAGGCGGCCACCACGAACTTGATCATCAGCTAGAACCTGCCGAACTCGCTGGCCGAGTAGGTCCCGTCGGCCTCGGCGCGCTGGATCGCGCCCTGCAGCAGGTCGGCAACCTCCTTAACCGCGCCGAGATGCGCGAGGATCACCCGCTCGTTGATCTCCAGCTTGGCGCGCAGCCTCTGCAGGCTCTCGCGATGCTCCTCGCCGACCGGGCGCTGCGACAGCGCGCCGGCCGCCTTGTTGAGCTCGTAGAGGTAGCGGCTCTTGCGGGCGTTCGAGGCGGCGATGTCGAACTCGAGATTCTCGCGTATTCCGGCCGTCTCGAGGTCGATGGCGTCCTCGATGCGCCGGATGATCGAGGCGAGGCTGCCGGGGTGCTGGAGCGGCATCTCGGGCGGGCGCGTGGCCTGCGCGGGCTCGACCGGAACCGGAAATTGCGACATCTGGTGCTCCTCGGATACGGGGCGGCCGGTCAGCCGGACGTGCCGGCGGCGTCGACGCCGACGAGCGACTGGGCGGCCTTGCGCTGGAGTTCATCGACCAGCGCCCTGGACAGCCGCTGCTGCGCGTCGCGCGCGGCATGCGCCTCGCCGGATGCGCCCGCCAGCGGGATGCGCTGGTCGCCTTCCCGGTAGTGGTCGGCCAGCAGCCGGTTGGCGATGCCGATCCCGCCCCGCTCGGCGACCGTGTCGCCGAGCTGCTGGGCCAGCAGCGACTTCCACATGTCGCCGGACATGCCCTCGCCGTAGACCGAATCCGTGCTGTCCGGCAGCATCGACTGGAAGAAGGTGCCGAGCACCATCGCCTCGAACTTCTGATAGGGGCCTTCGCCCTCCTTGGCGGAGACGCGCGAGGAGGCGAGCGACGTCGCCGTCTCGAAGGCCGTCGGCGGCCGCGCGCCCTCGGCGATGCGCTGGAGCTGGGCCCGCGCTTCCTGCGCGCGCTCGGGCTCGGCCGCCCGCATCACGTCCACGATGATGTCGCCCGGAGGTGATATCGCCAACGGTCCATCCTTCCTTGAGCCGGTCGCGGCATAATGCCCCGGCAATCTTGTGGCAGGCTTACCTGCCGCCGGTGAGCTTGCGCTCGACGATCTCCAGCCGCTCCTTGTCGGCGGCCTTCTCGTCGACCGCGCGCGAGACGTCGCGGTAGCTGTCCTCGACCATGTTGGTGCGCAGCGTCGCCGCCGCCACCAGCCGCGCCTCCTCCTCGGCCGCCGCAAGGCTGCGGTCACGCCGGGCGAAGGCGCCGGCGATGCGCGCGTGGTNGGCGGATCAGCTCGTACGCCTCCTCCTCAGCCGCATGGGCCGCCGCAACGTGGCCCGAATGCCGCGTCTCGTGGAAGGCCTTCAGCCGCCTTTGCAGGATAACGAGCTTGGCCAGCCGCTTCTTGCGCTCGACGCTCACGCCCGCCTCACCTGTCGACGGTGACGGCCGAGAAGCTGTCGGCGAACAGGCTCAGCATGGTCGGGAAGGCGAAGTACATCAGGATCAGCGCCCCGGCGACGACGAACGGCATGGAGACGAAGTAGACCGGCACCTGCGGCGACAGCTTGTTGATGAAGCCGGCCGCCAGGTTGACCAGGATGGCGTAGGCGACGAACGGGCTGCCGAGCCGCAGCACGACCATGAAGGAATCCGAGATCGTGTCCGCCATGTCCGTCAGCGCCGACTGCGGATCGAAGAACACGTTGACCGGAGCGACCCGGTAGGACGTCACCAGCGCCTCGATCATCTGGTGGTGGAAGCCGAGGATGAACAGGATCAGCAGCGCACTCATCGAGATGATGGCGCCGACCGCGCCCTGCGCGTCCGGCTCCTCGATGGCGTTGCCCGGCATGCCGCCGAAGCCGCCCAGCATCGACACCGCCGAGCCGATGAATTGCAGCGACAGCACGTAGAAGCGCGCCACGAGCCCGATCAGCGTTCCGATCAGCAGTTCGGACGCAACCATCGGCAGCAGCACCAGCGGCCGGCTGTCGACATGCGGCTCGATCTGGTCCCACAGGTGCACGAGCAGCGCGAAGCTGACCGCGATCGAGACGAACAGCCGGATGTTCATCGGCACGCGGATGCTGCCGAAGCCCGGCATCAGCATGAAGCATGCGCCGATGCGGCAGAACGCGATGAACGCCGCCAGCACGGTCTTGTCCAGGCTGGCGAGCGTCAGCGTCACGAGACCGAGCCCAGCACCTTGATCTCGACGCCCTTGGCGATCTCGACATGGGACAGCACCGGCAGCGTCGGGAACAGCCGCTCGACGATCATGCGCACATAGGGCCGCGCCTCGGGCGCAGTGACGATGGCGAAGCGCTCGCCGGCGTCCATGTACTTGCGCACCGCCTTGGTGGCGTCGTTGCCGAACTCCTCGAGCTGGCGCGGGTCGATGTCGAACTCGCGCACCTCGCCCTTGGCGTCGCGCTTGAGCGCCTGGTGGAAGGCGAGGTCCCAGCGGTTGCCCAGCCGCAGCACCTTGAGCATGCCGCTCTCGGTCAGGTCGCCGCAGATCTGCTGTGCCATGCGGATGCGCACGTGCTCGACGATCTGCTCGGTGCGCCGCACATGCGGCGCGATCTCGGCGATCGCCTCGATGATCAGGTGCAGGTTGCGGATCGAGACCCGCTCGGCCAGCAGCAGCTTCAGCACCGCCTGCAGGCCCGGATAGGTGATGTGCGAGGTGCAGATCTCGTCGGCAAGCTTCTTGTATTCGGGGTCGAGCCGGTCGATCAGCGCCTTCATGTCCTTGTAGGACAGGAGCTGCGGCAGGTTGTTGCGGATCACTTCGGAAAGGTGCGTCAGCAGCACCGACATGTTGTCGGCGAACGAGAAGCCCTCGCGCTTCAGGTCCTCGGCGAACATCTCGGGCACGGAATAGGCGCGCATGCCGAAGGCCGGCTCGCGCACCTCCTCGCCCGGCATGTCGGGCGTGCGGCCCGCGCCGATCAGCACCATCAGCTCGCCGACGCGCAGTTCGTGCTCCGCCACGACCGTGCCGTGGATCTTGATCTGGTAGCTCTTGGTCGGGATGGCATAGTCGTCCGTCAGCCGCACCTCGGGCACCACGAAGCCGTACTGGGTGGCGAACTTCTTGCGCATCTTGTTCATGCGGAAGGCGAGTTCCTGATGCGCGGTCAGCAGCTTGGTCGAGAGCTGCTTGCCGATCAGCAATTCGATCTCGGGCGTCTTCAGCGAGTGCTTGATCGAGTTGCGCTCTTCGTCGACCTTGACCTGCTCCTCCTGCTTCTTCACGACCGCCTCGGCCTCCGCCTTGCGGTTCTGGCGCAGCGGCAGGAGATAGCCGACCGTGCCCATGCACACCGCCAGGAACCAGAACGGCAGCGCCGGCAGGCCGGGCATCAGCCCGAGCAGCGTCATCAGGCCGGCCGCCACGAACAGCGCGCGCGGATAGGCGGAGAGCTGGCCGAACACGGCCTGGTCGGCCGAGCCGCGCGTGCCGCCCTTGGAGACCAGCAGGCCGGCCGCCAGCGACACGATCAGCGCCGGGATCTGGCTGACCAGTCCGTCGCCGACCGACAGCTTGACGAACACGTCGGCCGCCTCGCCGATCGGCATGCCGTGCCGGCCGTAGCCGATGGCGATGCCGCCGACGATGTTGATGGCGGTGATCATCAGGCCGGCGATCGCGTCGCCGCGCACGAATTTCGAGGCGCCGTCCATCGCGCCGAAGAACGCGCTTTCTTCCTCGAGCTCGCGGCGCCGGCGCTGCGCCTCCTTCTCGTCGATCATGCCGGCCGACAAGTCGGCGTCGATCGACATCTGCTTGCCGGGGATGGCGTCGAGCGTGAAGCGGGCGCCGACCTCGGCGATACGGGTCGCGCCCTTCGTGATGACGATGAAGTTCACCACGATCAGGATCATGAATACGATCAGGCCGATGACGAAGTCGCCCGCCATTACCAGGTTGGAAAAGCCGCCGATCACGTAGCCCGCGGCATTGGTTCCCTCGCTGCCGTGCGAGAGGATGACGCGCGTGGTGGCGATGTTGAGCGACAGCCGCAGCATCGTGGCGATCAGCAGCACGGTCGGGAAGGACGAGAAGTCGAGCGGCCGCTGGATCCACAGCCCCACCATCAGGATCAGTACCGAGACCGCGATCGAAAACGCCAGCCCG
This sequence comes from Hyphomicrobiales bacterium, assembly GCA_017305835.1. Taxonomy (GTDB): domain Bacteria; phylum Pseudomonadota; class Alphaproteobacteria; order Rhizobiales; family Rhizobiaceae; genus RCIO01. The sequence continues at coordinate 20,532 of JAFKJY010000016.1, forward strand.
ATGTCGATCAGGAAGGGCGGGATCGGCAGGAACAGCACCGTCAGGATGATGACGATGCCGAGCGCGAAGCCTATCTCGCGGCCGCTGCGGGCGGTCGATGGAACGATGGTCTCGCTGATCGCCATGATGTGCCGGCCGTCTCCCGCTCCGGAGCAGATTCGCCGGCAGACCTAGCAGTCCAAGCTTGCGTGAGGCGGACGCGGCCCAGGAGACCTTACGGAAAACCGTCAGGCCGTGGCGAAAACGATGGCCGGCGAGCACCGGAGCGGGGCGTACATCAAGTACGTGAGCAGCGAAGCGCAGCCGGACGCCGTTTGCAGCCCGGCCTCACGGGATTTTCGGAAGGTCTCTCAGAAGCCGGTTTCGATGCGCTGGAAGATGACGGTGGTGAAGGCGTTGACCTGTGCGCCGATGAACGGGCCGGTGAAGACGATGACGAGCAGGATGGCGACGATCTTCGGGACGAAGGTGAGCGTGATTTCCTGCACCTGCGTCAGCGCCTGCACCAGCGCGATGCCGACGCCGACCACCATCGCCACCAGCACCGCCGGCGCCGACGCGATCAGCACCGTCCAGATGGCGTACTGGACGAGATCGAGGGCATCGGCCTCGTTCATCCTACTGGACCGTGATGCCGCTCTCTATCGTGATTTCCTTGCCGCTCGCGAGCACGGCGACGGTGCCGTCGGCGGTGAGCTTCACGGAGGCGACGACGCCCTTCAGCGTGCCGTCGGCCGAGGTCAGCGTATGGCCGAGCAGCGAGTCCGCCTGGGAGACGGCCGAGCTCTGAAGCAGGGTGGCGAGCTTGTTGTTGACCTGCACCGTCTGCTCCACCTGCGAGAAGGTCGCGAGCTGGGCGACGTACTGGGTCGAATCCATCGGGTTGGTCGGATCCTGGTTCTTCATCTCGGCGACGAGGAGCTTCAGGAAGGACTGGTAGTCGACGGCGGTCTTGGCGCCGCTGCTGTTCTGGGTCGAGTTGGTGCCCGAGCTCGTGCCGGTGGCGGAGGGGACCGTGGTCATGGCGTCATTCTCCCGCTGCGAGCGCCAGCGGGCGCTCCTGCTCGACATTGGTGGGGTTGAGGATCTGCGCCTCGATCGGATAGAGCGCGCGGATCGCCTTCAGCGCCTCGTAGGTCCGGTCCTCCGAGACGAGCTGGTCGACGCGCTTCAGCGCGGCCAGCACGTGCGGCTCCGAGAACGCCGAGAGCAGGCGCGGCAGGCTCTCGCGGAACAGCCGGCGCGCGGCGTCGGCGCTGTGCGGCGTCATCAGCATGACCTGCACGGTGAAGTAGAGCTGCCTGAGCGGCGTCGAGGCCTGGTCGGGCTGCAGCACATGCGCCTCGAGCAGGAACTGCACGTCGTTCAGGAACTCCAGCGAGACCTTGCGGTCGGCGCGGATCACGGCGCCGTTGATGTAGAGCTTCTCGTTCGGCTTCAGCGTGATCTTGAGGGTGCCGCTCATTGGATGCCGTCACGGATGATCTGGGAGACCTCGATCAACCCCTCGAAATTGTCGGAATTGCCCTGCCTCACCTGCTCGGCCTCGCGCAGCAGCCACAGCCCGATCGAGATGAGATTGGCGCGCAGCTCGCCCGGCAGCTCGTTCTCGGCGCTGCCGAGATCCTGGATGAAGACCGTCCAGATGCGGGTGAGGAAATGGACCGCCTCGGCCGCCTGCACCGATCGCGGCCCCTTCTCGCGGGCGCTGCTCAGGAGATCGATCGAGCGCGACAGCAACTGCCTCTCGCGATCGCGGGCGTCGGCCACCGAGTCGGTCTGCACTTCGGAGTAGGAGAACTGGTACATCTGGGATCGGTCTCTTCAGGCTCTGGGTCGGGTTGGGCCGCTCATCACAGGTAGTTCACGAGGCTGAGCTGGCGAAGGCGGTTGGTGAGCGTGTAGGCCGTCTCGATCTGCGAAAGCAGGGTCGAGACCCTGGTGGAGGCTTCGTAGGGGTCGATCTCGACGAGGTTGCTGACCTTGCCCTTGAAGATGTCGATCTGCTTCTGCAGGCGGTCGCTGGCGTCCGAGATGCGCTGCTCGATGATGCCGGTCTGCGAGGCGACCAGGGCGATGTTCGCGTTGGCCTCGCCGGCCTTCGACGTGGCGAACTTGAGCACCGCGTTCTGCGCGTCCGAGTTCAGGTTACCGCCGAAGAAGAAGGCCACGGTCGCGCCCGCCATGGCGAGCTGGCGCACGCCATCGACATTGGCGCTCACCGAGGCGGACGTGCTTTCGGTCAGCGAGATGCGCGCGGTGATCGTCTCGTCGGTGGCGTTGGACCAGTTGGTCGTCCAGTCCGCCCCCATGAACTGCGGTTCGATCACGTTGGTGAGAAAGTCTCCCATCTGCGTGGCGTCGACCGTGTTGGCGGCCGGATCCGTGTAGGCGAAGCCGAAATAGGTCTGGAAGGCGTTCGCCATCGCGGCCTGGGCCGGAGAGCCGGTCGCGAAGAAATCGTTGATCGGGACCACGTCGGTGTTGACGCCGGCGAACAGGTTCTCGCCATTGAGATTGGAATTCAGCACGCCCGTCATCGTGGTGACGAGCGTTGCCGCTTCCGACTTCGAGATCGACGGATCGACGGCATCCGACACTGCCGCCGTCATTGTTTTCAGGAAATTCTGCGCCAGCTCGGTGAGCGATTCCAGCCCGCTTTGCGTCGCCGACAGGCGCGACGACGCGAGCGCATTGGAATCGACGATGCCGCCCAGCCGGTCGATGTCGCGCTCCAGCGAGACCGACTGTCCCGTGCGGGCGCCGAGCGCCAGGCCGGAATCGGCGACGCGGCCGCTGACCACCTCCTTCTCGAGCTTGGTGATCTCGGCCTGCATGCGCATCAGATGCGAGCGGACCGAGTCGGCGATTCCCTGCGAGGAGACGAAGGAGGTCTTCATGGCCTATCCGAGCGCGTTCAGCAGCGAGGCGAGCATGTCGTCGACCGTCCGCATCAATCGCGCGGAAGCTTGGTATGTGTGCTCGAGGTCGAGCATCAGCGTCATCTCTTCGTCGATGTTGACGCCGGTCGCGTTGGAAAGGGCCTCCTGGGTGCGCGACAGGAGCGCTGATTTGCTCTCGGCGGCGCGCGAGGAATCCTGCCGTACTCCCTCGAACCAGCTTATCGTCTCGGTCGAATAGTTGCTGAGGCTGATACTGGCCTGGATGCCGGCGGCGCTGTCAAACGCCATCGGCTGCTCCATGCGCTGCGCATAGCCGAGCAGCAGATCCGAATAGGCCGCGCCGCCGCTGGTGTTGGAGACGTAGGCCGCGCCATTGGCCCCGCCGTCGCGCAGCAGCTTCGGATCGCCGCCCTTGGTGCTGTCGAAGGCGGCGTTGATCGAGATCATCTGGGCGAGGCCGTCGACGAGCGTGCCCGCCGCCGGCACCGCGGGCGCGCCCGGCCAGGTGAACAGGCCGGCCGCATCGGGCTGCACGCCGCTGGGATCCTTCTCCGCAAAGGACGTGATGAGCCCACGCGCGATCTCGTCGAGCTGCGCCTGCATGCCGGCGGAAACGGTGTCGCGCAGTTGCAGCATCGCCGACAGCTTGCCGCCGGCGCTGGTGTTGCCGCCCGTGCCGGCCGCGATCGGCACGCCGTCGACATAGATGCCGTTGCCGGTGGAGCCCGGCGAGAAGCCGGTGGAGGGCGTGAACGTCACCTCGCGCGGCACGGTCTCGAACAGGGTCGCCCCGGAGGTGGTCACCAGCATCAGGTCGTTGTCCGACCGCTGGATCGCGCTGACCGGCAGGTATTCCGAGATCTTCTTCAGCAGGCCGTCGCGCTGGTCGAGCGCGTCGTTGACGTCGCGGCCGACCCTGGTGCCGGCGACGACCTCGTCGTTCACCTTCTTGAAGTCGGCGAGCAGGCTGTTGAGCTCGCCCACCGCGCTGAGGATGCTGCGGTCGGTGTCGGAGCGGAACGACTGGATCGCGTCCGAGCCTGCGTTGAGCACGTTCACGACCTGCCGGGCCGCCTCCAGCGTGCTCTCCGCCACGTTGCTGTTCGAGGGATTGGCGCTGTAGGTCTGCAGCGCGTCCTGGAACTGGCCGATGGCGGGGGCGGGCGACGGCGAGTATTCGGCGCCGTAGACGTCGACACTCAGCGTGTCGAGCCCGTCGGTCAGGGTCGATTGCGCCGAATAGGACGACAGCGCCGAAAGGTTCTGGCGGAAGAGCACCTCGTTGGTGGCGCGGGTGATGGAGACCACCCGCGCGCCGTTGTCGCTTGACACGAGAACGGCCGAGCGGCGGGAATAGTCCGTGTTGGACGCTTCGGAGAGGTTGCGCGAAACGACCGTCGTCTGCCGCGAAGTGTTGAGGAGAGCGGACTGGGCAATGCTCAGTGCTGACGACAGCGACATTTCATTCCGTTCCCACGCCCAGACGACCCGTCACGAACCCCGGCCGCCGATTACCTCTTGAGGTTGACCAGGATGTCCATGAGCTCGGAGCCGGTCTGGAACACCTTCGAATTTGCCGTGTAGCTGCGCTGCGCCTCGATCATGCTGGTCAGCTCCGTCGCGACGTCGACATTGGAATTCTCGAGCGCGCCGGAAACGACCTTTCCGAACTTGCCCTCGTTCGGGAAGCCGAGGCGGATGGAGCCGGAACCCGAGCTCTGGGTGAAGACGTTGCCCGGCAGCACCTGCAGATTGTCGGGCGACTGCACGGTCGCCAGCGGGATGCGGTAGAGCGCGCGGAACGAGCCGTCGCTGTACTGCGCGTAGACCGTGCCGTCCTGGCTGATCTCGACCTGCTGGATCGAGCTCGGCGGGTTGCCGTTCACATAGGCGTCGAACGTCGTGAAGCCGGTCGACAGCTCGGTCATGCCGGCGAGGTCGATGGTCAGGTTCTGGCCGCCCGGCACCGGGATGGTGATGTCGGTGAAGCCGGACGTGTCGAGCTGGCCGTTCGTCGGATCGAAGGTGAGCGTCTGGGTGGCGAGCGGCGGGTCGCCGGCCGTGCCGTAGGGGAAGAACGTGTCGGGCGTCGCGTCGGCGCGGTCGTAGACCGCAACCTCCCACGTGTTCGCGCCCGTCTTGGTGAAGTAGACGTCGAGCATGCGCTCGCCGCCGGTGTTGTCGTAGACCACCATGGAGGTCTTGGCCGTGTACTGGCTGCCGGCAACGTTGTCGGACGGCAGGCTGCCGGCGGCGACGGCGGTCGCGGTCGCGGGCAGGTTCGCCGAATATGCACCTGACGTCGACGCCGTGGCGACCAGCGAGGTGCTGGCGACGTTCACCGCCTCGAGCCCGTTGAAGCCGTTGGCCGTCACCGTCGGCGTGCCGTTGGCGTAGCTGTAGCCCATTAGCTTGAAGCCGGCCGCGTTGACCAGGTTGCCCTCGCTGTCGGGGACGAAGGAGCCGGCCCGCGTGAGGAACATCGCGCCGCTGGAATCCTGGACGACGAAGAACCCGTCGCCGCTGATCGCGAGGTCGGACGTGGACGTGGTGTATTGCAGCACGCCCTGGCTGGAGATCGACGTCTGGATCGTCGAGGTGACGCCGCCCGAATTGTAGCTGCCGCCCGTGCTCGGCAGGACGAGCGTCGAGAACTCGGCCTTCGAGCTCTTGTAGCCGGTGGTGCCGGAATTGGCGATGTTGTCGGCGACCGTGGACAGGCGCGTTGCCTGCGCTGACATGCCGGAAACGCCGGTGCGCATCATGCCATACAGGCTCATCGAGATTTCTCCTCACTAGCCGGACTCATGCAGGTCAGGGTATCAGACCTGACTTGCGCGAGGCTGGCCTGCGCCGGGTGCGAAGCGGTCGCAGCGGCCGCCCTGCCCCGCCGGGAGCCCGTCACACGATCAGCCGGTAGCCGAGGAAACGCTTCGACTCGATCGGATCGAAGCCGAGCTTCTCGCGCAGCTTCTTGCGCAGCTTGGAGATGTGGCTTTCCACCACATTCTCCTCGACCTCGCCGTCGAAGATGCCGTAGATCGCGTTGAAGACCTGCGTCTTGGTCACGCGGCGGCCGTTGTTGCCGGCGAGGTATTCGAGGATGCGCCGCTCGCGCCGCGGCAGCGGCAGCGGCTCGCCGTCGATCTCGGGGTCCCTGCCGTCGCAGAAGATGCGCATCGCGCCGACCTGCATGAAGTCCTGCTGGTCCAGCGCGCGGCGGCGGATCGCGGTGATGCGGGCGAGGATCTCGCGGATGTGGACCGGCTTGCGCACGACGTCGTCGACGCCGGCCTCGAACAGCCGCAGCGTGTTCTCCAGCGAGTTCTGGTCGGCCAGCGCGATCACCGGCGCGCCGGTGCGGTCGCGCAGCTTGCGCGGCGAGACCTTCTCGGTCTCGCACTCGCCGATCAGGAACGCCTGGACCGCCTTGAGGTCCTCGTCCGCGACGCTCTCGACCCATTCGCCGAATTCGTGCGTGTCGAAGCCGGCACTGGCCACCCCCTCGCGTCCGAAAAGCGAACTGTAGCCTTCCTTAACGAGATCGCGTTCATCGACAATAACTATCATCGGCCCGCCCTCCGAATCAGTTGCAATTTCTTCCAACCGATGGGTAGCCGTTGACGGGAATCAGGCACAACACTCAAATCTTGTAGCCGATATTTTAGGAGTCTCGCGGAAACGGCGCCCCCGCTATCGGCAGAACCGCTGCGCCGGCTCCGTCCATTTGCCGAACCCGGTCGCCACCAGATTGGCGATCACCTTGCAGACGTAACGCTTCTGCGCCGGGTCGTTGTCGGGGCCGGCATGGTAGCGCGCCACCGCCATCGCCCAGGTGTCGTGCTGGCCCTTCAGCGTCTTCAGGAAGCGCGCCGCATAGTCGACGTTGCGGGCCGGGTCGAGCATGTCGGCGACGCTGCGGAACGCACTCGCATGGTAGCGATAGTTGATCTGCATGCAGCCGAGGTCGATGAGTTCGTGGCCCTGCCGCCGCGCCGCGTCGAACTCGGTCATCGCCATCGACTTCGTCGCCGGAAACACCGCGCGCCCCTCGATGTTGAGGGCATAGGGCTGCAGGCTCCCCTTGCGGCCGGTCTCCGCGAGGCCGACGGCGTAGAGGATGCCGGCGGGGATGCCGTATCGGTCGGCCGCCGCGATGATCTGGCTCTCGCAGGCGTTGGTCGCCGCGATTGCCGCGCCGCCGAGCCCGCTAGATATACACGCCGCTGCTGCCGCGAGCCTCGCTGCGGTCGCCGCCGCCCTGATTGCGCCCTTCGTCATATCCGCGCCCCGAATCCTGCCGCCACGACTGCCCGCGTCCCTCGCCCGCGCGCTGGTCCGGCGCGGAAAAGGCATTCTCGCGATTGGTGGCGCCGCCCGGCGAGGCCCCGGTCTGCGGCGCCTGCTGGATGGTGATGCGGTCGATATCGAAGCCCATGCCGCGCAGCGCCTTGACGATCGCGTCGCCGTCGCTCTGCAGGCGGTGATGCGCCTCATGGTTCTCGACATGGACCTCGATCGACAGCTTCTCGCTGTCGCCGCTGAGCTTCGCTGTGACCGTGCCGAGATCGACCGGATGGAGCTGGATCTTCAGCGTGGTGACCGGCTTCGGCGCATTCTGGGCGCCGCTCTGCGTCCCGGTCTCGCTGACATAGCGCGGCAACCCGTCGGCGGAGCCGAGCGACTGCACGAACGAGGCCGACGTCGGCGACAGGCTCGGCGCGCCGGCCGGGGCGGCCGGCGCCGGAGCGGTCTGCACCGACATCACCGTGACCCTGGGCGCGGCGCGTTCTGCTGCCGGCTCGCGCTCCTGCACCCGCGCGCCGCGCTCGCGTGCCGCCTCTGGCGCGACTGGCGTGGTTCCCGCCGGCTTCGGCGCATCGACGTTTCCGTCACCGCCCGCCTGAACGGGTTCCATCGGCCCGCGCTGGGTATCGTTGGTAGCTGCGGCGGCATGCCGTTCCGGCGCGCGCGCCTGCGCTGCTTCGGCAACCGGCCGCTTCCGCCCCGGCTGCGCCGTCGTGTCGGCCACGGCTGCCTCCGCGCCCGTTTCCTTGGCGACGGCGGCGCCTTCCTTGGCATGGTCGCCGCCGGCCGCCGTCGTGGCCGCCTTCACCGGATGGCCGAACAGCATCGCCACCTGCCGCACCTGCCCTTCGGCATCGACGGGGACTTCTTCCTCCTTCGCCGCCGGCTCCTCGGTCGCCTCGCCCTGCTTGCCGTTCTTCACGGCGTCGAACACGCGCCACTGCGCATGTTCGCGCGTCTGCCACTTGCTCACGCCCTGCGCCGCCGGCTTCGCCTGTGCCTCACCGTCCTTCGCAGCGGCAGCGGCGTGCTTCGCCTTGCCGGAAAGCAGGTTGGTGAAGGCGCCGGCCTCCTGCTGCTCGCCTTTCCCGTGACCGTGCTTGTGGGAGACCACCGCCTTGACGCCCGCGGCGGGCGCCGTCGAAATGTCGATACTCATTGGGTGCTCTCCTGAAGCAACTGGTCGATTGCCTGAAGCCGGTTGCGCTTGTCGGCAACATAGTCCTCGGTGGTCTTGAAGGGGCGGCCTCGCTCCGGCCGGCCAGCCCGGACGGACGGGCCGACGATATCGTCGAGCTCGGGGCGCCGCTTCGGCAACCCGGCCGTGCTGGGCGGCGAAACGACCTCGTCGACGATCTTGCGCGCCGCGTCGAGCAGCGCCCGGTCCGGCTCCGAGAGCTGTGACGGGTCGATCGTCTCGAGCTGCTCGCGCACGTCTGCGACGTTCTCGGAGGCGACTGCGGCGAGCGCCGAATAGAGCACGGCGCGCGCGTCCTGCCCTTCTTCCTTGCGCGGCGTATGCCGTTCGAGGCCCTTGCGCGCGAAGACGAGCAGCTCGTCGAGCCGGTCGATCGCGGCCTGCCGCGCGATGCGCAGATAGACCACCTTGCTCTGCTCGTCGTTCATCTCGTCGATGATGTCGGCGATGCGGTCGAGCTTCGCCGTGGCATGCAGCTTGGCCACGCCCGACACGAAATAGTCGGCAAACTGGCTGGCATAGGGCGAGCGCAGGAAGCGGCGGACATACTGTTCCGATAGGCGCGCGAAGCGGTCGCCGTCGCCGACCTCCGCGCTCAGCGAGACCGAGCGGCGCAGCGCCGCCTCCTCGATCAGCGTGCCGGGGCCGGCCAGCCGCGCGAAGTCGAAGAAGGCGAGGCTCTGCGCCGCGTCCATGTTGACGTAGAGCGTGCCCTTCACCAGCGCGAGCGACGGCCCGATGTCGGGCTCGACCTCGCGCGGGTCGATGTCCTTCAGCGCCGAGACGGCGCGCGAGGTCTGGCCCCGCACATATTCCAGCACGCCGGCGCTCATCCGCGCGCGCTGGTCGCCGAGGATCAGCCGCGAGACCACCTTCTGCACGGTCGTCGGATTGCCGCCGCTCATGGCGTAGATCATCAGCGAGCGGAAGTTGCGGTCGTCGGAGAAATCCTCCGGCGTGGATTCGGCCAGACGCGCATCGATCAGCTCGAGCAGCTTGCGCTGCATCGGCAGCGCCGCCTGGTCGCCGTCGGCGATCCGGTCCTGCAGGAGCTGCAGCGAGTAGACCATCTGGTACGGCTCGAGCCGGCCGGAGGCCGGCTCAGCGCGCGCCGGAAGGTCGGCCGCCGCAGCGAGCGCGAGGACGGACAGCACCGCGGTCGCCCACCTCATCCCGACGCGTCCAGCATGATCTCGATGCGCCGGTTGGCGGCGGCGAGCGGATCGTCCGGCAGCTTCA
>JAFKJY010000162.1 GCA_017305835.1 Hyphomicrobiales bacterium
GCCGTCTGGGGCGGCTATGGGGAGGTGGCGGAGCTGCTCGCCGCGCGCGGCGCGCTCGGCCAGGCGGTCACCGTCGACGGGCGGCCGGCGCTCGCCGGCAGCTTCCACTATCCGGGAATGGCGATGTTCGAGCGCGTCGCCGCCGCCGTCACCAGCCTGAGCTTCGACGGCGCCGCGACCATGGTCGCCGCCGGTTCGGCGGGCCGCATGGACATCGTCCGCGCCCTGCTGGCGCAGCGCTGGCCGGTCGACACGCGCGATCGGGCCGGCATGACCGCCTTCCTGGCGGCGGCCGTCGCCGGCCGGCCGGAGGCGGTCCGCCAGCTCGCCGCGCTCGGCGCCGACACGGCCGCCCGCGACGAAGCCGGACGCGACGCGCCGACGCTGATGCGCCAGCGCCTGTGCGGGCTCGCCGTCATGCTGGCCGGGCGCAACCGCGCGCGCGCCCTGCTGCCGACGCAGCACATCGTCGACGAAATGGAGCGCCTGGGCACGGCCTATGAGAAGATCCTCGGCGCGCTCGGGCTGGCCGCGATCGCGCCCGCTTTGCGGGGCCTCACCGAGGAAAGCTGCGCCGGAACGCTCTAGCGCGTCGGCACCGGGTGCTCGCCGCGATAGTCGTAGAAGCCGCGGCCGGCCTTGCGGCCGAGCCAGCCGGCCTCGACATATTTCACCAGCAGCGGGCACGGGCGGTACTTCGAGTCCGACAGCCCGTCATGCAGCACCTGCATGATCGCCAGGCAGGTGTCGAGGCCGATGAAGTCGGCGAGCTGCAGCGGCCCCATCGGGTGGTTGGCGCCGAGCCGCATCGCGGTGTCGATCGCCTCGACCGTGCCGACGCCCTCGTAGAGCGTGTAGATCGCCTCGTTGATCATCGGGATCAGCACGCGGTTGACGATGAAGGCCGGGAAATCCTCCGACACCGTCACCGCCTTGTCGAGCTTGGTCACGAACGCCTTGGCCGCCTCGAAGGTCTTGTCCTCCGTGGCGATGCCGCGCACCAGCTCGACCAGCTTCATCACCGGCACCGGGTTCATGAAGTGGATGCCGATGAAGCGCTCCGGCCGGTCGGTCTGCGAGGCGAGCCGGGTGATCGAGATCGACGAGGTGTTGGTGGCGAGCAGCGCCTCCGGGTTGAGCAGCGGGCAGACCTGGTGGAAGATCTTGCGCTTGACCGTCTCGTCCTCGGTCGCCGCCTCGATGACGAGGTCGCAGGCCGCCAGCCCTTCGAGCGAGTTCGCCGGCTTGATGCGCGACAGCCCCTTCTGCCGGTCGCCGTCGGAGAGCTTTCCCGACGAGACCGGCCGGGCCATGTTGCCGCTGATCGTGGCGATGCCCTTCTCGATCCGGTCGGGCGAGACGTCGTTGAGCAGCACGTCGTAGCCGGCGAGCGCGGCGACATGCGCGATGCCGCCGCCCATCTGGCCGGCGCCGATGATGCCGAGCGTCCTGATCCTGCCTTCTGCGTCCGTGCCTGACATGAGTTTCCACCCCGTGCCGCGCCGTTTGCGGCCGCAATTGTTGCGCTGCAACCTAAACGGTCGTTTCGTTCGCGCAAGCGAAAAAGGCGGGGCGACATCGTCACCCCGCCCTCCGGCAGAATATTATGCTCTTGCCTTCCGCGTCTACAGCGCCTTCTGGAGTTCGGGGAGTGCGGTGAAGAGGTCTGCGACGAGGCCGTAGTCGGCGACCTGGAAGATGGGGGCTTCCTCGTCCTTGTTTATGGCGACGATGACCTTGGAGTCCTTCATGCCGGCCAGATGCTGGATCGCGCCGGAGATGCCGACGGCGATGTAGAGCTCGGG
>JAFKJY010000017.1 GCA_017305835.1 Hyphomicrobiales bacterium
ACGTCTGCATCGGCGGCCTCGGGCTGTAGAGCATTTCCAGCAAAAGTGCGAAGCGGTTTTGCGTTCGGAAATGCGGCTGAAACAAACAGATGGAGCAGCCGCCATGCGGGCGGGCGAGGTCGCCCGGTTCGGCCACGACCAGCACGGCGACGCAGTCACCCGCGCCGCCATCGCAGGCGGAAGCCTGCGCGGGTCGATCCTCACCTGGGGCGCGACGGTACAGGAGCTTTGGCTCGACGGCCACGACCGGCCGCTGACCCTCGGCTTCGGGCGGATCGAGGACTATCTCGCCCACTCGCTCTTCTACGGCGCGATCGTCGGGCGCTGTGCCAACCGCATCGCGCGCGGCCGCTTCACGCTCGACGGCCGCCGCTGGCAGATCGACGCCAACGAGCCGTCCGGCCATGCGCTGCACGGTGGCGGCGACGGGGTCTGGCGGCGCAACTGGCGGCTCGCCGCCTCCGGGCCGGACTTCGCGACGCTCGCCCTCGACGACCTCGACGGCGCGATGGGTTTTCCGGGCAACCTCGCGATCTCCTGCACCTACCGGCTCTCGCCGCCGGCGACGTTGTCGGTCGAGCTCACCGCCACGACCGACGCGCCCACACTGTGCAGCCTCGCGCACCATTCCTGGTTCAACCTCGACGACGGTGGGGTGGGCGACGTGCTCGCCCACCGCATGATGATCGCGGCCGGCGCGTATCTGCCGGTCGACGCCACGCTCATCCCCACCGGCGTGGTGCAGCCCGTCGACGGCACGCCGTTCGACTTCCGGCAGGCCCGCCCGATCGCGGACGGGGAGCGCCGCACCGCCTACGACCACAATTTCTGCCTCGCGGCTGCGCGGGGGCCGCTCGCCCGGGCCGCCTGGGTGCAGGGCGCGCGTTCCGGCGTCGAGATGGAGGTGTGGACCACCGAGCCGGGCCTCCAGTTCTTCGACGGCGACGCGCCGCCGCGCGGGGTGGCCGGCCTCGGCGGCATCCGCTACGGCCGGCATGCCGGCTTCTGCCTCGAGCCGCAGGTCTGGCCCGATTCGCCCAACCGGCCCTATTTCCCGCAGGCGGTGCTGCGGCCGGGCGAGACCTACCGGCAGCGCACGGACTACCGTTTCAGCATGGCCTGAGAGGCCCCGGGCGGCGCGGGCCGGCCGCATATTTCCGCTTGACCTTCCAGTCACCGGAAGGCCTACCTGCGTCGGTTCAACGGCGGTGAGCTCTTGAACGGGATGCGCAACATGTCACGCAACACGAAACTCCTCGGCGCGGCGGCGATGCTGATCGTGCTCGCGGCCGCCGTCTTCTCCGCCATGCGCTTCTTCATGGCGCCGCCGGACGACCTCGACCTCGCGCGCAGCAAGGCGAGCGCCGCCGGGCTCTACCGGGTGACGATCGCGCCCGAGCTGGAGCCGATCGAGCAGGGACCGCTGCAGGCCTTCCTCGTCACGGTCACCACGCCGGACGGGAAGCCGGTCGACGACGCGAAGCTGTCGGTCGACGGCGGCATGCCGCAGCACGGCCACGGCCTGCCGACGCGACCGCAGGCGAGCGGCCCGCTCGGCGAGGGCCGCTACCGCATCGAGGGGCTGCGCTTCCACATGAGCGGCTGGTGGGTGCTCAAGATCGGCATCGAGGGGCCGGCCGGCAGGGACGAGGCTGACTTCAACCTCGTGCTCTGACGATGGCCGTGCGTCTCCCGACGATCGCTGTCGCGGCGCTCGCGCTGGCGCCGCTGCTGGCCGCCTGCAATCCCGATACGCTGACGGAAGCCGAGAGGAAGCAGGTCGCCTCGCTGTCGCTCGCGGCGCTGGCGCCGCTGCCGCCCGACCCGACCAACCGCGTCGCCGACGACCCGGCCGCCGCCGCGCTCGGCGAGGCGCTGTTCTTCGACACCGCCATGAGCCCGAGCGGCACGGTCGCCTGCGGCACCTGCCATCAGGCGGACAGGCAGTTCCAGGACGGGCTGCCGCTCGGCAAGGGTGTCGGCGCCACCGACCGGCGCACGATGCCCATCGCCGGCGCGGCCTACAGCCCGTTCCAGTTCTGGGACGGGCGCGCCGACAGCCTGTGGGCGCAGGCGCTGTGGCCGATGGAGGAGGCGCGCGAGCATGGCGGCACGCGCGCCTTCTACGTCCACGTGGTGGCGCAGAAATATCGCGACGCCTACGAAGCCGTGTTCGGCCCGCTGCCCGACATCGCCGGCCTGCCGCCGGCCGCCGGGCCGAAGGGAACCGCGGCCGAACGCGCCGCGTGGGAGGCGCTGGACGGAGGGCGGCAGGACGGGGTCAACCGCGCCTATGCGAACATCGGCAAGGCGATCGCCGCCTACGAGCGCACCTTGCTGCCGGCCGAGACGCGCTTCGACCGCTTCGCCGCGGCTCTGGCAGCGGGCCGCGAGCCGGAGGGCGACGCGCGCTTCTCCGACCTCGAGACCGAGGGGCTGACGCTCTTCCTCGGCAGCGCCAATTGCGTCACCTGCCACAACGGGCCGCGCTTCACCGACGACCATTTCCACAATACCGGCGTGCCACAGGCGGCCGGCCTGCCGGAGGACCACGGCCGGGCGCAGGCGGTGCCGCTGCTGCTTTCCGACCCGTTCAACTGTCAGGGTCCCTACAGCGACGCGCCGGGCCGCTGCGACGAACTGCGCTTCATGATCCGCGAGGGCGAGGAGCTGGAGCGCGCCTTCAAGACGCCGTCGCTGCGCGGCGCTGCCGGCCGCGCGCCCTACATGCATTCCGGCCAGATCGCCACGCTGGAGGACGTCGTCGCGCACTATTCGGCCGCACCCGCCGCGCCGTCCGGCCATTCCGAGGTGAACCCGATCACGCTGACGGACCGGGGCAGGGCAGCGCTGGTGGCGTTTTTGAAGACGCTGGAATAGCACCGATTCTTCCTGCTCCCCCTAAACGGCAGGGCAATGGCATTTGACTTTGCGAGACCGCCTGACCGGGTCGTCATCCTCGGGCTTGTCCCGAGGATCAGCTGCCGCCGGCTGGATTTCGACCGCGGACATCCCGGAAAACACTGTCATTCCCGGTTAAGCGCGGCCATGCAGCAGATCCTCGGGACAAGCCCGAGGATGACGGCATTGGCGGTGCGCAGGGCGTAGGGTCCATATGCGATCGCCCTGCCATGAATGGGGAGAAGAAGGCGGCGTCTCAGTGGTCCTTCACCGTCTCCATCGCCACGAAGGTCGACGTGTGCTCGACATGGGGGAGCGCCGAGATGCGTTCGCCGAGCACGCGGCGGTAGGCGGCGATGTCTCTGGTGCGGACCTTGAGCAGGTAGTCGAAGCTCGCCGCGATCATGTGGCATTGTTCGATCTCCGGCACCGCGATCACCGCGCGGTTGAAGGCGTCCAGCGCCGCCGAGCGGGTGTCGGACAACGTCACCTGAACGAAGGCGACGTGGCCTTCGCCCATGCGCTCGCGGTCGACGATCGCCGCGTAGCCGCGGATGAAGCCGTCGCGCTCCAGCCGCTGCACGCGCGCCTGCACGGGCGTGCGCGACAGGCCGACCGCCTGCGCCAGCTCCGACATGGACAGCCGCCCGTCGCGCGCGAGCGCCGCGACGATGTTGCGGTCGATGCGGTCGATTTCGCCTGTATCGGTCATTTTCGCAGTCCATTACGTTCGTTTGGTGAGCCATCATAAGTCGGAACCGCATGGCGGGTCCATTCATTCGGACGCGGATGCAAGGGCGGTCGTGCTATGCTGCGCCGATCGAAATCCCGCCGCCATCGAGGGCCGTCATGCCGAAGGACACGCTTGCGCCGCTGCGCGCGAAGATCCGCGCCAACACCCTGCCGGACGAGGCGCAAGCGCTGGCGCGGCTGGTGCGGCAGGCCGGGCTCGGGGCGCAGGAGCGTGCGGCGATCAGCGCGCGGGCGGCGGAGCTGGTCCGCGCCGTGCGGGCCTCGACCGACCCGCGGCTGATGGAGGCGTTCCTGTCCGAATACGGGCTGTCGTCGCGCGAGGGCGTGGCGCTGATGTGCCTTGCCGAGGCGCTGCTGCGCGTGCCCGACGCCGAGACGATGGACGACCTGATCCGCGACAAGATCGCGCCGCACGACTGGTCGGCGCATTCGGGCGAGTCCGGCTCGATCTTCGTCAACGCCTCGACCTGGGCCTTGATGCTGACCGGTCGCGTGCTGGAGGACGGCGAGGGCGGCATCGAGCGGACGCTGCGCGGCATGGTGCGCCGGCTGGGCGAGCCGGTGATCCGCCGCGCGGTGGCGGCCGCGATGCGCGAGCTCGGCGAGAATTTCGTGCTGGGCCGCACCATCGCGGAAGCCGTGAAGAACGGCCGGCCGATGACGGCCAAGGGCTATCTCTATTCCTTCGACATGCTGGGCGAGGCGGCCCGCACCGAGGCCGACGCGCGGCGCTACCACAAGGCCTATGCCGACGCGATTCGCGCGCTCGCCGGTGAGGCGAAGAGCGACGACATCGCGAGGAACCCCGGCATCTCGGTGAAGCTCTCGGCGCTGCATCCGCGCTACGAGGTGGCGCAGCGCGAGACCATGCTGCCGCAGATGGCAGAGCGCCTGCTGGAGCTCTGCCAGGCCGCCAAGGCCGCCCGCATGGGTCTCAACATCGACGCGGAGGAGGCCGACCGGCTGGACCTCTCGCTCGACGTGATCGAGGCCGTGCTGGCCGATCCGTCGCTCGCCGGCTGGACCGGCTTCGGCGTTGTCGTCCAGGCCTACGGCCAGCGCGCGGCCTTCGTCATTGACTGGCTGCATGCGCTGGCCGAGAAGCTCGACCGGCGCATCATGGTGCGCCTCGTCAAGGGCGCCTACTGGGACAGCGAGATCAAGCGGGCGCAGGTGCTCGGGCTGTCCGGCTATCCGGTGTTCACGCGCAAGCCGAACACCGACGTCTCCTACATCGCCAACGCGAGGAAGCTGTTGGCGCTGACCGACCGCATCTATCCGCAGTTCGCCACGCACAACGCCCACACCGTCGCCGCGATACTCGCGATCGCCGGGGCGAACCGCGACCGTTTCGAGTTCCAGCGGCTGCACGGCATGGGCGAGGCGCTGCACGAGGAGGTGCGCAGGAAGGAGGGAACCCGCTGCCGCATCTATGCGCCGGTCGGCGCGCACGAGGACCTGCTCGCCTATCTGGTGCGCCGCCTGCTGGAGAACGGCGCCAACTCCTCCTTCGTCCACCAGATCGTCGACGAGGAGGTGGCGCCGGAGACGATCGCGCGCGACCCGTTCGAGACGGTCGCAGCGCAGGGGCCGGCGCACAATCCCGCGATTCCAATGCCTTGCGACATCTTCCTGCCGGTCCGATTCAATTCGCGCGGCGCCGACCTGTCGGACCACGAGACGCTGACGGCGCTTGAGAAGGCGCGCGCGAAATTCGCCGCGCCGCATCGCTGGGAGGCAAGGCCGCTGACGCGGGCGAAGGGCAGGGGCACGCCGCGCGAGATCGTCAATCCCGCGCGCACTGCGGAGGTCGTCGGCACGGTCGTCGAGGCGGACGGAAGCCAAGTCGAAGGGGCCGTCGGGCTGGCGCTGAAGGCGCAGCCGGCATGGGCGGCGACGCCGGTGGAGGAGCGCGCGGCGATCCTTCAGAAGGCGGCCGCGCTCTACGAGGCGCATGCGGAGGAGTTCTTCGCCCTGTGTGCCCGCGAGGCGGGCAAGAACCTGCCCGACGCGGTGGCCGAACTGCGCGAGGCGGTCGACTTCCTGCACTATTACGCCGCGCAGGCGCCGGGGGCCGAGCGCGCCTCGGCCGCGCGGGGCGTGATCGTGTGCATCTCGCCGTGGAATTTTCCGCTCGCGATCTTCACCGGCCAGGTCGCAGCGGCGCTCGCCACCGGCAATGCGGTGATTGCCAAGCCTGCCGAGCAGACCCCGCTTATCGCTTTCCGCGCGGTCGAGCTGCTGCGCGAGGCGGGCGTGCCGGCCGACGTCGTCCAGCTCCTGCCGGGCGACGGCGGCAACGTCGGCGCGCCGCTGACGGCCGACCCGCGCATTGCCGGCGTCTGCTTCACCGGCTCGACCGAGGTCGCGCGCATCATCGAACGGCAGCTCGCGAAGATGGCCGCCCCGGATGCGATGCTGATCGCCGAGACCGGTGGCATCAACGCGATGATCGTCGATTCGACCGCGCTGCCGGAGCAGGCGGTGCGCGACGCGCTCGCCTCGGCCTTCCAGAGCGCGGGCCAGCGCTGCTCGGCGCTGCGCATCCTCTACGTGCAGAAGGACGTGGAGAAGAAGGTGGTCGGCATGCTGGCCGGCGCGATGCAGGCGCTGGCCGTCGGCGACCCGTGGCGGATCGCGACCGATGTCGGGCCGGTGATCGACGACGAGGCGCGGCAGGGCATCTCGGACTATTGCGCGAAGATGGAGGACGAGGGGCGGCTGATCGGCAAGCTCGACGCGCCGGCCGGCGGCCGGTTCGTCGCGCCGCACATCTTCCGGGTGGCCGGCATCGGCGAGGTTGAGCGCGAGGTGTTCGGGCCGGTGCTGCACGTCGCCACCTTTGAGGCGGACGAACTGGACGAGGTGATCGATGCGGTCAACGCGCGCGGCTACGGCCTGACCTTCGGCCTGCACACGCGCATCGACGGACGCGTGCAGCACATCCTCGACCGCATCCATGTCGGCAACATCTACGTCAACCGCAACCAGATCGGCGCCGTCGTCGGCGCCCAGCCCTTCGGCGGCGAGGGCCTGTCCGGCACCGGGCCGAAGGCCGGCGGGCCGCACTATCTGGCCCGGTTCAGGCGGGCGGGCGAAGTGGCGGGCAGGGGGCGCGTGTCACCCCCACCCCCCACCCGTCCCCACAAGGGGGAGGGGAAGCTCGAAGCCTCGGCGCTTGGCACGGGCGCGAACTGGCCGGATCCGGCCGCCGGCGGCTGGTCGTCCCGGCCCGACCGCGTTGCGGTGCTGCGCAAGCATCTGCGCGGCAAGGCGGCAGCGGCGATCGCGGCGGCCGCGTCGCTCGATCCCGGTCCGGCCGACCTCGTCGGCCCGACCGGCGAGGCGAACTCGCTGATGCTGGCGCCGCGCGGCCGGGTGCTCTGCCTCGGGCCAGACGCAGAAAGCCTGCTTGCCCAGACCGTGCAGGCGCTCGCTGCCGGCAATGCGGTGGTCGCGGCGGCACCGGGCGCGACGGCCGCGCTGCAGCCGCTCGCGGGCGGCGGGTTCCCGCTGGCGGTTCATGACGTGCCGGTATCGGAGGAATTGCTGAAGACGGCCCAGATCGATCTCGTCGCATCGGCCGCGGATGCGGCGACGCTCGCCGGGCTGCGGCGCGCGCTGGCGCGGCGCAAGGGGCCGATCGTGCGGCTCGTCACGGAAGCGATCGACCCCGCGGCCTATGTGCACGAGCGGGCGATCTGCGTCGACACCACGGCGGCAGGCGGCAATGCCAGCCTGCTCGCCGCGGCGGAGTAGAGCATTTCCGGCAAAAGTGCGAAGCGGTTCTGCGTCCGGAAAATGCGGCCGCTCTACGAGGCTCAGGCGCCTTCGACGACCGAGAAGCCCTCGAACTGCGGGTGGCCGAGATAGGTCGGCGCCGCGGTGCCGCGGTTGCCCGCATTCTTGTGTGCGTCGCGGAAGTTCTGCGACTTGGTCCACGCCACGAAGTCGTCCTGCGTGGCCCAGACTGTGTGCGAGGCGTAGAGCGTGTAGCCCTCGGCATCGTTCGCCGGCCCCTTCAGCAGGTGGAAATCGCGAAAGCCGTTCATCTCGGAAAGCTTCGAATCGCGGGTCTTCCAGACATTCTCGAACGCGTCCTCGGAGCCCTTGGCGACCTTGAAGCGGTTCATGGCGATGAACATGATGCGGGTACCTCTCTTCCCTTCGTGTGGATCGGTTCCTAGCGTTTACGCGGCGCGAATGCGACCACGTTGTCCGGCAAGCGGTCGGGCAGCCGACCGTGCGGATTGGGGCCGGCCTGGCGGGCGCTGCCGGGCAATTCGCGCAGCTTGCCGGCGGCGGCGTGGCGCGCGGCCTCGCGCTCCTCGAGCAGCGCGCTGAAGCTCGGCAGAAGGCCGTCGCCGCGCTCGCCGGCGAGCCGGTGCAGCATCATGAGCCCGTTCACCGTGCGGCTCCCATCTGGCTGGCGACGATGGTGACGGGATAGGCGTTGCCGGGCGCGCGGTCGGCGGCAGCACCGGCCAGAAGGGCCGCGATCACCAGCGGGAAGACGGTGTTGACGAGGGCCATCGCCCTGGCGCGGCGGGCGGGCGTGCGCGGCAGCGCGATGTGGAAAACGGGTCGGGTCATCGGTTCTCTCGCTCCAGGCATGGGCCTGCGCCTGGGTCTTTAAACTTGATCTTGGTAATCAGGTATTGCGACTGCTACGAAACATGATAAAAGAAGTCAAGAAATCAACCGGCGCCATGACGCCACATGCGCCACCGCAGGAGAGGGTAATCCATGAACAGCCATGTTCCGGTCGAGCTTCGCTTCCGCATGCAGCAGCCCACCGCGCGCCCGGCGCAGGAACGGGTCAACGAGCCCGTCCGGGTCGTCTCCAGCGACGACCTGTTCCGCGGCCGCCACGAGATCGCGGTCGACCATTACGGCGCGATCTACCGCCTGCGCATCACGCGCCAGGGCAAGCTGATTCTCAACAAATAGGCAGGTTCCGGCTCGCAGGCGAGGACGGCGCGCCCGAAGGGCGCCCGTCCTGCTGAGCGTTGCGTCCGGGACGTCGGGCGCTCAGTGGTGATGGGCGCCGTGCGCGGCGAGCTCGTCGATGCCGAGCAGGTTGCGCATCGCCGGCCGCGTCGCGACGAGCCGCTCGATCGTGTAGCCCTGCAGCACCTCGAAGAAGGCGCCCAGCGCCTTGCGCAGCGCCTCGTTGAGCCCGCAGGAATCGATCAGCGGGCAGTCGGATGCGTCGTTCTCGAAGCACTCCGCCATGGCGAAGCTCTCCTCGGTGACGCGCACCACGTCGAACAGGGTGATCTCGCTGGCGGGGCGGCCGAGGCGCACGCCGCCGTTGCGGCCGCGAACCGTCTCGACCAGGCCGTTCTCGACCAGCGGCTGCAGGATCTTGAAGAGGAACAGCTCCGACACCGAATAGGCGCTGGCGATCTCCGGGATGCGGCTCAGGCGCTCGTTGTTGGCGGCGCAATACATCAGGATCCTGATGGCGTAGTTGGTCTGCCGGGTGAGCCGCATGGGATCCTCTCAAGGCACTGTGACTCCCCCTATATGGACCATAGATTAGAATTGTTCCAGAAGAATCGACCAATAATCTGAATTTTTTTCTCAAGTTTAAAGCGGGGGTCGGCGGAGGGACCCCGCGGCCGTCCGCGCCCTGCGCCATTGCGTTGCCCCGCCGCTGTTCCTAACTGCGTTGCGGCCGCGCCCGTGCGGCCGCAAATTGCGTTGGAGCCGGCGATGGTCGAGATGGCGGAAGGGGCGGGGGAAGCGCCGGCGACCGAGGCGGAGACCGCCGCCAGGCAGACGGCCCTGCGGCGCACCAAGCTCGCGGCCGGGCTGTCGCTGCTGGCCTGCGTGGCGGTGCTCGCTGCGGCCCGCATCTTCGAGCCGCGCCTGCCGGCGCTCTCCTATGTCGCCGCCTTCGCGGAAGCGGCCGTCATCGGCGGCCTTGCCGACTGGTATGCGGTGGTGGCGCTGTTCCGGCGGCCGCTCGGCCTGCCGATCCCCCACACAGCCATCATCCCGCGCAACCAGGAGCGGATCGCCGACAATCTCGGCCGCTTCATCGAGGCGAACTTCCTCGCGCCCGGCCCGGTGCGGGCGCGGCTCGCCGAGGTCGACTTCGCCACGCTGGTGGCGGACTGGCTCGCCGATCCGCGCCGGGCGGAAGGGCTGTCGCGATTCGTCGCGCAACTCGTGCCGCGCATGCTCTCGGCGGTCGAGCAGTCCGGCCTGCGCGACTTCCTGTCCCGGCGCGTCGCCGACCAGCTCGGCCGGATCGAGCTGGCGCCGCTGGCGGCGGACCTGCTCGAGGCGGTGACGGCCGACCGCCGCCACCAGCAGATCCTCGACGAACTGCTGCGGGCGTTGTCGGGGCTGCTCAACGACGAGGCGGCGCTGGATGCGATCCGCGACCGGGTGCGCGAGGAATTGCCGACGGTCGCCAACATCTTCCGCGCCGACGCCTACCTCGTGCGCAAGATCGTCGCCTCGGCGGCCGCGCTGATGGAGGAGGTGAAGGCCGATCCCGACCACCCGGTGCGGCGCGAGTTCGACCGCTTCGCTGCCGGCTTCGTCGCGCAGCTCCGCTCCTCGCCCGACTATGCCGCCCGCGCCGAGGCGCTGAAGCGCAACCTGCTCGCCCGGCCCGAGATCGCCAACCTCGCCGGCGAGATGTGGGCCGGCCTGCGCAGCTTCGCCGAGCAGGACGCGGCCGCTGACGATTCGGCCATCCGCCGCCAGCTAGCGACGATGTTCGTCGAGATCGGCCGGCAGCTCGCCGAGGACCCGCGCATCAGGGCCGACATGAACGAGGGTTTTGTCATTGCGCTCGCCTCCTTCGTCGAGAGCCAGAAGAGCGGCGTGGCGCGCTTCATCTCCGATCAGGTGAAGGCCTGGGACCTCGGCCAGCTCACGCGGCTCGTCGAGCTGAACATCGGCCGCGACCTGCAATATATCCGCTTCAACGGCATGGTGATCGGCGGGCTGGCGGGCCTGCTCCTGCATGTCGGCGAGCGGCTGCTGCTCGGCAATTGATGCCCGTCCCGGCCTGACCTAGTCTTTCGCGGCAGGAGGACGGCATGGCAGCGAGCAAGACCGGCAAGGCGGAGACGGCGGCGAAGCGCAAGCGCAAGGCGGCCGTCAAGGTGGACAAGGCGGCGGCCGAGGCGGCTTTGCCGGGGCCGGGGCGCACGCGCCAGACCGAGATCTACGTCACCGGCGCGGGCGGCGCCCGGCCGGCCGTGCCGGTCGCGCCGGCCGAGCTGGAGGGCCGGGCGCTCGCCGCGATGAGCCGGCAGGCGGCCGCCTATATCGGCGGCGGCGCCGGCTCGGAGGCGACGATGGCCGCCAACCGGGCTGCCTTCGAGCGCCGGCGGTTCGTGCCGCGCGTGCTGCGCGACGTGTCGCGGCGCGACCTGTCGATCGAACTGTTCGGCCGCACGCACCGCGCGCCCTTCCTGCTCGCGCCGATCGGCGTGCTGGAGATGGCGCACCGCGAGGCCGACCTCGCGGTGGCCCGCGCGGCCGCCGCGGAAGGCGTCGGCTTCGTCTTCTCCAACCAGGCCTCCGTGCGGATGGAGGACTGCGCGGCGGTGATGGGCAAGATGCCGCGCTGGTTCCAGCTCTACTGGTCGAGCGACGACGAGTTCGTGCGCTCGCTGGTCAGCCGCGCGGAGAATTGCGGCTGCGAGGCGATCGTGCTCACCCTCGACACGACGCTGCTCGGCTGGCGGCCGCGCGACCTCGACCTCGGCTACCTGCCGTTCCTGCGCGGCATGGGCCTGGCGCAATATCTCTCCGATCCGGTGTTCCGCGCGAAGATCCCGCAGAGCCCGCCCGAGACCGGCTTCAGGCCGAAGGGTGCGGGCATCGTGAAGACCGCGCTTGTCCTGCGCGGCAAGGGCCGCGAGTTCGGCCTGAGCCTTTCGCAGATGCGCGCGGCCGCGGCCTATTTCACCGCGACCTATTCGCGGCCCAACCTCGAATGGAGCGACATCGCGCGGCTGCGCGCGATGACGAAGCTGCCGATCCTGCTCAAGGGGCTGCGCCATCCGGCCGACGCGGCGCGGGCGGCGAAGGAGGGCGTCGACGGCATCGTGCTCTCCAACCATGGCGGCCGGCAGGTCGACGGCGAACCGGGCACGCTGGACCTGCTGCCGGCGGTCGTGGCCGCCGCGGGCAACGTGCCGGTGCTGCTCGATTCGGGCGTGCGGTCGGGCGCCGACGTCGCCAAGGCGCTGGCGCTCGGCGCCCGCGCCGTGCTGCTCGGCCGGCCCTATGCCTACGGGCTGGCGCTGGCCGGCGAGGCGGGCGTGCGCGAGGTGATCCGCAACATGGTCGCGGAGTTCGACCTGACGCTCGCGCTCGCCGGCCTGACGGCGGCCGGTGATCTCGACGCGGGCTGCCTCGAAGGCTGACGCGCTCAGAATACGGCGAGATAGCGCAGCAGCGACACGATGCCGATGATGACGACGATCAGTTGCACGATCTGGCGGACGCGGCCGTCGATCGGCAGGCGCTGGACCAGATAGAGCACCAGGATGATGACGAGAAACGTGATCAGGATGCTGACGACGACGGACATGAACCCCTCGCTTCAAAAGGCCTTGGTTGAAATGCGCTTCCTGAACGCGAGGGGACACACGAAGGTTCCCGGCGCGGAGCGTCCGCGCCGGGGTTGAGGATCGTTTCGCCGGCTCAGGCCGCGCGGCGCTGGTGGCGGCCTTCGCGGATCTCCTCTGAGAGCTTCTCGCAGAAGGCGTCGAGGTCTCCCGGGTTGCGGCTGGTGACCAGCCCCTGGTCGGTCACCACCTCGCTGTCTTCCCAGCGGGCTCCGGCATTGACCATGTCGGTCTTCATCGAATGATAGGAGGTGAGCCGGCGTCCTTCGGCGATGCCGGTCTCGGCGAGCAGCCAGGGCGCGTGGCAGATGGCGCCGACCACCTTGCTGTCGTTCCAGAACGCCCTGACGAAGTCGAGCGCCTTCTTCTCGGCGCGCAGAGTGTCCGGGTTCATCTGGCCACCGGGCAGCACAAGCGCGTCGTAGTCGGCCGGGCTCGCCTCGTCGAGCGTGCGGTCGACCTTGACCGCGCGGCCCCAGTCCTTCTTGTCCCATCCCTTGATCTCGCCGGGCTTCAGCGAGACCACCTCGACCGTCGCGCCCGCCTCGCGCAGCTTCGCCAGCGGCACTTCGAGCTCGGACTGCTCGAAGCCGTTGGTGGCGAGGATGGCGACGCGCTTGCCGGAAATGTCGTGCATGGCTTTCTCCTGCTCCTGTCGGTGGGTTCGCCCGCCCAACGACGGCGCGCCGGCGATGTTCCGGCGGGCAGGCCCGCGCAGGCGCATGGTTAAGATGTGATTCAAACTTTATTCGCGTTTTGCGGTGCAGGATGCGCGTTCGTGCGGGGAGGGATCCCCGGTCAGTTCCAGTTCGTGCCGCGTATCCGTTCCATGCGTCTGTTGCTTCCTACCGCCACCGGGCTTGCCCTGCTCTGCCTCGCCGCCGCCTGCACCACGGGCGCGAGCGTGGACGCCGCGCTGAAACCCTCGCGCGAGATCACCAGCTCGATCGGCCGTCCGGCCGTGCCGGCGCCGGTTCCTGCGGTCGCTGTGGCGAGCGACACCTCGCACGTCACCGAGGCCGGCATGACGCCGCTGATCGAGGCCAGACCCGCGGGCGAGGCGCTGCAGCAGGTGGCCATGCTCGCGCCGCGCAATCCCGTGTCCCCGGGGCCGAAGGCCGAGGCCTTCGAGCCGTCGCGGCGCGGCCTCTACCGCAGCCGTTTCCGCGATGCCAAGCCGATCAATTTCGGCCGCGCCTCGCCGCACGACCACGCCGTGCACGGCGTCGACGTGTCGCGCTGGCAGGGCGAGATCGACTGGCAGACGCTGCGCAGCCAGGGCGCCAACTTCGCCTACATCAAGGCGACCGACGGCGGCGACCATCTCGACCCGATGTTCACGGCGAACTGGAACGGCGCGCATGCGGCCGGCATCCGCCGCGGCGCCTACCATTTCTTCTACTGGTGCCGGAGCGCCGCCGAGCAGGCCGCCTGGTTCATCCGCAACGTGCCGAAGGTGAAGGGCGCGCTGCCGCCCGTGCTCGACGTCGAGTGGAACCACATGTCGAGCTGCAAGACGCGGCCCTCGCGCGCGACGGTGCTGGAGAAAATGCAGGTCTTCCTCGACAAGCTCGAGCGGCACTACGGCCAGCGGCCGATCATCTACACGGCGCCGGATTTCTACGAGGACAACCTCAAGGGCGCGTTCCCGAACCACCCGTTCTGGCTGCGCTCCGTGGCCGCGCATCCATCGAAGCGATATCCCGGTCGCGACTGGGTGTTCTGGCAGTATTCGGGCTCTGGCCTGTCGCAGGGCGTCGGCAATCACATCGACCTGAACGTCTTCCGCGGCGACGAGGCGACCTGGTGGCGCTGGATCGGCAAGGTGGCGGGGTAGGGCGCGGTCAGTCGATCGCGTAGGCCAGCGCCGCCTCGCGCACGTCCTGCGGCACCTCGGTGGCGCGGCGGGCGACGAGGTCCATCATGACGCATTTGAACGTCGCCTCGAAGCACAGCTCGCGGGTCTCGGTGCGCCACATGCGGTGGCGGAAGATCGCGCTGCGGCGGCCGACCTCGACCACGCCGCTGGTCAGGTGGACGGCCTCGCCGAGGTGCAGCTCGGCCTTGAAGTCGCTTTCCATGTGGACGACGGCGAAGGAGAGGCGACGGCCGGAGCGGATATCGTCGGCCGTCAGCCCGAGCGCGCCCTGCAGCGCGAAGACGCCGTCGCCGCAAGCGGCGAGGTAGCGGCCGACATTCATGTGGCCCAGCAGGTCGCAGTCGGACGGCGCGACGACCAGGCTCCAGGTCTTCAGTTCCGGCAAATCCTTCCCCCTCGCGAGGCCCGCATCTGGCCAGAGGGCGGCGGCCGGGTCAATCGCGGGCGGCGCCTTCGAGGGGCGCCGCCCGCGATTGCGTCAGAAGCAGCCGTAGACGGTGCCGGGGCCGTAGCAGAGGCCGCGCGAGGCCTCGCCCTGGACCTGGTCGGCCAGCGCGCCGATCGCCGCGTCGCCCTTGGCGAGATCCTTCGCCTTGGCGATCAGGTCGGCCGGACCCATCGGGGCGGCGACGGGGGCGGCGTCGGCATCGAGGCCGGAGAGCAGCTTCGCCGCGGCGAGCAGCAGCAGCGGGTCGTTGCGGTCGATGCCGTAGTTGGTCAGCTTCGCGGCCGTGTCGATCTGTTCGACCGCGCCCGGCGTGAGCTGCATCTTGTCGGCGGCGAATGCCGGCGCGGCGGCCAGAGCTGCGATCGCGGCCGCTGCGGCCAGATGGATGAAGAAGCGCATGTTTACTCCCTTGTTGCCTGAGACGCCCGAAGGCTGCCGCATGGTAAGGGAGCCGATTTCGTCGAAATTTTGAAGCCCGTCCGTGCGCGATGGCTGACGCGGGCGGTCCGCCGGGAACCGCCCGCCGGCGAGCTCACGGCGTCGAGGAAGCGGTGACCTCGGAGACGATCTCCTCCTCGTGCGGGCCGGCGAAGCGGCCGAGGTCGGCGCGGCGCGCCTGCAGCACGCCGATCGCCAGCAGGGCGGCGGCGGCCGCGACCAGGAAGGTCACGGTGCTGCCGGCATATTCGGCGATCTTGGGCGCGGCGAAGGGCGCCACGACGCCGGCGAACCAGCGCACGAAATTGTAGCCGGCCGAGGCGACCGGGCGCGGCGAGGGCGAGATCTCCAGCGCCATCTCGGTGTAGATCGTGTTGTTGACGCCCATGATGGCGCCCGACAGCACGACCGCCGCGATGACCACCTCGCGCGAGCCGAAGGCGATCGCCACCAGCACCAGCGCCAAGAGCACCAGCATCGAGGTCAGCAGCTTCAGCCCGGAGAAGCGCGACTGCAGCTTCGGCGCGACGACGACCGAGAACAGCGCGAGCAGCACGCCCCAGCCGAAGAAGATGCCGCCGATCGTGTAGGCCGACATCTGCAGCACGAAGGGCACGAAGGCGAGCACGGAGAAGAAGGCGTAGTTGTAGAAGAAGGCGCTCCCCGCGACCGTCGCCAGGCCGCGGTGGTTGAGCGCGCGGATCGGGTCCGACAGGCCGATCTTCTGGGCCGGCGGCGGGGTCTTGCCGAGAAACAGGAAGATCGCGACGAAGCCGATCGCCATCAGGGTGGCGGTCCCGTAGAACGGGTAGCGCCACGACATGTC
The DNA here is from genome assembly GCA_017305835.1 of Hyphomicrobiales bacterium. GTDB lineage: Bacteria > Pseudomonadota > Alphaproteobacteria > Rhizobiales > Rhizobiaceae > RCIO01. Next base: position 15,849 of record JAFKJY010000017.1, read on the forward strand.
GCCGAGCACGGCGCCGAGCAGCGGGCCGGCCGAGATGCCCAGCCCGAGCGCCGATTCGTACATCAGGATCGCCGCCATCGTGCCGCCGCGCGACGACGCCACGATCACCGACAGCGCGGTGACCACGAAGAAGGCGTTGCCGAGGCCCCAGCCGGCGCGGTAGCCGACGAGCTCGGGAATGGAGGTCGAGGTGCCGGCCAGCCCGGCGAAGACGACGATCAGGGCCGCGCCCAAAAGCAGCGTGTTCTTGCCGCCGAGCCGGCTCGCGACGAAGCCGGTGACCAGCATCATCACCGAGGTGACGGCGAAATAGCTGGTGAACAGCAGCGAGACCTGCGCCGGCGTGGCGTCCAGCCCCCTGGCGATGGCGACCAGGATCGGGTCGACAAGGCCGATGCTCATGAAGCCGACCACGCAGGCGAAGGCGGTCGCCCAGACGGCCTTGGGCTGGTCGAGGAAATGCGGCGTGCCCGCCGCGGCGGGGCTTGCGGAACTCATGGGGGTGTCTCCGGAAAATACCTGTATGATACAGATAAATGATTTCCGGCCGCGCGCAAGTGCGTGTATTGCAGGGCTGGTGTGCGGCGTTGCACGGCTCGGATATGTGCCGGGCGGCGGTGCGCGCGGCCGCGACGGGTGCGAGGAGGAAGCGGGATGACGGCAGGACGGGACGAGGCCGGGGCGGTCGGCGCGCTGGAGGACGAGATCACGCTGCTCGCCCGCACGCTGGAGGCGGTGCAGCGCAAGCGCGCCTATCCGCTCGACCGCGCGGCCTACCTGCTGCTGCGGCTGATCGAGGCGGAGGGGCCGCAGCCGGTCGGCGCGATCGCCCGGCTGCTGCTGCTCGACGATTCCACCGCGACGCGGCAGGTGGCGGCGATGGCGAAGGCCGGGCTGGTGCGCAAGCGCCGCAACCCCGCCGACGCGCGCTCCTTCGTTGTCGAGGCGACCGCGCAGGGCATCGCCGCGGCCGCCGAGATGCGCGCCCGGCGCCTCGCCCGCATCGGCGCCATGCTGGAGGGCTGGAGCGAGGCGGAGCGGCGAGCCGCGGCGCAGACCATCGGCAAGCTCAACGCTGCGCTGCGGAAGTCGGTGGAGGGGTGAAGGGGTGGGTCTTCCTTCGCTCACGGGCCGCATCGCTCGCTATGCTCGCTGGCCCTCCGCGGGGGCGCCGGACGACCGGTGGCCGGCGGTCGCCGCCTCGGCCTTCGGCCGGTCGATCATCTTCGTCGCCACGCCCCGTTTCCGGTCTGGCCATTGTCAAAGAACACCCACCCGAAGGTGGGAAGACGGGCGGCCGTTGGGTCGCTCGTAAGCAGATAGTGTGCGGCCTCGCGGCCGCCCGTCCGGCGACTTTTCACCGCGCCCGTTCCGCTTCCCCCCGCTTCGCCCTTGAGAGGCTCCGCAGGGTTCTAGTGAACCGTCCGTCACGCCCGGCCCGTAGTGGCCGAGGGGGAACCCCTGGGCGCGG
>JAFKJY010000018.1 GCA_017305835.1 Hyphomicrobiales bacterium
CCGGGACCCATTCCGTGACCTCGCCAATGTCACGGAATGGGTCCCGGATACGAACCGCTCCCTGCGCCCGCGGTTCGTTCCGGGATGACGCGCGGAGAGGGAGGCGTCGGCGTGGCGCTCGGTCGCAACGAAAAAGGCCGCGCGGGTGTCCGCGCGGCCTCTGTCGTATGCGGGGCGAGCTTACTTCGCGGTCGGGTCGATGCGGGTGACCTCGACCCATTTGCCGCCGTCGATCTTGGAGATGACGATCAGGTTGCCGCCCTGGTGGTCGGGGCCGACGTCGATCGGCACGTCGTTGATCGTGTCCTGGTACTTCACGGCTTCCATCGCCTTGCGGAAGCTGTCGGAGGTCAGGTCCTTGCCGGCCCCTTCGAGCGCCTTCACCAGCGTGATCGCCGCGCTGTAGCCGAGCTGGGCGGCGGTGTCGGTCGGGTTGCCGGTGGCCTTCGTGTAGGCCTCGGCCCAGGCCTTCACCTCCGGCACGTCGAGACGGTCCTCGAAGTCGACCCAGCCGGCCGCCGCGTAGTAGCCCTCGGTCACGCCGCCCGGCACCTTGGCCACGGCCGTGTTGAAGCCGGCGGACGAGCCGACGAAGGACACGTCGGCCCAGCCGAGCTTCTTCGACGTGCCGTAGGCGACGATCGTCTGGCGCACGCCGAGAGCGGTCGCGACGATGTCGCAGCCGGCCTCCTTGAGCTTCTGGATCGAGCCGACGAAGTCCTGCTCGTCCGGCTTGTGGGTGGTCTCGGTCGCCCAGGTCAGGCCCGAGGCCTGCGCCTCGTCCTTCGCCGCCGCGACGATCTCCTCGCCGAACTCGTTGGGGATCGACATGGCGCAGACTTCCTTGCCGCCCTTCTCCTTGGCCAGGTACTTCACCGCGGCGCGGATCTGGTCGTAGTAGGACGAGAAGCCGGAATATTTGTAGGTGATCGGCTCCTCAAGCATCTGCCGGGCGGCCGTCAGCGGCCCGACATTGGCGACTTCCTTGGCCTGCATCAGCGGGAAGCCGGCGATGTTGTGCGGCGTGCCGAGGTTGAGGATCATCGCGAAGACCTGATCGGAATTGATCAGCTTGTTGAAGTTCTGCACCGCCTTCGGCACCGAATAGCCGTGGTCCTCCACCACGAAGCGGATCTTGCGGCCCTCGATGCCGCCCTTGGCGTTGACCTCGTCGAACACCATCTGCGCTGCCTTGATGGCGCCGACGTTGAAGGCCGCGAAGACGCCCGACAGGTCGCCGTTCGAGCCGATCACGATCTCGGTGTCGCTGACGCCCTGCGTGGCCCATGCGGTCGAGCCCATGCCCGCCGCGAGCGCCAGCGCCAGGATCGATTTTCCAACCACGTTCCTCATGTCATTCTCCTCCTTGGTTGCCTTTTCCTGATGATGCCGGCGTCAGGCGCCGTACATGTCATCGATCAGCTTGCGGTGTTTCTTCTCCACGAAGCTGCGCTTCAGCTTCATCGTGGCTGTCAGCTCCTCGTCCTCGGGGGTCAGCAGCACATCGATCAAGCGGAAATCCTTGATCTGCTCGACTCTGGCGAACTCCTTGTTTGTCTCCTCCACGATTGCTGCGATCAGCTCGCGCACCTCGCGGGCCGCGCACAGCGACTTGAAGTTGTTGAACGGCACGCGCCGGTCCTGCGCGAACTTCTCGACGTTCTCCTGGTCGATCATGATCAGGCAGGTCAGGAACTTGCGCTGGTCGCCGATCACCACCGCGTCGGCAATGTAGGGCGAGAACTTCAGCCGGTTCTCGATCTCGGCCGGCGTGATGTTCTTGCCGCCGGCGGTGATGATGATGTCCTTGGCGCGGCCGGTGATCGTCAGGTAGCCCTGGTTGTCCAGCCGGCCGACGTCGCCGGTCTTGAGCCAGCCGTCGGCCGACATCGTCTCGGCGGTCTTGTCCGGCTTGTTCCAGTAGCCCTTGAAGACGTTGCGGCCGCGATACTGGATCTCGCCGTCGGGCGCGATGCGCACCGCCCCGCCCGGCACCACCTTGCCGACGCTGCCGGTCTTGTGGTCCTCGATCAGGTTGACCGAGATGACGCCCGAGCTCTCGGTCATGCCGTAGCCTTCCAGCACCGTCACGCCGATGGCGTCGAACCAGCGCAGCAGGTCGGGCGAGATCGGCGCCGCGCCCGTCGTGCCGCGCCGCAGCCGCTCGAAGCCGAGCATGCGGCGCATGTTCCTCAGCACGGCGAAGTCGGCGATCGCATAGGCGAGCCGGCTGCCGAGCGAGGGCTGGCGGCCGGCCTCCAGTGCGGCCACCCGCTTCATGCCGGCGCCGATGGCGAAGCGGTAGGCGAGCCGGCCGAGAAGCGTCGCCTCGCCGGCCATGATCGAGACGCGCGAATAGATCTTCTCCCACACGCGCGGCACGGCGGTGAAGACGTGCGGGCTGACCTCGCGGACGTTGTCGAACACCGTCTCCGGGCTCTCGGCGAAATTGACGGTGGAGCCGAAGCCGACCGGGATGAACACCGAGATCAGCCGTTCGAGGATGTGGCAGAGCGGCAGGAAGCAGACCTGCTCGTCGGCCTCGCCGACCGGCAGCGTCAGCGCCGCGCCGATCACCGAGGCGATGACGTTGTCCTGGCTGATCATCGCGCCCTTGGGCGGGCCCGTCGTGCCGGACGTGTAGACGAGCAGCGCCGTGTCGCCCGGCTGCGAGCGGGCGATCTCCTCCTCGAAGCGTTTCGGGTTGTCCTTCAGGAAGGCCTGGCCGAGCCGGTAGAGCTCGTCGAGGAAGATCACCTGCTCGTCGCGGAAGCCGTGCAGCCCTTCCGTGTCGAGCACGATGACCTTCGCCAGCCCCGGCATCTCGCCGCGTACCGACAGGAACTTGTCGAGCTGCTCGTCGTTCTCGACGAACAGGAAGCGGCTGTCGGAATCGTTGACGAGGTAGCGGAGCTGCGCGGCCGAATCCGTCGTGTAGACGCCGGACGGCACGCCGCCGACGCACTGGACGCCGAGGTCGGTGTAGATCCACTCCTTGTTGTCCTCCGACAGGATCGACACGACCTCGCCGCGCTTCAGCCCGAGCGCCAGCAGGCCCAGCCCGATGAGGCGGGCGTGCTCGTAGAAGTCGGTCCACGAATAGGCGAGCCAGATGCCGAAATCCTTCTCGCGGTGGGCGATGCGCGCGCCGTATTTCTCGCAGTTCCGCCGGAACAGCTTGGGCAGCGTGTCGCAGCCGTCGAAATAGAGCGGCGCCGTCGTGTCGAGCTCGGCGTTGAAGCTGTGGCCGCCGAGCGTCTGCATGGCGGGCAGTTTTTCCGCGATCGTCATTGCGTCCACCTCCCTATCGCCACGTCTTCTTCTGCTTCCAGCGCTTCTGGCCGCGCTGCGTCTCTTCCTTCACGCCGAGGTAGAACTCCTGGACGTCCTTCGATTCCAGCAGCCGCTGCGCCTCGTCGGCCATGACGATGCGGCCGAGCTCCATCACGTAGCCGTAGTCGGCGACGTCGAGCGCCACGACGGCGTTCTGCTCGACGAGCATCATCGTCACCTTCTGCTCGCGGTTGAGGCGGCCGATGATGTCGAAGATCTCCGAAACCAGCAGCGGCGACAGGCCGAGGCTCGGCTCGTCGAGCAGCATCAGCTTCGGCCGCGCCATCAGCCCGCGGCCGATCGCCAGCATCTGCTGCTGGCCGCCCGACAGCGTGCCGGCCGCCTGCCGGCGCCGCTCCTTGAGGATCGGGAAGTAGGAGAACACCATCTCCTGGTCGTCGCGCACGCTCGCCGCATCGCGGCGGGTGTAGGCGCCCATGGCAAGGTTCTCCTCCACCGTGAGCAGCGGGAACACCTCGCGGCCCTCCGGCACGTGCACGATGCCGGCGCGGACGACTTCATCGGGCTCGGCGCCGGCGATGTCGCGGCCGTTGTAGAGGATCTCGCCCTTCTCCGGCTCCATGACGCCGGAAATGGTCTTCAAGAGCGTCGTCTTGCCGGCGCCGTTGGCGCCGAGCACGGTGACGATCTGGCCGTCGCGCACGTCGAGGCTGACGCCGCGGATCGCCATGATCGGCCCGTAATAGGTCTCCAGGTTGCGCACCGACAGAACGGCGTCGGCCGCGCCCAGCACGATCCTTTCCTGCGTCAGCGTCATGCCATCACCTTCGACCTGCCATGGGCGCCGATATAGGCCTCGATGACCCTGGGATGGCCCTGCACCTCGCGCGGCGTGCCGAGCGCCAGCATCTTGCCGTCGGCCAGCGCCAGCACGCGGTCGCAGACCGAGGCGACGAGGTGCATGTCGTGCTCGACCATCAGCACGGTGATGCCCATCTGCGTCTTGATGTCCTCGATCCAGAAGGCGACGTCCTGCGTCTCCTCGACCGACAGGCCGGACGCCGGCTCGTCGAGCAGGAGCAGCGTCGGCTCGATGGCCAGCGCGCGGCCGAGCTCGACGACCTTGCGCACGCCGTAGGGCAGGCCGGCGATGTACTGCTCGCGATGGGCCTGCAGGTCGAGGAAGTCGATGACCTTCTCGACCGCCTCGCGGTGGCGCCGCTCCTCGGCCCGAACGAAGGGCGTGAACAGCATCTCCGAGACGAGGTTGCCGCGGCGGTGGCGCTGGCGCCCGACGAGCAGGTTCTGCAGCACCGTCGCCTGCTCGAACAGCTCGATGTTCTGGAAGGTGCGGGCGATGCCGAGCCGCGCGATCTCGTGCGGAGCGCGCTTCAGGATGCTCTCGCCGCGGAAGCGGATGTCGCCCTCGGCCGGGTCGTAGAAGCGCGAGACGAGGTTGAACAGCGTCGACTTGCCGGCCCCGTTCGGCCCGACCAGCGCGAACACCTCGCCCTCCTCGACCGAGAACGAGACCTTGTCGACGGCGGTGACGCCGCCGAAGCGCAGCGTGACCTCTTCCAGTTCGAGCAGGGCCGTCATCGCATCCGCTCCGTCCTGAGATAGCTGCGCTGGCGCCGGAACATGTCGCGCCGGTAGAAGGGGAACAGCTCGAAATAGGTGCGGATCTTGACCCAGCGCCCGTAGATGCCGGCCGGCTCGAACAGGATGAAGACGATCAGGATAGCGCCGAAGATCGCCGTCTCGAGGCCCGGGATGGCGATCGAGCTCACGCCGAGCGCGCCAGTCACCGCGTCGCGTGCGAGCGCGATCGCCTGCGGCAGGATGGCGACGACGATGGCGCCGAAGAAGGCGCCGTGGATCGAGCCCAGCCCGCCGATGACGATCATCAGCAGGAGCTGGATCGAGATCAGCAGGTTGAAGGTCTCGTTGTTGAAGATGCCGGCGAAATGGCCCATCAGCGCGCCGGCGAGCCCGGTGATGCCGGCCGAGATGCCGAACGACACCGCCTTGGCCTTCGCCACGTTGACGCCCATCGCCTTGGCCGAGACTTCCGAGTCGCGCACCGCGGCGAAGGCGCGGCCGAGCGGCGTGCGCAGGATGTTTCGGTAGAGGAGCACCACCAGCACCGCCACCACCAGCACCACCCAGTAGAACAGGTAGGGATTGCCGTAGCGGTCGATCGTCAGCCCGAAGATCGAGATCGGCGGGGCGTAGAGGCCCTGGACGCCGTTGGTGAGCGGCGCCGACAGCACGATCAGGTCGTCGACGAGGATCGAGATCGCCAGCGTGGCGATGGCGAGGTAGAGCCCGTGCAGCCGCGCCGTCGGGATCGCCACCAGCACGCCGGCGAGCGCCGCCGTCAGCCCGCCGAGCGGGAAGGACAGGATGAAGGGCAGGCCGAGCTTCTGCTGGTAGAGCACGTTGGCGTAGCAGCCGACGGCGAGGAAGGCGGCGTGGCCGAGGCTCGCCTGCCCGGTCTGGCCGACCAGCACCATCAGCCCCATGCCGGCGATCGCCCAGATCAGCATGTTGGTGGCCTCGCCCAGCCAGAACACGTTGACGAGCCACGGCAGCAGCACCGCCAACAGCGCCAGCAGCGCGTACCAGCCCGCCTGCGCCCGGTGGCGGAACAGGTTGATGTCGGCGTCGTAGGATGTCTTGAAGACGGTTCTCATCGCTCAGACCTTCTTCGAGTGGATCTGGGCAAGGATCCCGTGCGGCCGGAACACGAGGATCAGGAACAGCAGCAGGTAGGCCATCACCTGCGAATAGCCGGCGGCGATGTAGCGCGCCGAGAACGGCTCGATCAGCCCGATGATGATGCCGCCGAGCAGCGCGCCCGGCAGCGAGCCGAAGCCGCCGATGACGGCCGCCGCGAAGGCCTTGATGCCGAGCAGGCCGATCGACGGCTCGATCGAGCCCTTGGAGGCGAACAGGATGCCGGCGACCGCCGCCACCATGCCCGACAGCGCCCACACCAGCGAGTTCAGCCGCTTGACCGGGATGCCCATGTAGTAGGCGGCGAGCTGGTTCTGCGAGGCGGCCTGCATGGCCACGCCGAGCCGCGTCCGGTTGAAGTAGAAGTAGAGCAGCACGGTGAGCAGCACCGTGACGGAGATCACCATCACCTCGTCGAGCCCGAGCACCACCCCGCCGAAGCGCACGTCCCGGCCGGCGATGGGGGATTCCAGCGACACCGGCTGGTTGCCCCAGATCAGGCCCGCGACGAAGCGCAGCACGAAGCCGAGCGCGATGGTGAGGATGACGACAGCGACCTGCGGCTGGCCGAACATGCGGCGGATGACCACCACCTCCAGCCCGTAGCCGAAGGCGCCCATGATCAGGATCGCCAGCGGCGCCGCCAGCCAGAAGGGCAGGCCGAGGAACTGCGCGTTGGTCAGCCCGAGGCAGACGAACGCACCGAGCATCATGAAGTCGCCCTGCGCGAAATTGACCGCTTCGGTCGCCTTGTAGATCAGCACGAAGCCGAGCGCGATCAGGCCGTAGACACAGCCGTTCGCAAGCCCGCTGACGACAAGCTGCAAAACGTCCAAGACGTTCTCCTCCCATTTTCGCCGCGCGATCTTCGCCGCGTCGGCCGGTGAACCCTTCGCGGTCCGTCCCCAAACGGACCGGCGCCCTTCGGGTTCAGGGCGCGATGAAAACCTTTCCGTTCGGCTTCGCGAGCTCCTCGGGCACGCGTCGCATTGCCTCGCCGAGCGGGACGACGGCCGTCACGTCGGTCCGCCACCGCCCATCCAGAAACCTCTTCTGCGCCTCCGTCACCGCCGCCTTCCATTTCTCGGCGGAGCCGTTGACGCGCCAGTCCGTCAGCCAGAAGCCCTCGATCCTCTTGCGCATGAAGATCAGTTGCCCCGGCTCGGGGATCGTCGTGGCGGAGGCGTCCATGCGTCCGTAGACGATCCAGCGCGCGCCGCGCCCCATGGCGTTGAAGATCGTTCCCGCCTGCGGCCCGGTCACCGCGTCGAGCAGGATGCGCGGTCTTTCGGCGCGGCACAACTCAGCCATTCGTTGAGGGAAGCCGGGAGCCTCGGCATTGACCACATGCGCCGCGCCGAGCTCGGTCAGCAGCGGGATCTGGTCGTCGCGGCGCACGACGGCGATCGGACGGAAACCCTCGTCGCGGGCGATGCCGATCATCAGCTTGGAAAGCTGGCTGGCGCCGGCCGTGAGGATGAACGACTTCTCGCCCTCCTCGCGCACGATGTCGAACATGGCGAGTGCCGTCAGCGGATTGACGATCATCGCCGCGCCGTCCTCGTCGCGCATGCCCTCGGGGAGCGGAATGCAGCCGGCGGCCTCGACCGCCGCGTACTCGCCCCAGCTTCCCCAGCCCGCCTGCCCGGCGGAGAAGGCGACACGCTTGCCGGCGAGCGCTGCGGCCGCCGCCTCGCCGCCGGTGGCCACGACCTTCCCGACGCCCTCGAAGCCCGCCGGCTGGCCCTTGGTGCGTGGCCGGCCGTAGAGCCCCTTGACGAACATCACGTCGGACGGGTTGATCGAGGCGAGCGACACCTTGATGAGCACCTGGCTCGGGCCGGGCGCCGGGACGGCGAGCTCGGCCAGCGCGACATAGGGTTCCATCGCCTCCAGCACGGTGCCGGAATGGGCGCGCGCATAGCCGTCCTGCGTCAGGACGAGGGCCTTCATGGTCGCCGGAAGGTTCATCGCGCGGGCCTCCTCACGGCACCAGCACAAGCTTGCCGGACGCGCCGCGCCCGAGCACGCGTTTCAGCACCTGCGCCGCTTCGGCGAGCCTGTACTCGCCCTCGATGACCGGCCTGACCTTGCCCTCCATGTACCAGCCGACCAGCTCGCGCATGTTGTCGGCGTAGACCTTCGGCTCCTTCTTCGTGAAGGTGCCCCAGAACACTCCCACAAGGCTATAGCCCTTGACCAGAGACAGGTTGACCGGGAACTTCGGGATCGTGCCCGAGGCGAAGCCGATCACCAGCAGCCTGCCGTTCCACGCCATCGAGCGCGACAGCGCGTCGAAGGCCTCGCCGCCGACCGGATCGAAGGCGACGTCGACGCCGTTGCCGCCGGTGGCTTCCTTGAGCGTGTCCTTGAGGTTGTCGTAGCCGAGCACGACGTCGGCGCCCGCCTGCCGCGCGACCTCCTGCTTGGCCGGGCTGGAGGCGACGGCGATCACCTTCGCGCCCATCGCCTTGCCGATCTGCACCGCGGCGAGCCCGGTGAGCCCCGAGGCGCCGAGCACGCACAGCGTCTCGCCCGCCCTGAGCTGGCCGCGCTGCTTCAGCGCATAGTGCGAGGTGCCGTAGCCGCACAGCAGCGCGCAGGCATCCGCCGCCGGCATGCCGTCGGGCAGCTTCATCGCGGCCGCCGCGGGCACGACCGCGCGCTCGGCATAGCCGCCCAGCGTCGACACCGCCGCGACCCGGTCGCCGACCTTCGGGTCGCGCACCTCGGCGCCGGCGGCGACGACCCGGCCGGCCACCTCCATGCCCGGCACGAAGGGCACCGGCGGACGCGACTGGTAGAGGCCCTGCACCAAGAGCCCGTCGGGATAGTTGACGCCGATCGCCTCGGCCTCGACGACGATGTCGCGCGGGCCGGCGACCGGCTCCGGCCAGTCGCCATATTCGAGCGCCTCCAGCGGCGCGAAATCGCGGGCGATGACGGCCTTCATGCCGGACACCTCGCGCCAGGGAAACCCCCACCCCTCACCCCTCCCCACAGGGGGGAGGGGGTCGCCAGCGGACGCCCCAAGCTCAATGGATTCTCGTGCCTGAGCGCAGGGCAGGCAAAATCCCCCTCCCCCCTGTGGGGAGGGGTGAGGGGTGGGGGTAGGATCGTGGAGAGCAACGTCATCACACCTGCTCCTGCGTGAACTTCGCCAGCTCGGTGCGGGCGACCTGGCGGCGGTGGACCGCGTCGGGGCCGTCGGCGAGCCTGAGCGTGCGCAGATGCGTCCACTGGCGCGCCAGCGGCGTGTCCTGGCTGATGCCCTGCCCGCCATACATCTGGATCGCCTCGTCGGTGACCTTGAGCGCCACGCGCGGCGCCACCACCTTGATCTGGCTGATCCATGGGGCGGCCGCGCGCGCGTCGCCCTGGTCCATCATCCACGCCGCCTTGAGGCAGAGCAGGCGGGCCTGCTCGATCTCCATGCGGCACTCGGCGATGATGTCGTAGTTGGCGCCGAGCTTGGCCAGCGGCTGGCCGAACGCCTCGCGCCGCATGGCGCGCCGGCACATCAGCTCCAGCGCCATCTCGGCCTGGCCGATGGCGCGCATGCAGTGGTGGATGCGGCCCGGCCCGAGGCGGCCCTGCGCGATCTCGAAGCCGCGCCCCTCGCCGAGGATCATCGCGTCGGCGGGCACGCGCACGTTCTCGAACTTCAGGTGCAGGTGGCCGTGCGGCGCGTCGTCCTCGCCATAGACCTGCATGGCCCTGAGCTTGGTGATGCCCGGCGTGGCGGCCGGCACCAGGATCATCGAGTGGCGGCGGTGCTTCGGGCCGTCGTCGGCGGTGCGCACCATGACGATGTAGATCTTGCAGCGCAGGTCGCCCGCGCCCGACGACCACCATTTCTCGCCGTTCAGCACGTAGTGGTCGCCGTCGCGCACGCAGCTCATGGCGATGTTGGTGGCGTCCGAAGAGGCGACGTCCGGCTCGGTCATCAGATAGGCCGAGCGGATCCTGCCCTCGAGCAGCGGCTCCAGCCATTCCTTCTTCTGCGCCGCCGTGCCGTAGCGCTCCAGCACCTCCATGTTGCCGGTGTCGGGGGCCGAGCAGTTGAACACCTCCGCACCCAGCCGGGCTTTGCCCATCTCCTCGGCGAGATAGGCGTATTCGACCGTGGTCAGCCCGTAGCCGCGCTTCGAATCGGTCAGCCAGAAGTTCCACAGGCCGCGCTCGCGCGCCTTCGCCTTCAGCCCGTCGAGGATCTCGCTCTGGCGCGCCGTCAGCGCCCAGCGGTCGCCCTCGCGGCCGATCTCGGCCTCGTATTCCCCGTCGAGCGGCATGATCTCGTCGCGCACCATGCGCGAGACCTTTTCGTGGATCGGCTTCAGCCGCTCCGTCATGCCGAGATCCATGCCGCTCATCCTTCTGCTTCCCTGGTTCCCATGAGGCCGCCCAGCGCATAGTCGACCACCTGCCCGGCCACGGCCTCGGTGTCGGCGCGGGTCTCGCCCGGCCGCTCCGTGTACCAGAAGATCGGCGAGTTCAGCGTCATGAACATGAGCTGGTTGGTGATCGAGAGGTCGTCGAAGTCGAACACGCCCTCGTCGCGCCCCTGCAGAAGCGTGGCGCGGAACAGCCGGCCGTAGTCGGAGCGGTACGCGATCAGCTTGTTGAAGACGTCGCGCTGCTCGGGCGTGGTGGCGCCGCGCAGGTGCATCTCCACCCCGATCCACACCGCGCGCTGGAACGGCTTGGTCAGGATCATCTGCATGACGTGCGCCATCGCCATGGAGCGCCAGCGCGGCAGCGCCGGGCCTTCGCGGTGGACGAAGGGCTCGACAGCCTCGTAGTTGAGGTCCATGCCCATGCGGAAGACCTCGGCGAAGAGGTCCGTCTTGGAATGGAAATGATGGTAGATGCGGCCCTTGGTGGCGCCGAGGCGGCGCGCGACGTCGTCGATCGAGGTGGCGGCATAGCCGCGCTCCATGAAGCAGGCGGCGGCAGCGCGCAGGATGTCGGCACGCGAATCCTCCAGGACCTGGTCGCGGACGCCATTGGCCATGCCGCGTCGCTCCTCCCCCTGCCACGATGTCCGGCGCCTGTTTTCCCCAATCCGGTACGGCGCTCTTTACGGGCAGGGCAATGATGAACATACTACCGGGTATGTTGTCAACGTGACGGCCGCCGCCGGGACGCTGGCGGGCGGGGAGGAAAAATGGCCTATCTGGACGAACTCTTCTCGGTCGAGGGCAAGGTGGCGCTGGTCACCGGCGCGGCGAGCGGCATCGGCCTGATGGCGGCGACCGCGCTGGCGCGCGCCGGCGCCCGCGTGCTGATCTGCTCGCGCCGGGCCGACGCCTGCGAGGCCGTGGCCGCCGAGATCAACGCCGCCGGCGGCCCCGGCAGCGCGGAAGGCTTCCGCGGCGACGTCGGCTCCGAGGACGGCATCGCCGCGCTGGTCGCCGAGGTGCGCGCCCGCACCGGCAGCCTGCACATCCTCATCAACAATGCCGGCCTGACCTGGGGCGCCGAGCTGGAGAGCTTTCCCTACAAGGCCTGGGCGCGCGTACTCGACGTCAACGTCACCGGCCTGTTCCACCTGACGCGCGAACTGCTGCCGCTGATCGAGGCGGCCGGCAGCGCCGACGACCCGGCCCGCATCATCAATCTCGGCTCGATCATGGGAACCCAGCCGCTCGCCGACGGGGCCTATTCCTACACCGCCTCGAAGGCGGCCGTGCACCACCTGACGAAGACGCTCGCGCACGAGCTCGCCGGCCGCAACATCACCGTCAACGCCTTCGCGCCCGGCCCCTTCCAGAGCCGCATGACGGCGTTCGCCACCGGGACGGAGGAGCAGGCCGCCCAGATCGGCGCACGCGTGCCGCTCGGCCGCATCGGCCGGCCCGAGGACATAGCGGGTGCCACGCTGTTCCTGTGCGGCCGCGGCGGCTCCTACGTCACCGGCGCCATCCTGCCGCTCGACGGCGGCCAGTCGGTGCAGCACGGAATGCGCCTGTTCAAGTAGGTCCGTCCATGTCCACCTTCGCCCTCGAGCCGATCCCGCTGGACGCGTTCCGCGCCCGGATCGGCGAGCCGCAGGCGTCGCCGTGGCGCACGGTGACGCAGGAGATGATCGACCGCTTCGCCGACGCCACCGACGACCACCAGTTCATCCATGTCGATCCCGAGCGCGCCGCCGCCACCCCCTTCGGCGGCACCATCGCGCACGGCTTCCTGACGCTGTCGCTGCTGTCGGCGATGGCCTACGAGACGCTGCCGCCGCTGGAGCACCAGGAGCTCGGCGTCAACCAGGGCTTCGAGAAGCTGCGTTTCGCCGCGCCCGTGCGCAGCGGCTCGCGCATCCGCGCCGTGTTCGTGCTAGGCAGCATCTCGGTCCGGTCGACCGGCTGGATCCAGTTCACCTACGACGTCACGATGGAGATCGAAGGCATGGCCAAGCCGGCGATGACGCTGACCTGGCTGACTCTGTCGAAGGTCGACCCCGAGAGGAGCCGCCTGTGAGCGAAGACCCCAACGCGCTGGACGAAGCGGCGCTCGGACCCTATCTCGAAGCCCATGTCGAGGGCTTCCACGGCCTCGAGAAGGTCGTCAAGTTCAACGCCGGCCAGTCCAACCCGACCTACATGCTGACCGCCCGCAGCGGCCGCTACGTGCTGCGCGCCAAGCCGCCCGGGCAACTGCTCAGGTCCGCCCACCAGGTCGACCGCGAATACAGGGTGATGAAGGCGCTCGCCGCCACCGCCGTGCCGGTGCCGCGGATGCTGCACCTGTCGCCTGAGGGCGAGGCCTCGCCGATCGGCCGCATGTTCTACGTGATGGGCTTCGTCGACGGCCGGGTGCTGTGGGACCCGGCGCTTTCGGAGGCCGGCTCGAACGCCGAGCGCACGGCGATCTACGACGCGATGAACCAGACGCTGGCGGCCCTGCACGACGTCGACGTCGCGGCCGTCGGGCTCGCCGATTTCGGCCGGCCGGGCAGCTATTTCGAGCGGCAATATGCGCGCTGGCTGAGCCAGTACCGCGCCTCGGAGACCGACAGGGTCGCCGACATGGAGGAGCTGATCGTCTGGCTGGAGAGGAACATGCCGCCCGACGACGGCGCCTCCGGCCTCGTCCACGGCGACTACCGGCTGGACAACATGATGTTCGCGCGCGATCGCCCGGAGGTCGTTGCCGTGCTCGACTGGGAGCTGTCGACGCTCGGCCACCCGCTGGCCGACCTCTCCTACCAGTGCATGCAGTGGTATCTGCCGCACGATTCCGGCTTCAAGGGGCTGGGCGGCGTCGACCGCAAGGCCCTCGGCATCCCGACCGAGGCCGAATATGTCGACGCCTACTGCCGCCGGCGCGGCATCGGCCCGATCGACAACTGGACCTTCTACCTCGCCTTCTCCTTCTTCCGGCTGGCCGGCATCTGCCAGGGCGTCTACAAGCGGGCGCTGGACGGCAACGCCTCGAACCCGGAGAAGGCGCGCACCTATGGCGGCGCCGTGCGGCTGCTCGCCGGGCAGGCCATGGAAAAGATCAGGGAGAACGGCTGAGATGGGCCGCTTCGAGGGACTGACGGTGCTGGTCACGGGTGCCGCGGGCGGCTTCGGCTCGGCCTGCGCCCGCCGCTTCGCCGCCGAGGGCGCGCGGCTGGTGCTCTCCGACATCGACATGGGCAGGCTCGCGGCCTTCGCCGCGGAGCTGACGGGCGAGCCGGCCCTGCTCGCCGGCGACGTCTCCGACGAGGCGCTGTCGGCCGACCTCGTGGCGCTGGCGCTCGGCCGCTTCGGCCGGCTCGACGTCGCGGTCAACAATGCCGGCATCGTGCACGACATGGCGAAGCTGCCGCAGACGCCCTCCGACGTCGCCCGCCGCGTCATCGACACCGACCTGATGGGCGTCTTCTACGCGCTGAAGCACCAGCTTCCCGCCATGGAGCGGCAGTTCCGCGAGAGCGGCAAGAGCGGCCAGATCGTCAACATCGCGTCCGTGGCCGGCATCGCCGGCGCGCCGAAGCTGGCCGTCTACGCCGCCGCCAAGCACGGCGTGGTCGGGCTGACGCGCTCGGCCGCGGCCGAATACGCGACCAAGGGCATCCGCGTGAACGCCGTCTGCCCCTCCTATGCGCGCACCGCGATGGTGACGGCGACGCTGGCGCAGGCGTCGCAGGAGAACCACGCGCAGGCGCTGGCCGACCTGACGCGCGGCGTGCCGATGCGCCGGCTGGCCGAGGTCGACGAGATCGTCGAGGTGATCCTGTTCGCCGCCGACCCGAAGAACTCCTTCATGACCGGCCAGACGCTGGCCGCCGACGGCGGCATCACTGCGGTCTGAGGGAATTGCCTGCCGAAAGGCCGGCGCTGCCCCTCACCCTTACCCAGTGAAGGACGGGCCGTCGCGTGTCGGGATACCCCCACCCCTGACCCCTCCCCACAAGGGGGAGGGAGACGCTGTCACCACCCTTCCAACAAAATCGCCTGTGTTTACGCGCCACAGCGCCGTATCGAGGTCACCCTCCCCCCTGTGGGAAGGGGTCAGGGGTGGGGGTAAACGGCCGCGCGATTCCGGTGCGCGATTGCACGGCAGCACCTAGAGCGGCTCTGGTTTCAGCGGAATCGGCAGAACCGCTCTATCTATTTGTTTTAGCCGCATTTTCTGACGCAAAACCGCATCGCACTTTTGCTGGGAATGCTCTAGGCCGCCGCCATCCCCGCCTTCGGCCTGCCGGTCCTGAACAGCACGAACAGCATCGTCGTCACGTTGAGCAGGTTCCAGGCGATGCCGTTGAGGAAGGCGGCGTGGTAGGAGCCGGTGGCGTCGTAGATCCAGCCCGACACCCAGCCGCCGAACGCCATGCCGACGATGGTCGCCATGATGATGAGGCCGGTGCGCTGCCCCGCCTCGCGGGCCGGGAAGTATTCGCGCACGATGATGGCGTAGCAGGGCACGATGCCGCCCTGGCTGAGCCCGAACAGCAGCGACACGGCGTAGAGCGAGGCGAGCCCGTCGAACGGGATGTAGAACAGGAGCGACAGGCCCTGCGCGATCGAGCCGATCAGGAGCGTCGGCACGCCGCCGATGCGGTCCGCGACATAGCCCGACAGCAGCCGGCTGACGATGCCGCCGGCCAGCATCAGCGCCAGCATCTCGGCGCCGCGCGCCGCGCCGTAGCCCAGGTCGGCGCAATAGGCGACGATGTGGACCTGCGGCATCGACATGGCCACGCAGCAGCCGAGCCCGGCGAGGATCAGCAGCGCCTGCAGCGCGCGCGGCGACAGCGACATCGGCTTGAGCATCGCCGCGCCGGCCCCGGCGCTCTCGCTCTCCGGCCGCGGCCGGCGCAGGAACAGCGCCAGCGGCACCACGGTGACGAGGATGAACAGGCCGATGCCGACATAGGTCGTGCGCCAGCCATATCCGTCGAGGAAGGGCTGCATCAGCGGCGGCCAGACGGCGCCGGCGATGTAGTTGCCGCTGGCGGCGGCCGCCACCGCGAAGCCGCGCCGGCGCTGGAACCAGTGCGAGATGTCGGCGAGCAGCGGCCCGAAATTGGCGGCGGTGCCGATGCCGATCAGCAGCCCCTGCGCCAGCGCGAACAGCCACAGGCTGCCCGACATGCCGGCCAGCACGAAGCCGACGCCGTTGGCCGCGCCGGCGATCGACAGCGGCAGCGCCATGCCGTAGCGGTCGACATAGCGGCCGATCAGCAGGTTGCCGATGGCGAAGCCCACCATCGTCGTCGTGTAGGGCAGCGAAGCCTCGCCGCGCCCGGCGCCGAACTCGGCCTGCACGGCCGGCAGCACCACCACCACCGACCACATGCCGACATTGCCGATCGTGGCGATCAGCACGGAGATGGCCAGCCGCGTCCAGGAATAGGCGCTGTCGTAATGCGTGCCGGCGGGCGGTGCGGCGCTCATGCGTATCCTCCGTGCCGCCCGGAGGAACGGCTCGCGGCAAGCTAGCCCCAGCCCGGCGGCGGCGACAGGAACAGCAGCCCGCGACGGGTGTGCCAGCGCCCTGCGTCACCCGGTCAGGTTGCAGACGGCTCCGGTCTGACGCATGGTGCGTGTGGGATCATCGCATCGGGAGCCGCCGGCGGGGCGGACCAGCACATGACCAGGCTCCTGCTCCTGTGCGGCATCGTCGCGCCGCTCGTCTATCTCGCGACGGTCATCGCCGGCGCCGCCGCGGTGCCGCAATATTCGCACATCGCCATGGCGGTGAGCGCGCTCGCCCAGCGCGGCACACCGCACCCGATGGTGATCGAGATCGGCTTCTCGCTGTCGGCCGTGCTGAGCGCGGCCTTCGGTTTCGGCATCTGGAAGACGGCCGGCGACCGCGACGGCGCGCTGCACCTGTCGGGCGCGCTGCTGATCGCCTACGGCATCGTCGCGCTGATGATCACCACCGCCTTCCCGATGGACCCGGTGGGCGGCGAGGTGACGCTTCCCGGCATCATGCATCTGGTGCTGGTCGGGCTGTCGGCGATGATCCTGCTGGCGGCGATCCTGCTCGCCGGCTTCGCCTTCGGGCGCAATGCGCCGTGGTTCCGCGCCTATTCGGTCGTCTCGGCGCTGCTGATGCTGCTCGGCGGCGCCTTCGCCTACGTGTCCGTGCAGCGCGGCCTGCCGCTGTCGGGGCTGGCCGAGCGCGTCACGCTCGCGGCCTATCTCGTCTGGATCCTCGTCTTCGCCGCGACGCTGCTGCGCCGCGGCCGCGGCCAGAACGCCGCAGCGCAGGCGGCCCAGCCGGGACGCTGAAGGCCGGCTCAGGGCCGGCGCGTCTTCGGCGGTGCCTGGTTGGTCCTGCCGGCCGGGCGGCCGGCGCCGGCGGCCGTGGTCTGCGCCACCGCGACCGGGTCGCTCGCCGGGAACGTCTCCTTCAGGCCCTCGTCGAGCTCCCTGTCGAGCTCCTCCTTGGGCAGGTTGGGCGCGGCATGGTCGTTGCGCGCGCCGCGGCCCTCGCGCGGAGCCGGGTGCTTCGGCGGCTTCATCTGCTTGCGTGCGCTTTCGGTGCCGGTCATCGCCGTCGATCCTTCCCAGAACGGTGTCGTCACGCAGAACGGGCTCGGGCGGCGGCGGGTTCCCGCGGC
>JAFKJY010000019.1 GCA_017305835.1 Hyphomicrobiales bacterium
GTTGAGCTCCGTCGCGTCGGGATGGATGTGGACGAGCGTCTGCGCCGGCCCGGGCGCGTCGAGCAGGCGGAACCCCTCGAAGGCGGCCGCGCCGAACGTGTTGATCTCCCCGAGCCGCATGCCCGCCACGATGACGAGGTCCGCCTCCGCCACGGCGCGCAGCAGCGCCGGATCGGCGCCGATCCCCAGCTCGCCGACGAAGCAGGGATGCCGCGCCGGCATCAGGTCGCGGTGGCGGTAGGAGGTGGCGACCGGAAGTCCGGTCGCGGTCGCGAACGCGGCCAGCGCCTCCACGCCCTGCGCCGACCAGCCCGTGCCGCCGGCGATCAGGATCGGGCGCGCCGCGCCGGCGACAAGCGCGGCGATCTCCGCCGCCTCGCGGTCCGACACCTGCGGCTGCGGGATCGCCGGCGCCGGCAGCGGCCGGGCGGTCGTTTCCTGCCCCCAGACGTCTTCCGAGACCGCCAGCACGACCGGGCCGCGCTGGCCCGTCATCGCGGTAGCCCATGCCCGCGACAGAAGCTCGGGGAGGCGGGCGGCGTCCGTGCAGGTCCCGACCCATTTCGCCATCGGCGCGAAGGCCTGGGCGAAATCGTTGGCCAGAAACGGCTCCCGCCCGGTCTGCTTCTCCGGCGGCTGGCCGACGATCAGGATCATCGGGGCCGCGTCGGTATAGGCCGTGTGGAGCGCCAGCGTCGCGTTCAGCGCGCCCGGCGCCCGGCCCGCCAGGCAGATGCCCGGCCGGCCGCGGATCTGGCCCGCCGCCTGCGCCATGTAGGCCATGCCGGCCTCATGCCGGCACGAGACCAGCGGCAGGCCGGCGGCGGCCAGCGCGTCGAGCACCTCCAGCACGCCCTCGCCCGGCACGTGGAAGACCGGCCCGCAATCCCAGCCTGCGAAGGTCGCCGCCATCAGCGCGGCGCCCGTCATCGGTGCAATGTCGTGTGCGCTCATGCATTCCCCATATTGCCGCCTTTGTAATGCTGGAAGCCGGCCGGGGGGAGCAACCTCTCATTGCGGCCCGAAACGCCCCGCATGCCTGAATGGGCGGAAATCCAAAAAACGATGACGGCTTGAAAAAATCCGGCCCTAGCCAAGTTCGCTGGACCCTGCCGATACTTGTCCCATGCGATGGACCGCGCCCGTCAGAACCAAGAAATGCGCGCAAAACACAGCCAGGGGATTTTCCATGAACGACGAAACGACGATGCCTGCCGCCACCCTCAGCCGCCGCAATCTGCTCCTTCTGGGGTCCTCCGCCATCTTCGCGGGGACGTTCCTGCGCTCCATGCCCGCGCTTGCCGACGACAAGACGCTGGTCATGACCATCTCGCCCGAGCCGAACGCGATGCTCAGCGCCTTCAACACCGCCTCGCCCGTCGCGGTGATCTCCGGCAAGATGACGGAAGGCCTGCTCGGCTACGATTTCGACATCAAGCCGCAGCCCGAGCTGGCGACCTCCTGGGAGGTTGCGCCGGACGGCCTCACCATCTCCTTCAAGCTGCGCGACGGCGTGAAGTGGCATGACGGCAAGCCCTTCACCTCGGCCGACGTCGCCTACTCCATCATGGAGATCCTGAAGCAGCACCATCCGCGCGGCCGCGGCGTGTTCGCCAAGGTGACCGCGGTCGAGACGCCGGATCCGCTGACCGCCGTCTTCAAGCTCTCCGAGCCCGCGCCGGCGCTGATGTATGCGCTCGCCGGCTGGGAATCGCCGATGCTGCCGAAGCACGTCTACGAAGGCACCGACGTGCTGAAGAACCCGGCCAACAACGCCCCGGTCGGCACCGGCCCGTTCAAGTTCGTCGAGTGGCAGCGCGGCAGCTACATCGTGCTGGAGAAGAACCCCGACTACTGGGACGCCGGCAAGCCGCTGCTCGACAAGCTCGTGGTGCGCATCTACTCCGACCCGGCCGCGCGCGTCGCCGCCTTCGAGGCCGGCGAGCTGCATCTGGGCGGCGACGGCCCGATCCCGCTCAACGAGGTCAAGCGGTTCCAGGAGAACCCCGGCTTCAAGGTCGAGACCCGCGGCATCGAGATGAACAACAGCCTCGACGTGCTGGAGCTGAACCTGCGCAACGAGCATCTGGCCAAGCCGCAGGTGCGTCAGGCCCTGATGCACGCCATCGACCGCGACATGATGATGAAGACGGTCTGGTACGGCCTTGCCGAGCAGCTCACCGGCCCGATCCCGCAGACGCTGCCGCATTTCTACACCGCCGACGTGCCGTCCTACGCCTTCGACACGGCCAAGGCCGAGGCGCTGCTCGACGAGGCCGGCTTCCCCAAGGGCGCCGACGGCATGCGCTTCAAGCTGCGGCTGATCTGGCCGGCGACCGGCGACACCTACGACCGCGCCGGACAGTTCCTGCGCCAGCAGTTCCGCAAGGTCGGCGTCGACCTCGACCTGCAGGCGGCGGACGTGCCGACCTTCATCAAGCAGGTCTACGCCGAGTACAATTTCGACATTTCGATGTTCCCGGCCTCGGTCACGGCGGATCCCTCGATCGGCTCGCAGCGCTTCTACCACTCGGCCGCGATCAAGCAGGGCACGCCCTTCGTCAACGCCTCGGGCTACAAGAACCCGGAGATGGACGAGGTGCTGTCCAAGGCCGCCGTCGAGCCGGATCCGGCCAAGCGGGCGGACCTGTTCAAGCGCTTCCAGCAGATCGCGATGGCCGACCTGCCGATCCTGCCGCTGGCGCGCCCGATCTACGTCACGGTCGCCAACGCCAGGGTGGAGAACTTCATCACCGGGCCGGAAGGCGTCCGCAGCCGTTACGCGACGCTGACCATCAAGTGACGGACACGCGGCGTCTCCCGACCGTCGGGGTGATCATGCTTCGCACCGCCTTCCCGCGCCCGCCGGGCGACATCGGGAACCCCGAGACCTTCCGCGGCCGCATGCTGCGGGAGGTCGTGGAAGACGCCACCGTCGCGCGCGTCATGGGTGGCGACGCGCGCGATCCGGCGCTCGCCTCCGCCTTCGTCGCAGCCCGCGACCGGCTCGCCGCGCAGGGCGCCGACATCGTCACGACCTCCTGCGGCGTGCTGGTGCTGCACCAGGACCGGCTGCGGCAGGGCAGCCCGGTGCCGGTGACGGCGTCGGCCCTGCTGCAACTGCCGCGGCGCATCGCCGAATACGGCCGGGTCGGCGTGATGGCGATGGACAGCGCCGGCATCACGCCCGCCCATCTCGAGGCGGCGGGCGCGCCGGCGGATACCCCGGTCGTCGGCCTCGAGGACGGCGACGAGCTCCATCGCGTCCTGCGCGCCAACTCGCCCGACGTCCCGCTCGACCCGCAGCGGGCCGAGGCGGACGTGGTGGCGGCCGGCTGGCGGCTGCTGGCGGCCCATCCCGGCCTGCGCGCCATCGTGCTCGAATGCACCAACCTGCCGCCGTACCGGGAGGCGCTTGCGCGCGCGACCGGGCTTCCGGTCTTCGATATACTGACCTGGCTCGATGAGGTCTGGGCCGAGGCCGATGCGGCCGCCCTGCCGGCGTGACGAGAGGTTAGGCGATGGCGGCCACGGCGCGGCGAATTCCCATGCGGTTCATCGGCAAGCGGCTGCTGCACGCCGTGGTGACGATCTTCGGCATCGCCATCATCAACTTCTTCCTGCTGCAGCTTGCCCCGGGCGACGCGGCCGACGCGCTGGCGGGCGAGTCTGGCACCGCCGACCCCGAATACCTCGCCAACCTGCGCCGCGAGTTCGGCCTCGACCGGCCGCTGCTGGAGCAACTCGCATCCTTCCTGATGCGGATCGCCCGCCTCGATCTCGGCTACTCCTTCCGCTACAACGAGGACATTGCCCACCTGATCTTCCACCGCCTGCCGGCGACCCTGCTTCTGATGGTCACCAGCGTCGTCCTGGCGCTCGGCATCGGCATCCTGTTCGGCGTGACGGCCGCCCGCTACTTCAACCGCCTGCCGGATCGGCTGATCTCGCTGGTGGCGCTGCTGCTCTACGCGACGCCGCCCTTCTGGATCGGCCTGATGATGATCCTCGTCTTCTCCGTCCAGCTCGGCTGGACGCCGACCGGCGGCATGCGTGACATTGCCGCCTCCAGCAAGGGCTTCGCCGGCGTGCTCGACGTCGCCCGGCACCTCGCCCTGCCGGCGCTGACGCAGGCCTTCTTCTACCTCGCCATCTACACGCGCCTGCTGCGCGCCGGCATGCTGGAGGTGCTGAACCTCGAATATATCCGCGTCGCCCGCGCCAAGGGCATTTCCGAGCGCCGCATCTCCTACGTGCACGCGCTGCGCAACGCCGTGCTGCCGCTGGTCACCGTCGTCGGCACCAATGTCGGCGGCTTTCTCGGCGGCGCCGTGCTGACCGAGACGGTGTTCTCGTGGCCCGGCATCGGCCGGCTGATGTTCGACGCGATGTTCCAGCGCGACCTGAACCTGCTGCTCTCCATCCTCGTGCTGAGCTCGATCTTCGTGGTCCTCGCCAACCTCGTCGTCGACCTGCTCTATGCCGTCATCAACCCGACGGTGGAGCTGCGCTGATGAGCTTCGCCCGCGCCCTCCTGCGCAACTGGACGATGGCGCTCGGCATCGTGCTCCTGGCCGCCGTGTTCCTGATGGCGCTCACCGCCAATTTCGTCTTCCCCGGCGACCCCTACGACATGGTCGGGCCGCCGCTGATGTGGCCGGGAGAGTACGAGGGCGCGCTGCTCGGCACCGACAGCCTCGGCCGCGACATCGCCGCCGGCATCTTCTACGGCTCGCGCGTCTCGCTGCTGGTCGGCTTCTCCTCGGTCGCGGTGGCCATGATCGTCGGCGTGCTGGTCGGCGCCTTCGCCGGCTTCTACGGCGGCTGGGTCGACGACGTGCTGATGCGCGTCACCGAACTGTTCCAGACCATCCCGCAATTCATGCTGGCGATCGTGGTGGTGGCCGTGCTCGGCCCCTCGATCGGCGTCATCATCGTGTCGCTGGCGATCGTCTCGTGGCCGGCGGTCGCGCGCCTGGTCCGCGGCGAGTTCTTGGTCCTGCGCGACCGCGCCTACGTGCACGGCTGCATCGTCGCCGGCATGGGCGACCTGCGCATCATCTTCCGCCAGATCCTGCCCAATGCCGCGCCGGTCATCATCGTCATGTCGACGATCCTGGTGGCGACCGCCATCCTGATGGAATCGGCGCTGTCCTTCCTCGGCTTCGGCGACCCGAACGTGCTGACCTGGGGCACGATGATCGGAATGGGCCGCAGCCAGTTGCGCGACGCCTGGTACATCATCGCCATCCCCGGCGTCGCGCTGCTGCTCACCGCGCTGGCGCTCAACCTCGTCGGCGAGGGGCTGAACGACCTGCTCAACCCGCGCCTGCGGCAGAGGAAGGCGTGATGGCTGCGCCGCTGCTCGAGATCGACGACCTCAGGGTGGGCATCCGCAGCAACGCGGCGGCCGAGATCCTGCGCGGCGTGTCGCTGACGATCGAGCGCGGCGAGACGCTCGCCGTGGTCGGCGAATCCGGCTGCGGCAAGTCGCTCACCTCGCTCTCCGTCATGGGTCTGCTGCCCGACGGGCTGGAGAAGCGCGGCGGTACGATCCGGTTCGAGGGTGCGATCCTGCCGATCACCGACAACGAGGCCATGCGCAGGATCCGCGGCCGCCGCATCGGCATGGTGTTCCAGGAGCCGATGGCCGCGCTCAATCCGGTCTTCACCATCGGCGACCAGGTCGCCGAGGTGATCCTCGAGCATGAGGCGGTGAGCCGGGCGGACGCGATGGCGCGCGTGGTCGACCTGCTGGCGCGGGTCGGCCTGCCGGACCCCGCCCAGATCGCGCGCGAGCACCCGCACCGCCTCTCCGGCGGGCAGCGGCAGCGCGTGGTCATCGCGATGGCGCTCGCCTGCCGCCCGGACCTGCTGATCGCCGACGAGCCGACCACCGCGCTCGACGTCACCGTGCAGGCGCAGATCATGCGGCTCCTGCAGGAGCTGCAGCGCGACCTCGGCATCGCCATCCTGCTCATCACCCACAATCTCGGGCTCGTCGCGCAGGTGGCCGACCGCGTGGCGGTGATGTATGCCGGGCGCAAGGTCGAGGAGGCGGCGACGGCCGGGCTGTTCGCCGCGCCGCAGCATCCCTATACGCGCGGCCTGCTCGCCGCGACGCCGCGGCCCGGCCGCCGCCGCGCCGGCGAGCCGCCGCTGACCGAGATCCCCGGCGTCGTGCCGTCGGTGACGGAGCTGCTGTCCGGCTGCCGCTTCCGGCCGCGCTGCGCCTTCGCCGGCGACGTCTGCGCCAGCGTCGATCCGGCCTTCGGCGGCCGCGTCGCCTGCCATTTCCCGCAGACCGTCGAGCTCGTGCCCGGGGTGGTGACATGACAGCGCTTCTGTCCGTCCGCGACCTCCATTGCAGCTTCGAGACCACGCGCGGCACCGTTCACGCCGTGCGCGGCGTCAGCCTCGACCTCGCGCCGGGCGAGACGCTCGCGCTGGTCGGCGAATCCGGCTGCGGCAAGACCACGCTGGCGCGCTGCATCCTCGGCCTGCAGAAGCCGGATTCCGGCGAGATAAGGCTCGGCGGCGACAACCTCGTCGGCCTCTCGCGCCGCGAGGCGCGCCGCTACCGGCCGCGCATGCAGTGCGTCTTCCAGGACCCGTTCTCCTCGCTCAACCCGCGCCGGCGGGTGGAGGACCTGATCCGCGAGCCGCTCGACGTGCAGGGGATCGGCACGCCCGCCGAGCGCCGCCGCAAGACGTCGGAGCTGATGGAGCGGGTCGGCCTGCGCCCCGACTGGGGCCGCCGCTTCCCGCACGAGTTCTCCGGCGGCCAGCGCCAGCGCATCGGCATCGCGCGTGCGCTCTCCCTGCGCCCTTCCGTCCTGATCTGCGACGAGCCGGTGTCGGCGCTCGACGTCTCGGTGCAGGCGCAGATCATCAATCTCCTGTGGGAGCTTCAGCGCGACATGGGCCTGAGCTATCTGTTCATCACCCACGACCTGATGCTGGTCGAGAACTTCGCCGACCGGGTCGCCATGATGTATCAGGGCAGGATCGTCGAGGAAGGCCCGGCGCAGGAGATCTGGCGCAACCCGCAGCACGCCTTCACCCAGTCGCTGATCGACGCGATCCCCATCCCCGACCCGAACGTGCCGATGGGCTCGGGCCGCGCCGCCTTCTCGGCCTAGCCGGCAGGGCGTCCCGGCTTCAGGCCAGCCAGTCCCTCAGGTCGATCGCGTCCTCGCCGGCCACGGTCTTGCGCGCGAACTCCTTCTCGCGTCCCCACGGCATGGTGGCGTCGATCGCCAGCCGGCCCCAATGGTCCTTGTGCGGGTCGCGGTAGAAGCCGGGGATGTCGTTGAGGATCATCGCCCGCGTGTCGGCGCGGCCGCGCGTCATGTAGGCCCACATGACGTCGTCGAGATCGTAGATGTCGACGTCCTCGTCCACCACGATCACCACCTTGTTGTAGTCGAGATAGGAGCCGAGCGCGGCGAGGATGGCGTGCTTGCCGTGGCCCTCATAGGCCTTCCTGATCTTGATGATCGAGATCATCACGTTGGGCCGGCAGCAGACGTCGATGACGCCGGGGATCTGCGCCGAGACGTGGCGGTAGACGCGCGCCGCCGTCACCGCCTCCAGCGGCCGCAGGTCTTCCGGCGAGCCGCACAGCAGCGCGTGGAACACCGCGCCGGGCCGGTAGCTGACATGGCTGACCTCGAAGACGTGGTTGTCGCCGACCTCGACATAATTGCCCATGAACTCGCCGAACGGGCCTTCCGGCCGCTTCACGCCGGGCAGGAAGCGGCCTTCCACCACGATGTCGACCGAGGCGGGAACCTCGAGGTCGATCGTCTTGCAGCGGCGCATGAGGATCTTGCCGCCCTTGATCTTGGCGGCCATCACCAGTTCCGACGCCTCGTAGGGCAGCGAGGCGCAGGCGGCGAGGAAGATCTCCGGCCCGCAGGAGAGCATCAGCGCCGCCTCCAGTGGCTCGCCGCGCGCCTCGGCCTTGGCCTGGTAGCGCGCGAGGTCGTGGGTGGAGCCCAGCCGCACGCGGAGCTCCTCGTCGGAGACCTGCATCGATCGGTGGAACGACAGGTTGGGCACGCCGCTGTCCGGCTCCCTGGCCAGGAAGATGGCCGAGGTGAAATAGGGGCCGGCGTCGCGCGCGTGATAGGTGATCGCCGGCAGGTCCGACAGCCGCCCGGACACGAACTCGGCCTCGACGGAGGCCGGCGCCGGCTCCAGCACGTCCGCGTCGCGGCTGGCGATGCAGGCGTCGGTCAGCTCGATCCAGCGCTCGCAGAACGTCCTGTCGCCGGCGCCGATCAGCCGGCACAGCCGCTCGTGGCTGCCGTAGAGGTTGGAGACGACCGGCATCGCGGTGCCCTCGACCGCCTCGAACAGCACGGCCTGCTCGCCGGCCCGCTGCACCGCCTTGGTCACGGCGGCGAGCTGGTGGCGGGGGGCGACCGGCCTGCGCACGACGGCCAGCTCGTCCCGCGCCGCCAGGTCGTCGATGAAGGACCGCATCTCGTTTTCTCCGCTTTGTTTCGAAGCAGTTAAGCGCCTGCCGGGCGTGGCCGACAGGGGGTGTTTTTGGGCCTGCGTCCTTTGTTTTTCGATTTCGGCAATCCGGCCGCGCCGCCTCTTTGCAGGGCCGGGGACGGATGGGCATCTTCGCCGCACAGCAGAGAGGCTCGCCATGACACGAACCATCCCGATCCGCAATCCGCGCACCGGAGCCGACGACTACGCCATCACGCCGCTCGACCTGCCGGCGCTGGAGAAGCGCTGCGCCGAACTGCGTGCCGGGCAGGCGGCATGGCAGGCGCTGGGCATCGAGGGCCGGGCCAGAGCGATGATCGCGCTGTGCGACGCGGTCGACCGCAACTACCAGGCGATACTCGATGCGCTCTGCGCCGACACCGGCCGCTACGATTGGTCGGTCAACGAGATCGAGGGCCTGAAGGGCATCACCCGCATGCGCTGCGCCACCGCGGCGGAAGCGATGGCCGAGGCGACCGGCGGCTCCTCCGACCCGACGCTGCGCTTCCGCCAGCAGTACGTCCCCTACGAGCTGGTCGGCATCGTCTCGCCGTGGAACTACCCGCTCATCCTGTGCATGATCGACGCCATCACGGCGCTGCTCGCCGGCTGTGCGGTCGCCATCAAGCCGTCCGAGGTGACGCCGCGCTTCATCCGGCCCTTCCGCGCCGCGATCGCCGAGGTCGAATACCTGCGCGACGTGCTCGACCTGTTCGAGGGCGACGGCGAGACCGGCGGCTGGATCGTCGACCTGACCGACACGCTGGTCTTCACCGGCTCGGTGCCCACCGGCCGCAAGGTGCAGGCGCGCGCCGCCTCGCAGTTCAAGACCGTGTTCCTCGAGCTGGGCGGCAGCGATCCGGCGGTCGTGCTGGACAGCGCCGATCCCGACTTCGCCGCCGAGATCGTCGTGCGCGGCGCCGTCGAGAATTCCGGCCAGCTCTGCTGCGCCATCGAGCGCGTCTACGTCCAGCGCGGCGTCTATGACGCCGTGACCGACAGGATCGTGGCGCGCATGCAGGCGCTGCAGATGAACCGTCAGGACATCAGGCAGGGCGAGCTCGGCCCGATCATCTTCGCCCGCCAGGCAGAGATCCTGCGCGACCAGATCGCCGAGGCGGTCGCCAGGGGCGCGAAGGTGTTGACCGGCGGCCGCATCGTCGAGAGCGGCGGCGGCCTCTGGTGCGAGCCGACCGTGCTGGCCGGCGTCACCCAGGACATGAAGGTGATGCGCGACGAGACCTTCGGCCCGATCGTGCCGATCATGGCTTTCGACACCGAGGACGAGGCGGTGGCGCTCGCCAACGACACCGAGTTCGGCCTCTCCGCCGCCGTGATCGGCGACGAGGCGAAGGCCATCGAGGTCGGCAGCCGCATCAATGCCGGCGGTATGTGGATCAACGATTTCGACACGATGGGCGGCGTCGGCGCGAAGGCGGAGAAGACCGCGTTCGGCTGCTCCGGCCTTGGCGGCACCCGCTACGGCTATGGCGGCTTCCTGCGCTTCCTGCGCAAGAAGGCGATCGTCATCCGCAGCGTCGCCGCCTGACCGCGATCCGGCCATGACGGACTTTGCGCGGACGCGGAAGCTGTTCGACCTGCCGGAGGGGGTGATCTATCTCGACGGCAACTCGCTCGGGCCGCTGCCGGCCGCGGCGGTGGCGCGGGTGCGCGACATGATGG
Organism: Hyphomicrobiales bacterium; assembly: GCA_017305835.1. Taxonomy (GTDB): domain Bacteria; phylum Pseudomonadota; class Alphaproteobacteria; order Rhizobiales; family Rhizobiaceae; genus RCIO01. The sequence continues at coordinate 10,189 of JAFKJY010000019.1, forward strand.
TCGGCGAGTGGGGCGTCGAGCTGATCCGTGGCTGGAACAGCGCCGGCTGGTACGACCAGCCGCGCCGCGTCGGCGACCGGGTCGCGAGGCTCATCGGCGCCGCGCCGGGCACCGTCGTCATGGGCGACACGCTGTCGATCAAGGTGTTCCAGGCGCTCTCGGCCGCGCTCGACCTCAACCCGGATCGCCGCGTCGTGCTGTCCGACAGCGGCAACTTCCCCTCCGACCTCTACATCGCGCAGGGCCTGCTGGCTTCGCTCGGCCGCGGCCACGAGCTCAGGATCGTCGAGCCGGAGGCCGTGGGGGCCGCGATCGACGAGACAGTCGCCGTCACGCTGATCACCGAGGTCGACTACCGCACCGGCCGCCGCCACGACATGAAGGCCATCACGGCGCGCGCCCACGAGGCCGGCGCCATCGCCGTCTGGGATCTCGCCCATTCGGCCGGCGCCGTCGACGTCGACCTTGCCGGGGCCGACGCCGACTTCGCCGTCGGCTGCACCTACAAATATCTCAACGGCGGCCCCGGCGCGCCGGCCTTCATCTATGTCGCGCCGCGCCATGCCGACCGCGCCCGGCCCGCGCTCGCCGGCTGGATGGGCCACGAGCGGCCCTTCGCCTTCGACCTCGACTACCGGCCGGCGCCCGGCATCGAGCGCATGCGCGTCGGCACGCCGCCGGTCATCGCGCTGACCGCGCTGGAGGCCGCTCTCGACGTCTGGGACGGCGTCGACATGGCCGACGTCCGGCGCCGTTCCATGGAGCTTGGCCAGCGCTTCATCGACGGGGTCGAGGCGGCCTGTCCGGGGCTGGAGCTCGCCAGCCCGCGCGACCCGGCGCTGCGCGGCAGCCAGGTCTCGTTCCGCCACCCGCACGCCTATGCGGTGATGCAGGCACTCATCGCCCGCGGCGTCATCGGCGATTTCCGCGCGCCCGACGCGATGCGCTTCGGCTTCGCGCCGCTCTACGTCTCGACGGGGGACGTCGACGCCGCCGTCTCCATCCTCGCCCATATCCTCGCCGACGGCCTCTGGGACCGTCCCGACTACCACAGGAAGGCAGCCGTCACGTGAGCACGACCTACGATCCGGCGACCGAAGGGGCGGAGATGTCCTTCCGGCAGAAGATGTCCTATGGCGATTATCTTCACCTCGACAAGGTTCTGACGGCGCAGGCGCCGCTCTCCGGCGCCCATGACGAGCTGCTGTTCATCGTCCAGCACCAGACCTCGGAGCTGTGGATGAAGCTCGCCATCTTCGAGATGCGCTCGGCCGCCGGCGCCATCCGCGGCGACGACCTCCAGCCCGCCTTCAAGATGCTGACGCGGGTCGCCCGCATCTTCGAGCAGCTCAACAATGCCTGGGACGTGCTGCGCACCATGACGCCGTCCGAATATGCCGTCATGCGCCCCTCGCTCGGCCAATCGTCCGGCTTCCAGTCGTGGCAGTACCGGGCGATCGAGTATCTGGCCGGCAACCGCAACCTCGCCATGCTGCGCCCGCACGAGCACCGCCCGGAGATCGTCGCCGAGCTGGAGGCGATCCTGACGCAGCCCTCGATCTACGACGAGGCGATCGCGCTTCTGGCGCGCAGGGGCTTCGACGTCGGCGGCGAGCCGCGTGCCGACCTGCGCGAGAAGCGCAGCCCGAACCCGGCCGTCACCGAGGCGTGGCGGCAGGTCTATGCCGACCCGCAGCGCCACTGGCCGCTCTACGAGCTGGCGGAGAAGCTGGTCGACTTCGAGGACTATTTCCGCCGCTGGCGCTTCAACCACGTCACCACGGTCGAGCGCATCATCGGCTTCAAGCGCGGCACCGGCGGCACCGGCGGCGTCACCTATCTGCGCCGCATGCTCGATACCGAGCTCTTCCCCGAGCTCTGGAACGTCAGGACCGAGCTTTGAGCCCCACCCGGCTCATCGTCGGCATTTCCGGGGCCTCGGGCATCGTCTACGGCGTGCGCATGCTGGAGGCGCTGCGCGAGGCGGGCGTCGAGACCCACCTCGTCATGTCGCCCTCGGCGGAGGTGACGCTGGCGCACGAGACCGACCTCAAGGTCGCGCAGGTGCGCGCACTCGCCAGCCGCTGGTATCGCCAGACCGACATCGGCGCGGCGATCTCCTCCGGCTCGTTCCTCACGCTCGGCATGGTGGTCGCGCCCTGCTCGGTGCGCTCCATGTCGGAGATCGCGACGGGCGTCACCTCGGGCCTGCTGACGCGCGCCGCCGACGTCGTGCTCAAGGAGCGGCGCCGGCTCGTGCTGATGGTGCGCGAGACGCCGCTGCACGGCGGCCATCTGCGCACCATGGCGCAGCTTTCCGACATGGGGGCGATCGTCGCCCCGCCCGTGCCGGCCTTCTATGCCCGTCCGGCGACGGTCGCCGAGATGGTGGACCATTCCGTCGGCCGGGTGCTCGACCTCTTCGGCATCGACAACCGGCTGGTGCGCCGCTGGAAGGAGCCGGAGGGCTGACCCTCGTCACAGGAATTGCGATGACTTATGCTGGCCGCCTCGGGCGGATCGGAGGAGCATTGCGGGCCTTGACGCTGACAGGGAACGGCGCAGACGAGGAGAAGGGCCTGTTCCGCGCCATGTTCGGCGGGCCCGAGGGCACCGTCGCGGCCGTCTTCCGCCATTTCGCGCAGAACGCCGCCCGCTTTCCCGCCCGCGAGGATCCCCGCTGGCGCATCAGCCACGTGCGCGTCGACCTGCCGGAAGGCGAGGGGCGGGGATACTGGCGCTTCCTGTCGCTCGGCGACGACGTCTTCGCCGTCATCACCGACTGCGACTACGCGGTGCCGCGGCGCGAGCGCGTGGTCGCGGAAGGGCTGGTAGAGTTCCACTTCCTGCTGGAGGCGCCGGTCGAGCTGTCGCTGCCGAAGGAGGCCGAGGGCACGGTTCCCGCCGGCGTCACTTTGCTCGCGTGCCAGCAGGCGCAGGGCCTGAACTACGAGGTCGCCTGCCAGCCCGGCTCGTTCCGCATGGTCAGCCTCTACGCCACGCCGAAGGTGCTGGAAGACAGCTTCGGCTTCGGGCTGGAGCAGGGCTCGACCGGATACAGGCTGCTGCATCCCGCTCCCGGCACGATCTCGATCAGCGAGCGCAAGATCGACCTCGACTTCCTCGGCGTGCTCCAGCGGCTGTTCGAGATCGGCTTCGACGAGCGGCGCGACCTGGCCATGGCCGCGAGCTACATCCTGCAACTGCTGTCCGCCACCGCGGCCGTGTTCGACCAGCCCAACGGCGAGGCGGAGGACGCGATGGTCTTCACCGCCCGCGAGCTCGCCATGTTCGAGCGGGCCCGCGAGATCCTGTCGACCGACTTCGCCGGCTCGCTCACCATTCCCGGCCTCGCGCGCACGCTCGGCACCAACTCGACCAAGCTGAAGAGCGGCTTCAAGTTCCTCTACGGCACCACGATCTTCAACTTCCGCAACCGCCACCGCATGGACCGCGCCATGCACCTGCTGGTGTCGGAGAAGCTGCCGATCTCGACCATCGCGCAGGCGGTCGGCTTCCGCCATCAGGCGAGCTTCACCACCGCCTTCCGCGCCCATTTCGGCTTCCCGCCGAAGCACGCCCGAAAGCTGCAGGCGCAGGCCGTCGACGACGACGAGGAGGCCGGTTGACCGGCTACCTTGCCTCCGGCCGCGGCGTGTAGCCGTCGGCCACGATGATCGGCAGGTGGGTGAAGCCGCCGTCGGCGAGCCGCATCCAGGCGCCGGCCGCGAGCGCCCCGCCGTCGACCGGGATCGTCGAGCCGGTGACCCAGCCCGACAGCCGCTCGGAGGCGAGGAACAGCACCGCGCCCGCCGTGTCGGCGCCCTCGCCGAAGCGGCCGATCGGGAACCAGCGGGCGATGTGGTCGCGGTTCTCGGGCGGCACCCGCGCCGTCGCCACGATCTGCGCCGAATTGGTCGTCTCCGGCGCCACCGCGTTGACGCGGATGCCGTCGCGGCCGAGCTCCACCGCGAGGCTCTGCGTGAAGCCGGTGATCGCCGCCTTGAAGGCGGCATAGACGACCGTCAGCGGGATGCCGCGGAAGGCCTCGATGGTCGAGACGTTGACGATCGAGCCGCCGCCCGCGCGCCGCAGCAGCGGGATCGCCGCGCGCGTCACCCGGAACATGTGCAGCAGGTTGACGGCGTAGAGCTCGTTCCATTCCTGCTCGGTGCTCTGCTCGAACGGCTTCTTGTAGCCGAGATAGTCGCCGACATTGTTGACCAGCACGTCGAGCCGGCCGAAGCGGCCTTCGACCTCCGCCATCAGCCGCCGCACGTCGTCTTCCGCGCGCACGTCGGCCTCGACGACGAGGGCGTCCGAGCCGGCCGCCGCCAACGCGCCGCGCACCTCCGCCGCGCGGGCCGTGTCTATCTCGGCCACCGCGACCCTCATGCCGGCGCGGGCGAACAGCTCGACCGTTGCCCGGCCGATGCCCGCCCCGCCGCCGGTGACGAGCGCCACCTTGCCGGCGAGGCCGAGTATGTCGTCGCTCATCTGGCCTCCTCCGCGCCTCGGCGCGGTTCGTCGTCGACGGGGAAGGTCCGGGTCGCGAGCGTCACCAGTTCGCGCCGCGAAATCAGCCATTCGCCGGCCTCGCGCCGGAAGCCGTCGAGATAGCGGATCGTCATCTCGTAGCAGAGGCGCTGGCCGGAGCCGTCGCGCAGGAAATGCCGCGCGATGCTGTAGGTCTGGGCCGCGGCCGTCTCGCCGTCGAATTCCGCCACCTGGTTCATCACCGCATGGAACGTCGCCTCGTAGCGGTCGAGCAGCGCCGGCACGGTCGCAAGCTCCGCGCGGCCGGTGAAGGTGCCGCGCGGCGCGACCAGCACGCCGTCCTGCGTGAACTGCCGGGCAAACAGCGCCCCGTCGCGCCGGTCGGCGGCGAGCGCGTAGCTTTCCGCCAGCCGCCTCAGCGCCGGCGCGTCCGCCGGGCCGGTCATCCGCCGTCCACCGCGGCGACCACCTCGGCCACCGCGCGGTCGATGTCGTTGCGGCGATAGCCGAGCAGCGCCGTCTCGGCTTGGCCCGGCTCGTAGGAAAGCACGCTGCCGCGCCCCGGCACGATGAAGCGGTCGGGCAGCAGCGGGTGTTCCCGGTCGAGGGCGACGAGCCGGCGCGGGCTGCCGGCCGCCTCGAAGAACTTCTGGAAGAAATCGCGGTACGAAAGGTTCTCGTCGCCGATCAGGTAGGCCTTTCCCGTTTCGGCGTTGGCGAGCGCGCCGGCGATCGCCTCGCACAGCGAGCGCACCGACATGTAGTTTGTGCCGCCGGGCGGCGCGAAGTCGCCTATCTCCGGCCGCAGGCCCTTCGCCCAGGCCGTCAGCGTCTCGTAGCGCCTGGCCGGCACGCCGGGGATGGCGCCGACGATCGAGGGCGGGTTGAGCGTCGATACGTTGAAATCGGCCGTGGCGAGAGCCCGCGCGCCTTCGTCGGCCAGCGCCCGCGCCCGCACATAGGCGTCGGTAGCCACCAGATGCGGCATCGCCTGATGGTAATAGCTGCCGAGCTGGACGAAGCGCCTCACCCCCGCCGCGCGCGCCAGCTTCGCGAAGTTCGGCACGCCCTCGATCTGGGTGACGCGCCAGAACTCTGCGGCGTCCACGTCCCTGCCTATGTGGCGGATGTCGTTGCCGGCCGCGAACACGATCGCCTCGAACGGCGCGAGGTCGGCTTGCGCGAACGTGCCTTGCGCGTAGTCGCCGATCAGCGTCGGGAAGGCGGCCATCGGCGTCGCCGGATTGGCCGGCTTGCGCGCCGCGAGCGTCACGTCGTGGCCCAGAGCGGCGAGATGCAGCGCGGCGTGGCCGCCGATCATGCCCGTGCCGCCGACGATCAGGATTTTCACGCGCTCGCTCCATCGGGACCGGGCGGAAGCATTCGCCCCGGCGGCGGGCCGCGCATCGTCCGGATCGACTAGCCGCTCTAGCCTCGCGCCTCGGCGGCGAAGGTCGTGTCCGGCCCGAGCGGCCGGCCGAAGGCGCGCTCCGCCACGCGCCGGCGGTGGAAGACGGCGTCGCCCCACCAGGACGAGAGCGCCAGCGCGCGCTTCAGGAAGAAGTGCACGTCGACCTCCCACGAATAGCCCATCGCGCCGTGCACCTGCACGGCCGTGCGGCAGGCGAGGTCGGCCGCTTCCGCTGCCGCCAGCCTGGCGTGCGAGACGCGGGCGCGGGAGAACACGTCGCCCTGCGCAAGCTGCGCGGCCGCCGCGTAGACGACCGGCCTTGCGAACTCGATCCTCACCTGCGCCGTGGCGAGCAGGTGCTTCACCGCCTGGTAGGAGCCGATCGGCTTGCCGAACTGCTGGCGCTCCTTGGCATAGGCGACCGCGAGGTCCACCGCCCGCTGCGCGATGCCGACGAGCTGGGCGGCGGCGAAGGTCGCGCCGCGATCGAGTGCGGCGTCGAGCGCCCCGCGCGCTTCGGCGGCATCGGCGATGGCCATGGACACGCAGGGCCGGCTGGCGATCGAGAAGAGCCGGCGGAACGGATCGATGCTTTCCTGCCGCTCCAGTGCCAGATCGGCTGCATCGCAAAGGAAGACGTCGTCGCCGCGCGCGGCGAGCAGCGCGCCGGCCGTGTCGGCGTCCGCCGCGAA
>JAFKJY010000020.1 GCA_017305835.1 Hyphomicrobiales bacterium
CTGCACCTCCTTGAGGATGCGGTCGAACGGCCGCGTCTTGTAGCCGGCCGCCGTGACGGTGTTGCCGTGCATCGGGTCGCACGACCAGACGACCTTGCGGCCTTCCTTCTGCACGGCGCGGACCAGCCGCGGCAGGTGCTCGCCGACCTTGTCGGCGCCGAAGCGGGCGATCAGCGTCAGCCGGCCGGGCTCGTTCTCCGAGTTGAGCATGTCGGCGAGCCGGATCAGCCCGTCGGCCGTCAGCGACGGGCCGCATTTCAGGCCGAGCGGGTTCTTCACGCCGCGGCAATACTCGACATGGGCATTCTCGGGCTGGCGCGTGCGGTCGCCGATCCAGATCATGTGGCCGGAGGTCGCATACCAGTCGCCCGAGGTCGAATCGACGCGCGTCAGCGCCTCCTCGTAGCCGAGCAGCAGCGCCTCGTGGCTGGTGTAGAAATCGGTCTCGCGCAGCGACGCGTTGCTGTCCGAGGTGATGCCGACGGCGCGCATGAACTCCATCGTCTCGGAGATGCGGTTGGCCAGTTCCTGGTAGCGGCCCGACTGCGGGCTGTCGGCGACGAAGCCGAGCATCCAGCGGTGGACGTTCTCGAGGCTGGCATAGCCGCCCTGCGCGAAGGCGCGCAGCAGGTTCAGCGTCGCGGCCGACTGCCGGTAGGCCATCTCCTGGCGCGCCGGATCGGGCGTGCGCGACTTCTCGTCGAAGTCGATGCCGTTGATGATGTCGCCGCGATAGCTCGGCAGCGACACGTCGCCCTTGGCCTCGATGTCGGAGGAGCGCGGCTTGGCGAACTGGCCGGCGATGCGGCCGACCTTCACCACCGGCTGCGTGCCGGCGAAGGTGAGCACCACCGCCATCTGCAGGAAGACGCGGAAGAAGTCGCGGATGTTGTCGGCGCCGTGTTCGGCGAAGCTCTCGGCGCAGTCGCCGCCCTGCAGCAGGAAGGCCTGGCCTTCCGCCACCTGGGCGAGCTGCTTCTTCAGCTTGCGCGCCTCGCCGGCGAAGACGAGCGGCGGATAGCTGGCGAGCTGCTTCTCCGTAAAGGCGAGCGCATCGAGGTCCGGATAGGCCGGGACCTGGCTGATGGGCTTGTTGCGCCAGGAATTCGGAGACCACTTCGTCATGTTCGCACCCGTACTTCCAACCAAAGAAGGCGCCGTGATCGGCGATCACGGCGCGTCGAATGCGCTTTCTTACAGGAAGCAGGGCTGCGATGAAAGCCTTCTCGCAATTGCCGATGCCCGCGGCGCCGGCGGCGCAACCTACTTTCTATCGTTGGCGATGATCCTGCCGTAGCGGCGGCGGGCATGATCGGCGCCGACCAGATTGCGCCTGTCGCGAACCTCGACGTCTTCCTTGACGGCCTTCGGCTCGACGCCGGCCAGCCTGCGATAGAGCATCATGGCAATCGCCGAAGGAAGCGCCGCGTAGAAGCCGAGAATCGGGACCATGAAGAGCGTGAGCACGCTCACCGCGACAGGCGCGACCAAGCCGGCCACGCCGTAAGCGAGGAACGATGTCTTGTCCATCGCGCGCAAGGCCTGATGCGCCACATACATCATGATCGCGAAGGGCAGCACCATCGTCGTCGCGAACGACAGGAACATGAATGCGCTGAAGCCCGAGATCGAGACGATCTGGTCCACTATCGCGGCCGGATCCCTGGTGCCGGCACGCGAAAGGGCGCCGAGCAGGGGGAAGGCCGTGGCGATGGCGACGTTGATGAAGGCCGCGCCGAACGCCGCCATGAGCATCGTCACGAAGGAGGTGCGGACCTGTAGCGGCCCGTCGAAATACTCTTCGTTGCCGACCACGACATGGGCCCGGTCGGCCGACACACTGGAACGGACGTCTTCGTCGGCGGCCGAGCCACGGTTCAGGACGCGGGCGAGCAGATCGGGGCTGTCGGTCTCGTGGTCGTAGCCGGCCCGCCGATGATAGGCGAAGCCGACGATCGCCCCGACCACGGCGGGAATGGCGAAGGTGGCGATGACGGTGCCTTCCCCGGCGATGCGCGCCATGGAATCGGGAGCAAGCAGGAGCCAGAAGGTCAGCATGGCGGCGGCGGAGCCGAGAACCATGTAGGCGCCGAGCAGCCTGATGCCGGAAAAAGTCAGTGCGATGTGACCGATGGCGAAGAAGACGGTGTAGATGCCACCGCCTTTCAACCCATAGAGGATGATCGTGTCCCAGCGGCCGTCGGCGGGAACGACGACGCCCCAGTGGTTGTGCGCGGCCATCACCATGAAAAGCCCGATGGCGACCAAACCATAGATAAATCCGTGCAGATCGGTGCGTACCATCGCCATCTCCCTCCGGTTTCCCAAAGGGAGGCTCTTATATCGTCCCCGTTAACCTCGTGTTCGCGAGAATAGTAAGTGGAAGGCGGCGATTTTCGATAAAGTTTTACCCGGCGTTCAACCGACTCGCTCGCCGTCGCGGACGCGGTAGCTTGGGGTGTACATGGTGACCAGCTCCTCGGCTGCGGTCGGGTGCACGGCCATGGTGCGGTCGAAGTCGTCCTTGGTCAGGCCGGCCTTGATCGGGATCGCCAGGAGCTGCGCCATCTCGCCGGCGTCGGGGCCGAGCACGTGGGCGCCGAGAACGCGGCGGCTCGCGGCGTCCACCACCAGCTTCATCACCATCTTCTCCTCGCGGCCCGACAACGTGTGGCGCATCGGCCGGAAGATGGCGAGGTAGACCTCAAGCTCCGCGAAACGCTTGCCGGCATCGTCCTCCGACAGGCCGACAGTGCCGATCTCCGGCTGCGAGAACACGGCGGTCGCGACGCAGTCGAGGTCGGGCGCCGTCGGCCTGCCGCGGAAGACGGTGTCGACGAAGCACATCGCCTCGTGGATGGCGACGGGCGTGAGCTGCAGGCGGTTGGTGACGTCGCCGATCGCGTAGATATTGGGCACGTTGGTGCGGGAATGGGCGTCGACGATGATCTCGCCGACCGGGCCGGTCTCGACGCCCGCCTTCTCCAGCCCAAGACCGTCGGTGTTGGGCGTGCGGCCGATGGCGAGCATGACCTGGTCGACGCGCAGCGCCTCGCCGGTGCTCAGCACCAGGTCGAGCCGGCCGCCCTCGCAGCGCTTCACGCCGTGGGCGACCGCCTGGCAGACGATGCGGATGCCCTTCTTCTCCATCTCGCGGTGCAGCGCGCGGCGCAGGTCCATGTCGAAGCGGGAGAGGATCTCCTTGCCGCGATAGATCAGCGTGGTCTCGACGCCGAGGCCGTGGAAGATGTTGGCGAACTCGACGGCGATGTAGCCGCCGCCCTCGATGGCGATCGCTTTCGGCAGCTCGGGCAGGTTGAAGGCCTCGCTGGAGGTGATGCACAGTTCCGCGCCGGGCAGCGCGGGGTGGCGCTGCGAATGGCCGCCGACGGCGACGAGGATGGTGTCGGCCGTCACGGTGCGGTCCTCGGCGAGGATACGCACCGTGTGGGCGTCCTCCAGCACAACGCGGCTCTCGATGATTGCCGCGCCGGCGCGCTCGAGCCCGCCACGGTAGATGCCTTCCAGCCGCGCGATCTCGCGGTCCTTGTTGGCAATCAGCGTCGGCCAGTCGAACGAGGTCTCGCCGACGGTCCAGCCATAGCCGGCCGCATCCTCGAAATGCTCGGAAAACTGCGAGGCGTAGACGAACAGCTTCTTGGGCACGCAGCCGCGGATGACGCAGGTGCCACCGAACCTGTGCTCCTCGGCGATCGCCACGCGCTTGCCCATCGCGGCGGTGAGGCGCCCTGCCCGCACGCCGCCAGAGCCGCCGCCGATGACGAACAGGTCGTAGTCGTAGCTGGCCATGACGGCTCCCCTTCACGATCGGGCGCCGGGCACGGGCCGCGGCGCGCGGCTTGGTCTACGACCCGCACCCGCAAAAGAAAAGCCCGGCCGGAGCCGGGCTTTCGTGCTGGCCGTGGATGGCCGGATTACTTGTTGGCCTGCGGCTGGCCGCCCGACTGGGCGTCGCCGGCGGGCTGGGTGCCGCCCGCAGGCTGGGCGGGCTGCTGCTGCGCGGCCGGGGCCTGCGCGCTCATCACCGCCTGCAACTGCTCGGCCACGGCCTGGCCGAGGTCGCGGGCGATGCCGCGCTGCCAGAGCCCGGCGGCCTGCAGCACCTCGCGGCCGACGATGTTGCCGTCGTCGAGCAGCTTCTTGCCGGTCGCGGTGTTGTAGAAGGTGGAGATCTCGTTGAGCTCCTGCTCGGTGAAGACGCGCGCGTAGATCTTGGCCGCCTCGGCCTCGAGGTCGGCGCGGCGGACCGCCAGCTTCACCGCCTGGTCGTCGACGGTGTTGGAGATCAGGTCGCTCAGGTCGGGATTCTTCTGCGTCAGCTCCGACTTGAGAGCCAGCGCCGCCTGCGGCAGGATCTGGTCGAACTCCTCGGTCGCCTTCAGCGCGGAGATCGCGCTGCGCGCCGCCTTGAGATGGCTCGCGGCGATCTCGTCCGCGGCCATCGACGGGGTCGCGGCGGCGACCATCACGGCGGTGGCGAAGACGGCGATCAGGTGGCGGGCACTCATGGCCAGGTTCATGTCGCTCAAAACTCCCTCTTAGCGGATCGCGGAAATCGTCTCGACGCCGACATCGCCGGCCACGATCGCAGTATCCGCCAACCCCAGAAACAAACCGTGCTCGACCACACCCGGAATGGCGTGAAGAGCGTCCGAGAGCGCTCTTGTATCCGGAATGCGGCCAAAAGATGCATCAAGGATCAAATGCCCGCCGTCTGTAACAAACGGCTCGCCCCGCGTCATCCTCAATGTCGGCTCAACGTTAAGGCCGAGCCCGGCGGCGGCCCGCACGACGGCGCGGCGCGTCGCCTCCAGCCCGAAGCGGTTGACCTCGACGGGCAGCGGAAAGCGGCCCAGAACGTCGACCAGCTTGGAGCGGTCGGCGATCGCGATCATGCGGCTGGAGGCCGCGGCGACGATCTTCTCGCGCAGCAGCGCACCGCCGCCGCCCTTGATCAGCGACAGCTCGGCGTCGATCTCGTCGGCGCCGTCTATGGTGAGGTCGAGCTCGGGCGTCTCGTCGAGCGTGGTCAGCGCCACGCCGAGCTCGCAGCAGAGCGCTGCGGTGCGCTCCGAGGTCGGCACGCCGACCACGCGCAGCCCCCCGGCGACGCGCGCGGCGAGCAGCCGCACGAACTCCTCGGCGGTGGAGCCGGTGCCGATGCCGAGGCGCATTCCGTCCTCGACGTGAGACAGCGCCACGCGCGCGGCCTCGATCTTGAGCTGCCTGGCGTCCATGCCTGCGCCTGCCCTTCCTCACGATTCGCGCGCCGCTCGTATCATCTTTGCCGGGACACGCGAAGGGCCGACGGCGCTTGCGGGCGCGTGCCGCACGCGCTATCGCCGGCCTCTTGGCTCACCGGGGGCACGACATGACGCGACCGACACTCGTTTTCGACCTCGACGGAACGCTGGTCGACACCGCGCCCGACCTGCTGGACAGCCTCAACCATTGCCTCGTCCATGCGGGGATGCGCCGGGCCGGCGAGGCGGAGCTGCGCCGCTATGTCGGCATGGGCGGCAAGGTGATGATCCAGCGCGCCTTCGCCGCGCAGGAGACGCCGCTGTCGGAGAAGCAGCTCGCCGAGCTGCTCGACGTCTTCCTCGACCACTACACCAAGAACATCCCCGGCCGGTCGGCCCCCTTCCCCGGCGCCGTCGCGGCTATGGGTCGCTTCGCGGAGGCCGGCTACGGGCTCGCCGTCTGCACCAACAAGTACGAGACGCTGTCGCGCAGCCTGCTCGAGGCGCTGGGTCTTTCCGCCCGCTTCGCCGCGATCTGCGGGCAGGACACCTTCGCCTTCCGCAAGCCGGACCCGCGCCACCTGACGCTGACCATCGAGGCGGCAGGCGGCAATCCGGCGAGCGCGCTGATGGTGGGCGATTCGCGCACCGACATCGACACCGCCAAGGCGGCCGGCATCCCGGTCGTGGCCGTCGACTTCGGCTACACCGACCAGCACGTCAGCGCGTTCGAGCCGTCGCGGGTGATCTCGCATTTCGACGAACTGACCCCGGCGCTGGCCGCGCGCCTGATCGGCGCGCTCGCCTGACGCCGGTCCTTGACTTGCCCGCCCCTGCCACCTTATATCGCCGCGCGATCGGCCGGATGGCCACCAGATCGGGCGATTAGCTCAGCGGGAGAGCACACCCTTCACACGGGTGGGGTCGTAGGTTCAATCCCTACATCGCCCACCATCGGTTTCCCCAAAAAATCCAAGTGGTTGGTGGAAATCCCGATCGCTTCCTAGAAGTCGCTGAAATCGGTTGCCGGCACACCTTGGGCACAGCACGGCGAAAACGGCGACTCCCGGAAAGCGAAACGACGACACAGTTTCGACCGACTTGAAACTCGCCTCGATGATCCGAAGCTTCGCCTCCGTCGACCAATGCCGACGCCGGGCCACGCCCGTGATCAACTCGATGCGCTGACAATCCTCGACATAAGCCCCTGCAGGCTGGCCGGAATTGGGGTGATCACCTGATGGCACGGTTTTCAGGCTGCTCCAATCTGAAGGTGCAGGACGCAAATTGAGGGAGAACCGTTATGCGCAACTTTGCACTATGCTCATCACTGGCGGTCGCGATGCTGATGTCCGGCGACGCTTACGCCAACCAATTCAAGACCAGCCTCATCGTTCTCACCAGCGGCAACGTGGAGGGTGCCGGGACCGATTCCAACATCTATGTGAAGCTCTACGGCCCGGACGGCGTGTCGCAACGCCTTCGCCTGCAGGACTTCGCCAACGCCTCCGGGCCGGCCGACATCCTCGAAAAGGGCGCACGCGAGATCTACAATCTGGGAGTCGACGTCGGGCCGGTGGTGACCCGCATCCAGATCGAGTCGGACGGCAAGCACCCCGGCTCGGACTGGCATCTCGACCGGATCTTCGCGCTCACCACCAATGCGGACAAGCCCGGCGCTCAGGCCGTCACCGCGCCCTTCCTGCTCCTGGCGGGAACCGTGCCGAAGATCACCGACGGCAGCGCCATCATCTCGACGTTCATCTACGAAAACTGGCTCAAGGGCGACGAGACGCACGAGAACGTGCTGGACGCGACGAAACATGACGCCGGCATCCTGCTGGCGAGGAAGGAACCCACGGTCAGGGAAACGGGGAACAAGATCGAGCAGCCGATGTCGGTCGTGGTCATCTCCGCGGCGGACGCGCTGGGCAGCAAGGACAAGGTCGACCGGACGTGGGACATGACCATCACCACGAGCAACAGCCTGACGCTCAGCGAAGGCACGTCCAACAGCGTCGGGCTAGGGGCCGAGATGTCCTTTGCCTACGAGGCCGGCGGCGGCAGCGCCAGCGCGACCCTGTCGGCCGAATACCAGTATCTGAAAGAGTCGCTGAAGGAGACCGGCTCGTCCAGCGAGACGTCGGTGACAACGAGCGATACGTTCACCGCCGCGCCCGGAACCATCCAGTTCCGCATCGGCCGGGCCGAAGGCACAGTGGCCGTCCAGACCTATGAATCGCTGCTCCAGGACAAGACGTTCACAGGCAGGTATGTCCAGAACGCCTCGAAGTTCAACCCGAGCGAAATCACCCTGACCGCGGGTACCCCCGAAGACGACAAGTGGAACCTCGACGTCGCGCCCGAATATGCAGCGGCGGTCGGCAAGGGCGGCTATGACAGAATGGTCAAGCTGCTGAAGCGCTACAACGCCGTCGCCAATCCGCTGACCTACGAACAGGCGATGGCGCACTGATCTTCATGCCCGGCCCTGCACATCCCCTGCGGGGCCGGCGCTCTTCGAGGAAGGGTGAGACAGATGATCAAGGCATCAACCGCGCTGGTCGTAATGATTCTTGGCCTGCAAGCCGCGCCGGCATTCGCGCGCACGGACCGGTGGTCGGCCGATACGAGCGGAGACCAGGCGGCGGTGACCGACTGTAGCGACTGCGGCGACGACGTCGGCGTCCTGGTCAGTTGCCAGGGCGCAGGGAAAACGGCGAAGCTATCCGTGCCGTTCCTCGCTCTGGAGGCCGAACCGGACACGGCCCGCGAAACGGCCTCGCTGTCGTTCACCGTCGGCAGCGACAGTTTCGAGCTGCCGGCTTCGTTCGACGCATGGGGCATGGTCGGCTTCGTTCCGGTCGCCGCCCTTGCCAGATCGTCCGACATTGCGAAGGCCATCAGACGCGGCCATGCGATGGCCGTCGAACTGGACGGCAAAAAGATCGAGTTCAGCCTGAAGGGTTCGGCCTCGGCTCTGGCTGCTTTTGAGGAGCGTTGCGGCTGGGGCGACGACTAGGGCGATACGAGAAGGCTGCAAAGCACTATCTCCTCGCCGTCGTAGCCCTCACCGCAACAATCTCATGGCTATCCCGGCGCGCCGGCTGGTTCTACATCGCCTTGATGGCCGTGCAGATCTTGCCGGAGACGCTGGCGTCGTCGGCCGCGGCGCCGGCGCAGGCCTGGCGAATCTGCTCCTGCTGGGCCGGTGCCAGCGCGTTGAACGTCGCCTGGATCTGCTGCGACGAGCTGGCCGTGCTCTGGCTGCTGTCGGCGAAGAAGCCGCTGCCCTGGGCGCCGAGCCCGCCGATCGCGGCCTGTGCGGAGGTGCCGCCCGAAGCGGTCGTCGTCGTGCTGGCGTTGTTGGTGCCCGTGGCGGTCCCGGTCGCGGCCGTCCCGGACGCGGTGCCGCTGGCCGAATTGTTGCCCGAGCTCGCGCCGACGGCGACGCCGGTATTGGCGTTGGCGCCGGCGGTGGTGCTGCCATTGCCGGTGCTGGCTGCACCCGCCGTGCCGGCGTTCACGCCGACATTGGCGCTGGTGTCGCCGACAGTGGCGCCGGCGCTGACGCCGGCATTGCCGGTGGCGTTTCCGCTGGTCTGCGAATAGGCGGTGCCGGACAGAAGGACGAGCGAAAGCCCGGAGATCGCAAGCAGTCTGTACATCGTGGTCTCCATGTTTAACACTTGGTTTCCGCCCGGCCGCGAAATGAACACATTCCGCCCGGTCCCGGTTCCGCGCCTGCTGCGGCGCAGCCGGACGAATCTTTGCGGCAAAGAAAAAGGGCCGCTCGACGAGCGACCCCTGGAAGTGTGTTGTCGGCAGGCGATCAGGCGCTCGGCGTGCGGACTTCCTCGATCTTGTCCATCGCCTTGCGGACATAGGCGTCGCGCCCGTAGACGTCGGCGCTGTAGGCGATCTGCCCGTCCGCATGCGGCCACGCGGTGAAGTAGACCACGTAGACCGGCACCTTCTGCGGCAGGTCGACCTGGTGGGCGTTGCCGCTCTCCTTCAGGCGCTGGGCCACCTGCTCGCGGCTCCAGCCGAGCACGGCCGCCGCCATGCCGCGCGGATCCTGCAGGCGCACGCAGCCGTTGGAGTAGGCGCGGCTGTCGCGGTCGAACAGCTCCTTCTCCGGCGTGTCGTGCATGTAGATCGCATGCGCGTTGGGGAACATGATCTTCATCTCGCCGAGCGAATTGCTCGGCCCGGGCGGCTGGCGCACGTCGAACGGGATCTTCGAGCCGTAGGACGTCCAGTCGACCGCCGAGGACGGGATCTGCCGGCCCTTGGAATCGGTGATCTCGTAGCCGATGCGGTCGAGATAGCCCGGATCGGCGTAGAGCTTGGGCAGGTACTTGTTGACGAGGATCGAGCGCGGGATGCCCCAATAGGGGTGGAACTCGACATACTCGATCTCGTCCTCGAAGAAGAAGGTCTGCGTCGCCTTCTTTCCGACGACCACCTTCATGGCGAGCTTGTCCTGGCCGCCCTCGACGTAAGCCGCGCGGAACTCGGGCACGTTGATGAGCACGTGGCGGGTGCCGAGCGTCGACGGCAGCCAGCGGATCTGCTCCATCGCGACCAGCACCTTGTCGAGCCGGTCGGCCTTCGACGAGCCGGCGAAGGCGGCGACCGTGCGCGGGCCGATCACGCCGTCCGGCTTCAGGCCCTTGGCCTCCTGCGCGGCCTTGACCAGCGGCACGAGGTCAGGCCCGTAGACCTGCGAGCCGGTGGCCGCGATCAGCGTCGAGCCGAACTTCGAGAGGAAGGCGCCGTCGCCCTGCCGCTCCATCAGGGTCAGCAGCTTCGGCAGTTCCGGGTTGGTGTCGCCGGGGTGGAGGACGATGTCGGAGGCAACGACGATCTCGTTCTCCTGGCTGGCGCGGAGCGCGGCCAGCTCCTGTCTGAGCGCGGCGTATTCGGCGTTGGCCGGGTGCCAGGATTCCAGATAGGCCCGATATTCGGTCACCGAGCCGCCGGCCCCGAGCCGCTTCATCACGTCGGCATAGGCGAGCGGCTTGGGCGCGAAGTCGTGGTAGCCGGACAGGCGGTTGGGGTCGACGCGGCCGCGCCAGGCGTCGCGCACGTAACGCAGGACGCGCGCCGACAGCTTCATCTCGAACTGCGCCAGCGTGGCCAGCCGGGCATGGTCGTCGAGGCCCGTCAGGTCCGGCAGCGCGATCTCGTAGTCGCGCGCGTCGAGCCCGTGCGAGGGCGCGTCGGCCAGCACGGACATGGCGATATGGGCGCGCTCATTCGGCGCCATGTCGGCGACCCATATGAACTTCGGGTCGGCCTCGTAATATTTCACCAGCGCGTCGGCGATGTCCTTCTCGGCGAACAGCTCGTAGCCGTCGAGCCCTTCAACGGCGGCCGCGAACACGTCGGGCGTGGTCGTCATCGGTGCCGCCTGGGGCGCTGCCTCGACCGCCGTGGCGTCGTCGAGCCGCACGACGTTGGGCGAGGACGCCGTCTCGGCGCTGGCGAGCGTCACCGAATGGGTAATCGTGTCGGCGCCTTCTTCGCGGGTCGCGGCCTTGGCGATCAGCTTGCGGAAGTCGACCCTGACCAGCGCGTCGGCCTTGTAGGTGTAGTAGCTGGGCGCGGCGACCGTCGGGACGGGCGGCGGCTCGACCGGCTCTGGCCGGACAACCACCCGCTCGCGCGGGCCGCCGAACAGCGTGTCGAACAGGTTGCCGGCCGCCGCGGCACCAACGCCGAACGTGGCGAGCGCGGCCAAAGCAAGGGCCGAAACGCCCGTCAATCGTCCCGCATTCAGTCCCATCGATCACCTTTCGCGCCCCGACTCAGCGGCGCGCCCACCCGAACGAGTCCCCAACAGGACGGGCATAAAGGTTAGACATCAACGGCTTGCGACACAAGGGCGACGACGGGCATCGAGGCCCACCGGCAGCCGCTTCCGCGGCGACCGTGACATGCGTGCGACACCTCCGGCCCTGGAGCGGCGGCGGCCGCGCTGGACACGGCCGCCGCAGGCGTTATGAGTGCGAGGCAATCCATGCGGAGGCGGAAATGACGCTGAAGAAGGGCTACAAGGCGCTGCTCGAGGAGGCCAATGCGGAGGTCGTGGCAGTCTCGCCGCAGGAGGCGGCGGAGCTGATCGACGATACGGACACCGTCATCGTCGACCTGCGCGACCCGCGCGAGCTGGAGCGCGAGGGCATGGTCCCCGGCGCGTTCCACGCCACCCGCGGCATGCTGGAATTCTGGATCGACCCGGAAAGCCCCTACCACAAGCCGGTCTTCGCCAGCGGCAAGGAATTCGTGTTCTACTGCGGCGGCGGCTGGCGCTCGGCGCTGGCGGCCAAGACGGCGCAGGACATGGGCCTGACCAGGGTCAAGCACATCGAAGGCGGCTTCGGCGCATGGAAGAAGGCCGGTCTGCCGGTCGTCCCCTACGAGCCGAAGCACAAGAGCTGATCGCCCGCGCCCGCCGGGGCCGCGCCGCCCGGCTCGGTCAGGAACTCGGCGATCGCGCGGGCCACGCCCGGGTCGGCGAGGATGCGCCGGTGGCCGAGGCCCGGCGCCCAATGGAGCCGCGCATCGGCGCCGCCGCGCACCAGCGATTCGGCCTCGCGCGCCGGCACCTCCTTGTCGTCGGGCGCATGCACCACCAGCGCGGGCACGCGATGGGCGGCGAGCTGGTCGGCGACGACGAACTCCTCCAGCGGACGCCCGGTCAGTTCGCGCACCCGCTCGGCGAGCGCCATCTGCGCACGGGCGCCGAGATCGAGGAAGGCGCCGAAATCGCTGAACAGCGCCGGCATCGAGCTGGGCGCCGAGACGAGGACGAGCCGCCCTGCCCCGACCGGCGGCACGCCGGCGATCGAACCGACGATAGCATTGGCCGCGACGGCGCCGCCGAAGGAATGGCCGACGATCGCCGCGAACGGGCCGAACCACTGGTCGGCCATCTGCACCGCCCGCACCGCGCTCGCCATGTTGAGGCTGCGGCCGGCCGATTCGCCGTGGCCGGGAAGGTCGAGCGCGATCACGCGGAAGCCGGCCCTGCGGAGCTCGTCGATCACGGTCGCCATATGGGCGGCGCGCGAGCCCCAGCCATGCAGGACGAGCGCGGCCGGCGCGCGCCGCGAGCCGCCTTCCGGCGCGAAATCGTGGGCGACGACGCAGCCGCCCGGCAGCCGCAGCCGGTGGCGGCGCGCCTCTTCCATCAGGCCGGCGGAGCGCGCCAGCGCCTCGCGCTCGCGCCGCGACAGGCGGCCGGGCGGCGGCGTGCGGCTGAAAAGCCCGAAGGCGACGCGGCCCGTCAGCCGGGGCGCCACCTCGCCGGCGAGCGCGAACAGCCCGCGGATGACCATGAAGCCGAAAGATGCCATATTGGGACCCTCCGAAATAGTTCAAACATGAACAGATTAGTTCAATCATGAACAAATTGCAAGAGCTGCCCTGGGACAATCCGCGCTTCCGCAACTGGATCGCGGCCGTGCGCGCCGAGAAGGCGATCGTGCGCGAGCTCAGCAAGGCGCTGGCGCCGCTCGACCTGAAGATCGTGCAGCTCGACGTGCTGATGAACCTCTATCGGCATCCCGGCATGTCGCAGCACGACCTCGCCCGCCGGCTGCTGGTCGGCCGCTCCAACATCACCATGCTCCTGCCGCAGCTCGAGGCGCAGGGCGCGCTGCGGCGCGAGGCAGACCCGAAGGACCGGCGCGTGATGCGCATCTTCCTCACTGCCGAGGGCGAGGCGCTGCTGATGCGGGCGCTTGAGGTCTACACGGCGCTGATCGACCGGGTGATGGCGCAGTCGTCCGCGGCCGAGTGCAACTCGATGGGCACCGTCATGCAGCGCATCGTCGACGCGCTGAAGGAGGAATAGCCGGGGCCGCGTATGGTTAACGGCGCGGGCCCGCGATTAGCCGGCCATTAACCATGATTGCGCATTGTGGCGACGTCTCAGATCGAGTGTCGCCATGCGTTCCTTCCGCCTCGCCTTCCTTGCCTGCCTGTCCATCCTTTCGCTTTCCGCATGCGCCAGCCGCCCACCCGAGCAGGTGGCGGCCGCCAAGCTCGCCTTCGCGCCGGAAAAACCGACGCCGGCGGCCGACATCATGTCCTTCCCCGGGCCGCGCCGCGGGCTGGCCGGGCGCGCGATCCGGGTCAACCACGAATCCGACATCGTGCTGGCGCGCGGCGAGGTTGCGCTGACCTTCGACGACGGTCCCTATCCCGGCCGCACCTCGGCGATCCTCGACACGCTCGATTCCTACGGGGTGAAGGCGACGTTCTTCATGGTCGGCTCGATGGCGTCAGCGCATCCCGGCGCGGCGCGCGCGGTCGCCGCGCGCGGCCACACGATCGGCACGCACAGCCAGGACCATCGCAACCTGTCGTCGATCTCATTCGAGGCGGCGATGGCCGACATCGACCAGGGTCGCCGCAACGTGATGGCGGCGACCGGCTCGCCGGCCCGCTTCTTCCGCTTCCCCTACCTGGCCAGCACGCCCGCGCTGCGGCAGCAGCTCGCCAGCCAGGGCATCGTCGACGTGTCGCCGACCGTCGATTCCAAGGATTACTTCTCCTCGACGCCCGACCAGGTGCGGTCGCGCGCGATCTCGACGCTGGTGCGGCGCGGATCGGGCGTCGTGCTGTTCCACGACATCCACCAACGCACGGTCAGCATGCTGCCGGGCTTCCTCGACGACCTGAAGGCGCGCGGCTTCAGCGTCGTGCGCCTCGTGCCGGGTCAGGACGGCAGCGCGCCGCTGGTCGCCTCGGCCACGCCCGCCTCGGTGCCGCAATAGGGACCGCGGCGCCTCAGCCGCGGCCGAGCCCCTTGGCGGCCAGTTCGTCGAGATAGCCCTGCCAGCGCTCCTCCTTCTCGTGGCCGAGCGTGTGGAAATAGGCCCAGGAATAGATGCCGGTGTCGTGGCCGTCGTCGAAGACGATCCGCACGGCGTAGTTGCCGACCGGCTCGATGCGCGCGATCCGCACCCTGCGCTTGCCGGGCACCGTCACCCGCTGTTCGGGCGAATGCCCTTGCACCTCGGCCGAGGGCGACAGCACGCGCAGCATCTCCGCGCTCAGCTCGATCGGCGCATGGTCCGCGAAGCTGACGGTGAGCAGGTCGCGGTCCTTCGACACCCGCAATTCGCGCGGCGGGTTCATCGGCGTCCGTCCGGCATCTCGTCGCCCGGCAGGGGCCGAGCCGCCGGCACCCGGTCGAGATAGGCGCGCATGCCGCTCCCGGTCGCCTCGCCCTTGCGCCTCTCCAGGAATTTCGCGGCTGTTTCCACCGCGCCGACCTTCTGCGCCACGGCCGAGGCGATCCACTGGTTCAGCGACACGCCGTCGTCGCGAGCCAGCTTCGCGGCCGCATCCTTGATCGACCGAGGCAGTTTCAGGGGATAGGTGGCCTTGCTCATGGTGCGATTCCCAGGAATTCCGACGGCGATACGACGCTCAAGCCGAATCGCGACGCCGCGCGTGAAAAATGCCGCGTATTGTGCGTGACCAGCGCGTCGCCCCGGCCATTGATCATGGCCTCCAGGACGAACTCGTCGGTCGGGTCGGCGAGTTGCGGCCGCCACAGAAAGTGGACGTCGACACCTTCCGCCAGGGCGGCAAACTCGGACATGAACCCATCCACCTCGGCTTCCGTCATCCCCGTCATGCTGCGCTGCTCCGGCCTTTTCAGCACGGCTTCGTATTCGAGGAACAAGGCCGTGGTCACAAGAGGGCGGATCCGCCTGTCGACTACCATCGTGAGAACGACGAACGACGCGCCGTGACGACTGCGCAGCCCTGCGATCAGCACGTTGGTATCGAGCACAACGCGCAATCCCAGCATCAGCGTGGCTTGCGCTCGGCCGCCACCGCCGCGTCGATCTCGGCCAGACCTTCCTCGACCGACAGATCAGAATACGCTTGGGCAATCCGATTGCTCAGCTGGTCGAAGCGCTCCCGCATGCGCCGGATGCGGGCGAACAGTTCGGCATCCACCAGAGCAGCTACCGGCTTTCCATCCTTGTTGATGACGATGCTGTCGTTGCGGTACTGCACCTGGTTGAGCATCTCGCCCAAGTTCTGCCGGAAGTTCACGGCACTGACTTCGGTGATCATGGTGTTTAGATGGTCATAATGATCGATATGACCATTATCATTAGAATTCGGTATGGTGTCCAGCCGCGGGGGGTACGTGATCGATGCTCGCCCCCTACAGCCGGTCACAGTTCGACGTCGGTAGAATGCGACGCTTCTGCCCTCCGCCATGACTCCCACCTCCCCCGAACCCGCCGCACTGCCCGTGGTCGTCGTCGGGGCCGGCCTCGGGGGGCTCGCCGTCGCGCTCGAGTTAGCTGACCACCGGCCGGTGGTGGTCCTGGCCAAGCGCGACTTGGAAGAGGCCGCCACCGCCTGGGCGCAGGGCGGCATCGTCGGCGTGCTGGGCAGCGACGACAGCGTGGACAGTCACGTGCGCGACACCCGCGACGCCGGCGGCGGGCTGGTCGACGAGGCGGCGGCGCGCTTCATCGCCGAGCGCAGCGGCCAGGCCATCGAGTGGTTGGTCGAGCGCGGCGTGGCCTTCTCGCCCGATCCGGCGGGGCCGCTCGGCCTGCACCTGACGCGCGAAGGCGGCCATGCGGTGCGGCGCATCGCACACGCGGCCGACGCCACCGGCAAGGCGATCCACGCGGCGTTGCTCGAGCGGGCGCGGCGCCACCCGCGCATCGCCCTGCGCGAACGCTGGATGGCCGTCGACGTGGTCACCACGCGCCACCTGCAGCGCGACGAGGCGCCGCGCTGCTACGGCGTCTACGCGCTCGACATCGATCACCAGCGGGTCGAGACGCTGCCCGCGGCAGCAGTGGTGCTGGCCACCGGTGGGGTGGGCAAGGTCTACCGCTACACCAGCAATCCCGACA
>JAFKJY010000037.1 GCA_017305835.1 Hyphomicrobiales bacterium
GTGAAGAGGTCTGCGACGAGGCCGTAGTCGGCGACCTGGAAGATGGGGGCTTCCTCGTCCTTGTTTATGGCGACGATGACCTTGGAGTCCTTCATGCCGGCCAGATGCTGGATCGCGCCGGAGATGCCGACGGCGATGTAGAGCTCGGGTGCGACCACCTTGCCGGTCTGGCCCACCTGCCAGTCGTTGGGGGCGTAGCCCGCGTCGACCGCCGCGCGGCTGGCGCCGACGGCGGCGCCCAGCTTGTCGGCGACCGGCAGGATCACCTCCCTGAACTTCTCCGCCGAGCCGAGCGCGCGGCCGCCCGAGATGATGATCTTGGCCGACGTCAGCTCCGGCCGGTCGTTCGCCGCGATGCGGTTCTCCACGAAGGAGGACAGCGCCGGGTCGGCCGCCGCATCGACGGCCTCGACCGGGGCCGAGCCGCCGGCCTCGGCCGCCTTGAACGAAGCGGTGCGCACGGTCACCACCTTCTTGGGATCGGTCGACTGCACGGTCTGGATGGCGTTGCCGGCATAGATCGGCCGCTTGAACGTGTCGGCCGAGACCACCTCGATCACCTCCGACACCTGCATCACGTCGAGCAGCGCCGCCACCCGCGGCATGACGTTCTTGCCCATGGTGGTCGCCGCAGCCACGATGCCGTCATAGGAGCCTGCCAGCGCCACGATCGTGGCCGCCAGCGGCTCGGCCAGCCGCTCGGCCAGCGCGTCGCTTTCCGCCAGCAGCACCTTGCGCACGCCCTTGAGCTTCGCGGCGGCATCGGCCGCCGCCCTGGCGCCCTTGCCGGCGACCAGCACGTCGACCTCGCCGCCCATCTTCGCCGCGGCGGCCAGCGCCTTGGCGGTCTGGTCCGAGAGCTGCGCATTGTCGTGTTCGGCTATCAGAAGAATGGCCATGTCTTTGTTCTCCCTGTCCCGAACCTTCAGATCACGCCGGCGCCCTTGAGCGCGCTCACAAGCTCATCGACCGACTTCACCTTGACGCCCGCCTTGCGGCCGCCCGGCTCCTCGGTCTTCAGCACCTTCAGCCGCGCCTTCACCTCGGCGCCGAAATCGGCCGGCGCCTTCTCGTCCAGCGGCTTCTTCTTCGCCTTCATGATGTTGGGCAGCGAGGCATAGCGCGGCTGGTTGAGCCGCAGGTCCGTCGTCACGATCGCCGGCAGCTTCACCTCCACCACCTGCAGCCCGCCGTCGACCTCGCGCGTCACCCTGGCCTTGCCGCCGTCCACCTCCACCTTCGAGGCGAACGTCGCCTGGCTCCAGCCCAGAAGTGCCGCCAGCATCTGGCCGGTCTGGTTGGCGTCGTCGTCGATCGCCTGCTTGCCGAGGATCACCAGCTCCGGCTTCTCGGCCTCCACCACGCCCTTCAGCACCTTGGCCACCGACAGCGGCTCGACCGCCCCGTCGACCTTGACCAGGATGCCGCGGTCGGCCCCCATCGCAAGTGCGGTCCTGATCGTCTCGGCCGCCTGCGCCGGCCCGATCGACACCGCCACGATCTCGTCGGCCTTGCCCGCTTCCTTCAGCCGGATCGCCTCTTCCACCGCAATCTCGTCGAACGGGTTCATCGCCATCTTCACGTTCGCAAGCTCGACCCCGCTCCCGTCCCCCTTCACACGAACCTTGACGTTCGCGTCAACAACTCGCTTCACAGGAACTAGGATCTTCATCG
>JAFKJY010000021.1 GCA_017305835.1 Hyphomicrobiales bacterium
GGCCAAGGAAGCGAAGCGACCGCGAGCCGGGACCCATTCCGTGACCTCGGCGGGTCACGGAATGGGTCCCGGATACGAACCGCTCGCTGCGCTCGCGGCTCGTTCCGGGATGACGCGCGCGTTGGTTTGGAGCAGTCCTGTTGGGAGGTGAACGGTCGAACGCGCCTTGTTTCGTGAGAGCCTCCCGTCGCATATCGTTCCTGCGATGTCCGGCTATGTGTACATACTCGCATCGAAGCGTGACGGGACGCTCTATACGGGCGTGACTGCAGACCTCGGCCGACGCGTGCATGAGCACAAGCAGCGGCTGGGCAAGGGTTTTACTGCTAGATACGGCGCGGTGCGTCTGGTCTGGTATCAGGAATATCAGGACATCGGCGAAGCGATCGTCGCGGAAAAGCGCATCAAGAAATGGCGCAGGGCATGGAAGCTCGCCATGATCGAGGAGATGAATCCCGACTGGCATGAGCTCTACCGTGGCAGCGGCTGGGAGTAAGGCGGGGGCTTGCGGGTGACAACGACGAGCGGCGCTAATCCCGCCGCCGTCATCCCGGCCAAGGGGGCGAAGCTCCCGCGAGCCGGGATCCATTCCGTGACCTTGGCGAAGTGCGGGCCGGCGTCCTTGGCCCGCCGCCTCACGCGGCTGCGATGTCTCGGAATGGGTCCCGGATACGAGCTGCTCGCTGCGCTCGCAGTTCGTTCCGGGATGATGCGCGCGGGGAGGGGCTGCTTTGCCGGCTGGCCGGCAGTCGGAAGGACCTGCGCAGTTCTGCAGCCGTTTTGCCTCACGCCGCCCTGACAAACCCGTCCAGCACCCGTTTCTGCCCGGCCTTGTCGAAGTCGATGGTCAGCTTGTTGCCTTCTATTGCCGCGATGTTGCCGTTGCCGAATTTCTGGTGGAAGACCCGGTCGCCGACCTTGAAGGGGGAGGGGGTGTCGGAGACGGATTTCGCCACCAGCTCGCCCTCGATGACGCGGCCCTTCACCGAGCCGCGGCCGGCGCCGTAGCCGGAATCCACCTCGCCATAGCCGATGCGCTCGACCGAATGGCCCGAGCGCGAGCCCCAGTTGCGGTCGGTCGCCTCGGTGCGGTTCTTCTGGGCGCGCTGCCAGCCGGGCGTGGCGTAGGTGTTGGAGAAGGCGCCCGAGCCGGGGCTGACCGTGTCGAAGCGCGAGGCGCCGTAGGGGTTACGCCGGCCGGGGCTCTCGCCGAAACCGCGGCCATAGGCGCCCTGGCCGTAGCCGCCGTAGGACGAGCCGGTCTCGGCCACCTCGACATGCGCCTCGGGCAGCTCGTCGAGGAAGCGCGAGGGGATGGTCGACTGCCACAGGCCGTGGATGCGGCGGTTGGAGGTGAACCAGAGGTGCAGGTGCTTCTTCGCGCGGGTGAGGCCGACATAGGCGAGCCGGCGCTCCTCCTCCAGACCCGAGCGGCCGCCCTCGTCGAGCGCGCGCTGGTGGGGGAACAGGCCCTCTTCCCAGCCGGGCAGGAAGACGGTCTCGAACTCCAGCCCCTTGGCCGAGTGCAGCGTCATGATGGAGACGGCGTCGAGGTCCTCGTGCTGCTCGGCCTCCATGACCAGCGAGACGTGCTCGAGGAAGGAGCGCATGGACTCGTACTCCTCCATCGAGCGGATCAGCTCCTTGAGGTTGTCGAGCCGGCCCGGCGCCTCCGGGCTGCGGTCGTTCTTCCACATGTCGGTGTAGCCGCTCTCCTCGAGGATCTGCTCGGCGAGCTCGGTGTGCGGCGTGTTGTCGAGCAGGCCCTGCCAGCGAACGAAGCTGGCGGTGAGCTCGCGAAGGGCCGCGCGCGGCTTGGGCTTCAGCTCGTCGGACTCGGCGAGGCTGCCGGCGGCCTCCAGCATGGGGGTGCCGAGCGCGCGCGCCGTGTCGTGGACCTGGCGGACGGCCGCCTCGCCCAGGCCGCGCTTCGGCACGTTGACGATGCGCTCGAAGGCGAGGTCGTCGGCGGGCTGGCAGACCACGCGGAAATAGGCCATCGCGTCGCGGATCTCGGCGCGCTCGTAGAAGCGCGGGCCGCCGATGACGCGGTAGTTGAGGCCGAGCGTGACGAAGCGGTCCTCGAACTCGCGCATCTGGAAGGAGGCACGGACGAGGATGGCCATGTCGTTGAGCCGGTGGCCCTTGCGCTGGAGCGCCTCGATCTCCTCGCCGACGGCGCGGGCCTCCTCCTCGGAATCCCAGGCGGCGTGGACCATGACCTTGGCATGGTCGGGGTCGGCGGCGTCGGTGAACAGCGTCTTGCCGAGCCGGCCCTCATTGTGGGCGATGAGGTGGGAGGCCGCACCCAGTATGTGCTGGGTCGAGCGGTAGTTGCGTTCGAGGCGGATGACGGCGGCGCCGGGAAAATCCTTCTCGAAGCGCAGGGTGTTGTCCACCTCGGCGCCGCGCCAGCCGTAGATGGACTGGTCGTCGTCGCCGACGCAGCAGATGTTGACGGGGGCGTTTCCGAACTTGGCGCCAATCTCCCCCCTTGTGGGGGAGATGTCGGCGGAGCCGACAGAGGGGGGCGCTGTCCCGCCGGCATCTCCACGAGAGGTTTCGGTAAAGTCGCGCCCTACGTTGCCCCCCTCTGCCCTGCCGGGCATCTCCCCCACAAGGGGGGAGATCGGCCGGCCGCCAGGTCGCGTGTCACCCTTGGGCTGCGGCCTTTGCGCGATCAGGCGGAGCCAGAGGTACTGGGCGGTGTTGGTGTCCTGGTACTCGTCGACGAGGATGTACTTGAACCGGCGGTGGTAGTCCGCGAGCACGTCGGGGTTCTCGCGGAAGATGCGGATGGGCAGCAGCAGGAGGTCGCCGAAGTCGACGGCGTTGAGCGTCTTCAGCCGCTCCTGATAGGCGGCGTAGAGCTCGCGGCCGCGGCCGTTGGCGAAGGCGCGGGCGTCGCCCTCGGGGATGTCCTTCGGGGTCAGCCCCTTGTTCTTCCAGCCGTCGACCATCTGGGCGAACTGGCGCGCCGGCCAGCGCTTGTCGTCCAGCCCCTCGGCCTGGATCAGCTGCTTCATCAGCCGGATCTGGTCGTCGGTGTCGAGGATGGTGAAGCCGGACTTGAGCCCGGCGAGCTCGGCATGGCGGCGCAGCATCTTGACGCCGATCGAGTGGAAGGTGCCGAGCCAGGGCATGCCCTCGACCGCCTCGCCGACGAGCACGCCGATGCGCTGCTTCATCTCGCGGGCGGCCTTGTTGGTGAAGGTGACGGCGAGGATCTGCGAGGGGAAGGCGCGGCCGGTGGCGAGAATGTGGGCGATGCGGGTGGTCAGGACGCGCGTCTTGCCGGTGCCGGCGCCGGCGAGCACCAGCACGGGGCCTTCCGTGGTCTCGACGGCGAGCCGCTGCTCGGGGTTCAGCCCGTCGAGATAGGACGGGCGGGCGCCGTGGCGGGCGGCCATGGCGCGCGCGGCGATACCTGCGCCGGCAGCCGGCCGCGCCGGGGGAGCGCCTTCGGGGCCGTCGAAGAACGGCATGTCGTCGTCGGGAAAATCGGACATTGGGTCGAATGTAGTGATTCGGCGCCGAAAGACCAGCAGAACGCGCCGGCCGTCAGCCCTCGCGCGGCAGCGGAATCGCGCAGGCGAAGCGGTAGCCGCCGTCGCGCGAGACCTCGATCGTGCCGTTCCACTTGCGCTCCACCAGCGCGGTGAACAGGCGCGAGCCGAAGCCCTTGGCGGAGCGGGCCTCGCCGCCGCCGCGCGGGTCGAGCCAGGCGATGTGGAAGACCTCGCCGGCCGGCCCGCCGTCGCGGATCTCCCAGGCGAGCGAGGCGCGGCCGCGCGGCTCGCCCAGCGAGCCGTACTTGACCGAGTTGGTGGCGAGCTCGTGCAGCACCAGCCCCATGTCGAAGCACAGCTCGGGCGGCAGCAGGATGTCGAGGCCGGAGATGTCGAGCCGGTCGACGAAGGGCTTCAGCACCTCGCCGGCGAGGTCGGCGAAGCGGGTCGAGGTCCAGCCGCCGCGCGCGACGAGATAGTTGGCGCGCGACAGCGAGGCCAGCCGCTCGCCGAAGGCGGCGCGCGCCAGCCGCGGCTCGGCGGTGCCGGTGAAGGTCTGGTTGGCGATGGTGACGACGAGCTGCAGCATGTTGCCGGCGCGGTGGGCCATCTCGCGCACCAGGAGGTGACGGTGCTCGGCGGCGGCGACGTGGCGCACACTGTTGGCGACGATGTTGGCGAGCGCCAGCAGGAAGTCGATGTCGGCCTGGTCGAAGTCGCGCGGCTCGCGCGCATGGACGCCGAAGACGCCGAAGGGCCGCCGGTCGGTGCCGGGGATGACGACGGTCATGCCGGCGCGCACGCCGTGGCGGTCGAGCAGGACGGAGCGGGTGAAGCGGCTCTCGCGGTCGAGATCGGCGACGACGACCGGACGGTCGTGCATCAGCGTGTAGCCGGCCTGCGAGTTGGGGCCGGCATTGACGGTGGTCTCGCCGACCTCGCCCTCGGCCCAGCCGGTGCCGGCGCGCAGCCGCAGCCGGTCGGCGGAGGCGCCGATCTCGTAGATGGCGGCGAGCGGCAGGCCGAGCACGTCGGCGGCGGTCTCGACGGCGCGGTCGAGGATCACCTGGAGCTGCGGCTCGCCGAAGGCGAAGGAGCCGAAGCGCTCGACCGCCTGCTGCTGGCGCAGGCGACGCTGCAGCTCCGCCTCGGCGCGCACGCGGGCGCTGACGTCCATGCACACGCCGGTGAGGAAGCGGCGGCCGTCGGGGCCCTGGACGAGGCCGCCGGAGGCCTCGACCCAGACGAAGCTGCCGTCCGGCTTCGGCCGGGTGCGGTAGACGACGCGATAGGCGTCGCCGTTCTCCAGCGAGCGGCTGATGCGCGCCCAGACGCGGGCGGCGTCGCCCGGGTGGATATCGCGCTGGAAGGAGGCGAGCGTGCCGTCGAAGCTGCCGGCGGGCAGGTCGTGGACGGCTTCGAGGTTGCGGGTCCAGTCCAGCCGGTCGCTGTCGACCTGCCAGCGCCAGACGCCGACCGCGCCGGCGCCGAGGCCTTCGAGCAGGGCCGCCGGATCGGCGAGGAAGCCGGTATGGGCGCCGCCGGAGTCGCCCGGGGGATGCAGAGGCGCGCGCGAGGGCGCCGGCGCCGCTGCCGGCGGCCGCTTCTTCCCGCTCCTGTCCGAAATCCCTGAAAGGGTCGGCATCAAAATAGGCCCCCAGAACCGACACAAACGCGCGAAGACGGGTTTGGTTCCACGCGATCTGCGATTGACCGCGAAAGCCCCGGCGTCCTAGATTTCGGACGGGCCGGCGCGGCCCGCAGTCCGCACCCTCCGGGGCATGGCGAACGCGCCACAGAAACGCCGATCGACCTTTCCGACAAGACGGCGGAGGCATCGACAATGCGGACATCGACGAGGCCTGCCGCCGCTGACGGAAGGATCGACCTTCATGCGTACCGCCCATGACGCGAAGGGGATGGCCAAGGCCGCCCGCGCGAAGCTCGCCGAACAGGGGATCGAGATCAGCCACGCCCAGGCGCTGGAGATCGTCGCGCGCCAGTTCGGCTTCGACACCTGGAACATATTGTCGGCCAAGCTGGAGACCGACGCGCAGCCCGGTCCGCAAGGCCCGGAGTTCCAGCCGGCGATCCCCATCCTGCGCATCTTCGACGAGGCCAAGGCGCGCGAGTTCTACGAGGGTTTCCTCGGCTTCCACATCGACTGGGAACACCGCTTCCACGCGAGCGCGCCGCTCTACTGCCAGGTGTCGAGCGGCGCGCTGAAGATCCACCTCAGCGAGCATTCCGGCGACGCCAGCCCCGGCGGCAACATGGTCGTCACCATGCGCGGGGTCGAGGCGTTCCAGAAGGGGCTGATCGCCAAGAACTACAAGTACAACCGGCCCGGCCTGGAGAAGCAGGACTGGGGCCTCGAGTGCCAGGTCATCGACCCGTTCGGCAACCGGATAAGGTTCATGGAGCAGGGGTAGGGAAGGCAGTCCTTCCTCTCCCCGTTCACGGGAAGAGAGGGCGTCGGCGCACGGCCGCGCGGACCCCACCCGGCCGGCTTTGCCACCTCCGGGGTGGGACCCGCTGCCTTCGGCAGCTCCCACCCGTTCGAAGCCTGCCGATGATCCACTGGATCATCGGCTTGCCGCTTTGCGGCAACCGGCTTCTCACCCCCTCAAGGGGGAGGGAGCTTCAGCGGGCTTCCGGCCTTAGTGCTCGCCGCCGCACAGGTCGTGGTCGGCGAGGGAGCGCAGAACGTAGCAGTCTCCGGCGGTGCCGTGGGCATGGCTGCCCGTCATGCGTTCG
This sequence comes from Hyphomicrobiales bacterium, assembly GCA_017305835.1. Taxonomy (GTDB): domain Bacteria; phylum Pseudomonadota; class Alphaproteobacteria; order Rhizobiales; family Rhizobiaceae; genus RCIO01. The sequence continues at coordinate 6,267 of JAFKJY010000021.1, forward strand.
AGCTCGGTTTCCAGCCGCCGCAGCCGGGCGATGCGGTCGCGCACCTCGCCCAGCCGGGACGCGGCGACGGCGTCGGCGTCCGCGCAGGGTTTTTCCGGGTGCGCGGACAGCTCGATCAACTGGCGGATCGCTGTGAGGTCGAAGCCAAGCTCGCGGGCATGGCGGATGAAGGACAGGCGCTGCGCGTCGGCTGCGCCGTAGCGGCGCTGGTTGCCGGCCGTGCGGCCGGGCTCCTCGATGAGGCCGGCCTGCTCGTACCAGCGGATCGTGGGCACCTTGACGCCGGTGCGGCGGGACAGTTCGCCGATCGTGTACATGTCTTTCTCCTGCGGTCTTGCGCCCGAACCTCCAGTCGCTGGAGGAAGTAGGCTCGCCTGCAAGCGGGCGCAATAGGGCTGCCGGCTGTCGCCACGCGGATGCGATCACGGCCGGCTTCACGGCGCTTTGAATGGACCTCGCGCCGGCAGGCTCTAGCTTGGAGGCGGGGGCTCAGGAGGAGACGTCATGAACGAGCACGCGAAGACGCCGGCGATCACGCAGGCCATGATCGATGCCTATGACGAATACACGCACCTGACGCTCGACCGGCGCGGCTTCATGGAGAAGCTGACCAAGCTCGCCGGCTCCGGCGCAGCGGCGGCCGCGATCGCGCCGCTGCTGGCGGCCAACCCGGCCCGCGCCGCGATCGTGGCGGCCGACGACAGCCGGGTGAGCGCGCAGGACGCGACATGGCCGGGCGCCTCGGGCGAGATGAAGGGCTATCTCGTGCGGCCCGCGAGCCAGAGCGGCGCGCTGCCGGCGGCAATCGTGGTCCACGAGAACCGCGGCCTCAACGACCATATACGCGACGTGGCGCGGCGGCTGGCACTGGAAGGCTTCGTCGCGCTCGCACCGGATTTCCTGTCGCCGCTCGGCGGCACGCCGGCCGACGAGGAACAGGCGCGGCAGATGTTCTCCAGGCTCGACGCGGCGCAGACGGCGGCCGACGGCGCGGCCACCGTGACCTATCTCGAAGGGCTGGAGGGCAGCAACGGCAAGGTCGGCGCGATCGGCTTCTGCTGGGGCGGCGGCACGGTGAACGACATCGCGGTCGCCTCGCCGGCGCTCGACGCGGGCGTCGCCTATTACGGCCGCCAGCCGAAGGCGGAGGACGTGGCGAAGATCCACGCGGCGCTGCTGCTGCACTATGCCGGGCTCGACGAGCGCGTCAACGCCGGCATCGACGCCTTCCGTGCGGCGCTGGAGAAGGCCGGCAAGGAGTTCACCATCCACGTCTACGAGGGCGCCAACCACGCCTTCAACAACGACACCTCCGAGGCGCGCTACGACAAGGCGGCGGCGGAGCTGGCCTGGCAGCGGACGGTGGATTTCCTGCACGCCAAGCTGGGGTGAGCGCGCCGCGCGGGCGCGTTCAGATCCAGTATGCCTGCGACGGAGACACGAGGTCGAAACCGACGGGGCGGGCGGTATCCGGCGGCGGCCGGCGCACGCCTTCCCACAGATATCGCAGAGCCGCAGTGATGCCGTTGATCGTATAGGGCTTGGAAATCACCCCGAGCGCACCGTCGAACTTCTCCGGAATGCGCTTCGGATTGGCTGTCAGGAAGACAACTTCCGCGAGGTCGTTTCCGCGGATGAACTCCGCCACCTCGACGCCCGTCGGCCCGTCGGCGAGATGAATGTCCACGAGGGCGATGTCGGGCTTCACCTGCCCGAGCACCTGTTGCGCCTCGGCGAGCGACGTCGCCCAGCCGGCGACCTCGTGTCCGTTCTCCTCGATGAGGCTCTCCAGCTCCATCGCGAGCAACGCCTCGTCTTCCACGATCAGTATCTTCAGCGGCTCGTTCATGGGTCAGCTCCGATTGCTCGCGGCCCCGGCGCGGGCGGCCGGATAGGGCATGTCGACGGTCACGCGGGTGCCGGGATCCGCCGGCGTCCAATCGATCTCGGCCGAAAGCTGGCGGGCGATCGAGCGTATCAGGCGCATGCCGAAGCCGTCCGAGCCGGTGGCCGGCGCCCCGATGCCGGCGCCGTCGTCGCGGATTTCTATGCGGAAACGGTCGGCGCCGCGCTTGACCTTCACCTCGATCAGGCCGCCGTCGCGCCCCGCGAAGGCATGCTTCAGCGCATTGGTGACAAGCTCGTTGACGATCAGCGCGATCGGCGCGGCGCTCTCGGCGGGGACGCTGACCGGCTCCAGGTCGAGGCGGGTGTCGATGTCGACCTGCGAGGCCTGGGCGAGATCGCCGACCAGATCGCGCACGAAGTCGCCGACGTCGAAGCGGCTGACGTCGTCGGACTGGTAGAGGCGACGGTGCACCGTGGACAGCGCCTCGATCCGCGTCAGCATGGCCTGCAGCGACTGGCGGATGCCGTCGTCGGGAATGGTCCGGCTCTGCATCAGGATCAGCGCCGAGACCATCTGGAGGTTGTTCTTGACGCGGTGATCGACCTCGTGGAGCAGGGCGGTGCGCGCCTCCAGCGCCGATTCCAGCTCGGCGGTGCGCTCACGCAGCTCCGCCGTGCGCTCCTCGACGGCGCGCTCGATGCGCTCCTTCTCCACATAGACGAGCTGCTCGGCATCCTTGCGGCCGGTCACGTCGGCCTGCGAGGAGAAGAAGTAGAGGAGATGGCCGTGCTCGTCGAAGACAGGGCTGATGTAGAGCGCGTTCCAGAACGGCGAGCCGTCCTTGCGGTAGTTGAGGATGTCGACGTTGATGTCGGTGCGCGCGTCGAGTGCGGCGCGGATGCGCGAGACGGTGGCGGCGTCGGTCTCGGGTCCCTGGAGGAGCCGGCAGTTGCTGCCGACGATCTCCTCGCGGGCATAGCCGGTGAGCTGGAGGAAGGCGTCGTTGACGAAGACGATCGGGTTGTCGTCGCGGTCGGGATCGGTGACGATCATCGCCAGCCGGTTGGAACGCATCGCCGCCGCGAAGGCATCGACCCCGCCCGGACCGACGATCGGCCGCCCGGCGCCGTCCAGGACGCCTGCATCCCTGCTCGATTTCCACTCCATGCCGGCTCTCGACGTCCCTGTTTCGCTGACGGGATAACGAGGCAGCGGTCGGAAAGGTTCACATTTGCGCCAAATGCGCCCCGTCGCGGGCGGGGCCTCAGGCCTTGCGCCTGATCTCGATCGCGCGGCCGGCGCGGTCGGGCCAGGGGAGGGCGGCGTGGGCGGCGCGCATGGCTTCGACGCGGGCGGCGATGTCGGGCGGGAAGGGCACGACCTTCGGGCCGGCCATGTCGATGTGCAGCGCCAGCGTCTCGGCGGTGGCGGCGAGCCAGCCGTCGACGTGATGCAGCTCCTGGAAGGTGCGGAAGCGCTTGTCGTCGCAGTCGAGGAGCTGGAAGGTGCAGGTCACCTCGTCCGACAAATGCAGCTCGCGCACGTAGCAGATGTGGAACTCGGCCGTGTAGGTCGTCAGCCGCCGTTCCTGCGCATAGGCCGGGCCGAGGCCGAGCGCGGCGTAGGCCTCGTCGGCGCAGCGGTCGAACAGCACGTTGTAGTAGGCCATGTTCAAATGGCCGTTGTAGTCGATCCAGTCCGGCTCGATGCCCATGGCGCTGGAGAGGAAGGGAGCGGGGACGGGCATTGCAGGCGTACTCCGTTGATGGCGGAAGAAACGCCGCCCGCGCCATGATCGCGTTTTGACGGCGGGGCGACAAGCCGATACGAGTGGCGTCAACAACAAGCTCGGGAAACGGCGAGGAGGACGCATGGCGCTGACCGACATCGAGCGCGTGGCACGCAACGAGGACGGAATCGCGGCCGTGCTCGGCATATTGCGCCAGCGCTACGGCAACCGCTTCCAGACCGGCGCCGACATCCGCCGCCAGCACGCCCACACCACCACCTACATCCCCAACCAGGCGCCGGACGGCGTGCTGTTCGCCGAGAGCGCCGACGACGTGCAGGAGACGGTGCGGATCTGCGCCGATCACCGCGTGCCGGTGATCCCGTTCGGCACCGGCTCGTCGCTGGAGGGCCACACCAACGCGCCGGGCGGCGGCATCTCGATCGACCTGTCGCGCATGAACCGCATCCTGGCGGTCAATGCCGAGGACCTCGACTGCACGGTCGAGGCGGGCGTGACGCGCACCGAGCTCAACGAGTACCTGCGCGACACCGGCCTGTTCTTCCCGATCGACCCGGGGGCCAACGCCAGCATCGGCGGCATGGCCTCGACGCGGGCCTCCGGCACCAACGCCGTGCGCTACGGCACGATGCGTGAGAACGTGCTGGCGCTGACGGCGGTGATGGCCGACGGGCGGCTGATCACCACGGCCAAGCGGGCGAAGAAGTCGTCGGCCGGCTACGACCTGACGCGGCTCCTGGTCGGCTCGGAGGGCACGCTCGGCGTCATCACCTCGGTGACGCTGAAGCTCTACGGCATCCCGCAGGCGATCTCGGGCGGGGTGTGCCCGTTCCCGACGCTGGACGCCGCCTGCCGGGCGACGATCGCGACCATCCAGATGGGCGTGCCGGTGGCGCGCATCGAGCTGATCAACGCGCTCGGCATGCAGTCGATCAACGCCTATTCCAGGCTCGACTATCCGGTCAGCCCGTGCCTGTTCGTCGAGTTCCACGGCAGCGAGAGCGGGGTCAGGGAGCAGGCCGAGACGTTCGGGGAGATCGTCGCCGAATATGGCGGCGGGCCGTTCACCTGGACGACGGTCGCGGAGGACCGCAACAGACTGTGGAAGGCGCGCCACGACGCCTACTGGGCCGGCATGGCGCTCAGGCCCGGCGCGCAGAACCTGACCACCGACGTCTGCGTGCCGATCTCGCGGCTGGCCGACTGCATCGCAGAGACGGAAGCCGACATCGCCGAGATGAAGCTGGTGGCGCCGATCGTCGGCCATGTCGGCGACGGCAATTTCCACGTCATGCTGCTGATCGACCCGAAGCAGCCGGACGAGCAGCGACGGGCGGAGGAGTTCGTGTCGCGGCTGAACATGCGCGCCATCGCCATGGACGGCACCTGCACCGGCGAGCACGGCGTCGGCCAGGGCAAGATGAGCTATCTCAGGCACGAGCTCGGCCCGGCGGTCGACTACATGGTCGCGATCAAGCGGGCGCTGGACCCGCTCGACATCATGAACCCCGGCAAGGTGGTGCCCGGCGTGCGCTGAGAGCCCTTTTGAAAATCCCGTGAGGCCGGGCTGCAAACGGCGTCCGAGCCATGGCGGGCCGGAAAAGCGGCGGAAAGCGGCGGACGGGCGCATTTGCCACTTTATCGACACGCTCGCGCGGGTAAAGTGAAGTCCGCGAGATCTTTTTTGCGCATGTCGTCGTCCCGAAGCCGGGGCCCATTTTCGGGCGACATGCGTCAGCCGCGGCGGGAGAAACAGAGCTGGCGCGCATATTCGTCATCATAGGCGGCCTGCTGGTGCTGGCGCTGACGGCAGCGCTCGTCGTTCCACCGTTCTTCCACTGGGACAAGTTCCGCAACGACTTCGAGGTGGAGGCGGGCCGCATCCTCGGCCGGCCGGTGACGGTCAAGGGCGACGTCAGCGCGCGGCTGCTGCCGTTCCCGTCGATCCGCTTCGACGACGTCGAGGTGGCCGGCACGCGGCCGGACGAGCCGGCGATGACGATCGAATCCTTCTCGATGGACGCCGAGCTGCCGCCGCTGATGCGCGGCGAGCTGCTGATCTTCGACATGCGGCTGGTGCGGCCGCGCGCCAACATCTCGATCGCCGAGGACGGCACGGTCGACTGGGCGCTGCAGCCCTCGACGCCGCTCGGCCCGCGGCAGGTGAGCCTGGAGAAGCTGACGGTCACAGAAGGCAAGGTGACCATCCACCACGCCGCGGCCGGGCGCGACCACGAGCTGACGGAAGTGAACGCCGACATCTCGGCCGCGTCGCTGGCGGGGCCGTGGCGCATCAACGGCTCGGCGCGGCTCGACGGCATGCTGACCCGGCTGGCCATCTCCACCGGCGCGGCCGGCGAGGACGGGCGGATGCGGGTGCGGGTGGTGGCCGACCCCGACCGCTACGGCTTCGGGCTGGAGACCGACGGCGCCGCCAGCATCGAGGCGGGCAAGCTGGCCTACGAGGGCACATTCAAGGTGACGGCGCGCGAGGAGGCCAAGCTGCGCGGCAGCGACGGCGAGACCTTCGCGTTGAACGAGCCGGCGGCGGGCAAGGCGGAGCCGAAGGCGCCGCCCTACCGCGTGCGCGGCAGCTTCAAGCTCGGCCATCTCGGCGTCGAGGTGCCGCAGTTCCGCTTCGAGACCGGGCCGCTCGCCGACCCCTATACGGCCGACGGCAAGGCGAGCATCTCGCTCGGCAAGGACCCGCGCTTCACGATCGAGGCGGACGGCGCGCAGATCCGCATCCCCGACGGCGCGGGCGAGGGCACCGGCGGCAGCGGCATGGCGCTGGCGCAGCGGCTCGCCGGCCTGCGCGAGAGCCTGCTCGACCTGCCGAAGCCGCTGATCCCCGGCACGATCGACGTCAACCTGCCGGCGATCGTGACCGGCGACACGACGATCCGCGACGTGAGGCTGTCGACGGAGCCGGTCGCGGACGGCTGGTCGATCCGCACGCTGTCGGCGACGCTGCCGGGGCGCGCGACGCTGGAGGCCAACGGCCTGCTCGCCACCGGCGAGGCGGATTTCGGCTTCAAGGGCAGGATGGTGCTGGCGGTGAACCAGCCCTCCGGCTTCGCGGCCTGGCTGTCGAAGGACGTCGACGGGCCGATCCGGCGGCTCGCCCGCGCCGGCTTCTCGGCCGACGTCGACCTTTCCGCCCGCCGGCAGGTGTTCGAGGGGCTGGAACTGGCGCTGGGCGACGCGCAGTTCAAGGGGCGCATGGTGAGCGAGGAGCCGGCCGACGCGCGCTCCTCGATGCAGCTCGACCTCGACGGCGGCCGGCTCGACGTCGAGGGGCTGGCGGCGTTCGCCTCGCTGTTCGTCAGCGACGCGGGCGCGGCGCGCTGGGCCGACCACGACCTCGACCTCAAGGTGAAGGCCGGGCCGGTGACGGTGGCCGGCGTGAGCGCCGACAGCGTCGACACGCAGCTCAGGCTGCAGGGCGGCGAGCTCGAGGTCGACCGGCTGGCGATCGGCGGGCTCGAGGGCGCGGCGATCAGCGCCACCGGCACGGTCAGGGGCATCGGCACGGCGCCCTCCGGCTCGATCGACGCGACGCTGCTGGCCGACGACCTCGGCCCGCTGGCGGCGCTGCTGGCGCAGCGCTTCCCCGACAATGCGGCGCTGGCCGGCCTCGACGCACGGGCGAAGGCCTATCCCGGCCTGCTGTCGGAGGCCAAGGTGAACGCCGTCGCCAGCCTGGCGGCCAACGAGGGCGGCGGGCGGCAGGTGGCGGTGAGCGCGCAGGGCGCGGCCGGCGGCAGCGACTTCACGCTGACCTTCTCGGCCGAAGGCGACGCGGCCGCGCCGCTGGAGACGCCGTTCCGGCTCAACCTGACGGCGAAGAACGACGATGCCGGCGCGCTCTATGCGCTCTACGGCCTGCCGGCGCTGCCGCTCGGCTTCGCCGAGCCGGCACAGACCGAGCTTGCGGTCGACGGGACGCTGAAGGACGGCGCGGCGACGAAGCTCAGCTTCACCGCGGAGGGGCTGGCGGCGGGCTTCGACGGCAAGGTGGGCGCGACCGGCGAGGCGATGACGGCGGAGGGCGCCGTCTCGCTCAAGGCCGACGACCTCGCGCCCTGGCTGATGACGGCCGGGCAGGCGCTGCCCGGCATGCAGCTCGGCCTGCCGGCGGAGCTCACCGCGAAGGTCGACCTGCGCGACGCGCTGCTGGTGGTGTCCGACCTGTCGGGCAAGCTCGCCGGCATGGCCGTCAACGGCGACGTGAATGCTCAGATGCGCGACGGGCTGCCGCATATCACGGGCTCGCTGGACCTCGACGCGCTGGACCTTGCGCTGGCGGCCGACGCGATCTTCGGCGCCGGCTCGTTCGAGCCGGGCAGCGCGCGCTGGCCGCAGGCGCCGTTCGAGCCGAAGGCACGGCCGCCCTTCACCGCCGAGCTCGATATCACCGCCGACCGGCTCGCCGCGGGCCATGCCGCGGAGGCCGAAAAGGCGCGGCTTTCGGCGCGGCTCGACCGCGAGGGGCTGCGCGTCTCCGACCTCTCCGCGGACTGGCGCGGCGGCAGGCTGTCGGGTCTGTTCGAGCTGTCGAACACCGGCGGCACGGGGCTGTTTTCCGGCCAGCTCACGCTCGCCGGCGTCCAACTCGCCGCGCTGCTGCCCGACAGCGGTCTCGCCGGCAAGGGCGATTTCGGCGCCAGCCTGACGGCGAGCGGCAAGTCTGTGGAGGGCATGATCGCCTCGCTCGCCGGCTCCGGCACGGCGCGGCTGGCGGACCTTTCGGCGCCGGGCGTCGACCCGGCGGCGCTGCCGGCGATCCTCGTGAAGGCCGACGCGATCGGGCCGCAGATCACCGCCGCGCAGGCGGCCGCCTTCGCGCCGGACATCGTGCGCGGCGGCCGCTTCGAGGCGGGCGGGACAGAGCTGGCGCTGACGGTGGCGGCCGGCGCCGTGCGCACGCCGCCGGTCAGGCTGGAGCGGGCCGACGCGGTGCTCACCGTCGAGCCGCGCATCGACCTGTCGCGTGGCACGGTCGGGGCGACCGGCGAGATCGAGTACCTGCCCGGCCTCGACGACAGGATAGCCGGCGCTGACCCCGCCGTGCGCTTCAGCGTCGAGGGGCCGCCCGAGGCGCTGGCGGCGAGCTACGATATCGAGCCGCTGGCGCAATACCTGACGCAGCGCGCGCTGGAGCGCGAGCAGGCCCGCGTCGAGGCGATGCAGGCGGTGCTGCTGGAGCGGCAGAGGTTGCGGCGCGAGACGCGCTACTACGCGGCGCTGCAGGACGAGCGGGCGCGCGCCGAGGCCGCGCGCAAGGCGGCCGAGGAGCAGGCGCGGCTGGAGGCCGAGGAGCAGGCGCGCAAGGCGGCGGAAGCGGACGCGGCGAGGAAGGTCGCCGAGGAAGCCGCCGCGCGCAAGGCCGCCGAACAGGATGCCGCACGAAAGGCGGCGGAAGAGGCTGCCGCCCGCAAGGCGGCCGAGCAGGAGGCGGCGCGCAAGGCGGCGGAGGAAGCTGCCGCCCGCAAGGCGGCGGAAGACGCCGCGCGGCAGCCGGCGCCGCAGGCGCCCGCGCAGGGCACGCAGGCGCCGGGCCTGCCCGGCGTCCAGACCGCGCCGCTGCCGCCGGTCCAGCCCCGCACCGACGACAGCTCCATCAACCCCGGCACGCTGACGGTCGACGGGCTGCTGCGCGCGATCGGACGGGATCAGTAGAGCACCCGCGCAGGTTCTCCGGCGCATTGCCTAGGGGGCGACCCCCACCCCTTACCCCTCCCCTCAAGGGGGCAGTGTTTACATTGGACTCATGCAGTGCCTGTTGAAGAAGAGGTCGAGAGTAGCGTGGAGCATGTGGTGGGATTTGGAGAAGCGCTTGGAGCGCCTGTTGAAGCGGGCGAGATTGTCGCGGATCGATGAGTTGGAGGCTTC
>JAFKJY010000038.1 GCA_017305835.1 Hyphomicrobiales bacterium
TGATGGACGCCGGGCTGCTCGAGGCGCTCAACGGGGAGCGCGCCGCGCGTCGCGCGGCGATCCTGGTCACGGACCTGTCGGACGGGCCCGACCGGCTGGTGCGCGAGGATGATTCGCTGCTCGGGCCGCTCGGCGAGGCGCTCGCCGCCGGCTTCCGCTCCGGCAAGTCGGGACTTGTCGAGATCGACGGCCGCAGCCTGTTCCTCAACGTGCATCTGCCGCCGCCGCGGCTGGTGATGATCGGTGCGGTGCACATCAGCCAGGCGCTGGCGCCGATGGCGCGCATCGCCGGCTTCGACACCGAGATCATCGACCCGCGCACCGCCTTCGCCACGCCCGAGCGTTTTCCCGACGTGGCCCTGCATGCCGAATGGCCGCAGGACGTGCTGGCGAGGCGTCCCTTCGACGCCTACACGGCCGTCGCCGCGTTGACCCACGACCCGAAGATCGACGATCTGCCGCTGCAGGCCGCGCTCCGGGCGGGCTGCTTCTATGTCGGCGCGCTCGGCAGCCGCAAGACGCATGGCAAGCGGGTGGAGAGGCTGCTGCAGGCGGGGCTCTCGCAGGCCGAGATCGAGCGTATCCGCGCCCCGATCGGGCTCAATATCGGCGCGGCGAGCCCGGCCGAGATCGCCGTGTCGGTCCTCGCCGAGGTAGTCGGCGCGCTGCGTTCGCGCGGCCTCGCCGGGGCCGCGAAGGAAAAGGCTGCGTGAAGTTCGGCAGGGTTCCCGTCTCGCTGGCCGAAGGCGCGGTGCTTGCCCATTCCGTCGGCGCCGGCGGCGCGCGGCTGAAGAAGGCGCGCCTGCTGACGGCCGCCGACGTCGCCACGCTCATCGAGGCAGGCGTGGCCGAGATCGTCGTGGCGCGGCTGGAGGCTGGCGACCTCGGCGAGGACGAGGCGGCCCGGCGTCTCGCGGCCGCGCTCCTCGTAGACAGTTGCGAGCTGCGCGCGCCTGCGACCGGCCGCGTCAACATCCATGCCGCGCGTGCCGGCGTCTTCACCGTCGACCGGGCGCTGGTCGACGCCTTCAACGCCGTCGACCCGGCGATCACGCTGGCGACCGTCGCCGACTTCTCGACCGTCGAGGCGGGCCACATGGTCGCGACGGTCAAGATCATCCCCTTCGCCGTGCCGGCCGCTCGCGTGGAGGCAGCCGTTGCCGCCGTAAAGGGCCGCCGCGCTTTCGGCGTGCACCCCTTCCGGCCCCGCCGGGTGGGGCTGGTGCAGACCGAGCTTCCCAGCCTGAAGCGCAGCGTCATGGACAAGACGACCGAGCTGACGGCCGCGCGGCTGGCGCGCTCCGGCGGCACGATCGTCGGCGAGCGCCGCACTGCCCATGACGAGCGGGCCGTGGCGGAGGCGATTGCCGGGCTGGCGCCTGCGGCCGACATGGTCGTGGTCTTCGGTGCCTCGGCCGTGAGCGACGGCGAGGACGTGATCCCCGCCGCGATCCGGCTCGCCGGCGGCCGCGTGATCCGCACCGGCATGCCGGTCGATCCCGGCAACCTGCTCGTGCTGGGCGCGCTCGACGGCAAGCCGGTGGTCGGCGCGCCGGGCTGCGCTCGCAGCCCCAAGGAGAACGGCTTCGACTGGGTGCTCGACCGGCTGATGGCGGGTGTTCCCGTCAACGCGGACGACATCGCCGGCATGGGCGT
>JAFKJY010000022.1 GCA_017305835.1 Hyphomicrobiales bacterium
GTTGGAGAAATAGGCCATCGTCTGCGTCACCGCGAACTGGTCGCGAAAGGCGGCAAGCGGTTCGGCTGCGTCAGACATGTGCCGCCTCGCGCGCGGAGGAAACGGTGGCCTCGAGGCCAGCCCGGCCGCCGGCCAGGGCTGCACCATCCGCGACCGCCCGGTGGATCCGGTGCGAAACGGTCTCGCCTGCGGTTTCGGACATGCCCTGCATGGCGCTACTGAAAATCTCCGGGCGTTTCGATCCGCCGGCATGCCATCATTTACAGGCGGCGGACAGTCGGCAAATGCGCAACGCATCTCCGGCTTCCGGATGCCGGCAATCATCGTGTCGGCTATTATTGTATATGTTGTCACATATTGCACAAGAGACTTTTTTCGCCTATCTGTACCCGGTCATCACGGTCCGGTGTGCCTTGCCAGCGGCACCGGTTGCATCTACGGCAGCATCTGGAGGAACAGTTGGCCGGGCCTACCGGACAGCAACTGCGGACGATCGTGGCAGGCTCGATTCCTCGTGCGCGCGCAGGCATTTGGATGCGCGCAGGGCGCGTTGCGACAACGATGGAAACGCAGATGGATGAGGCCGCGGAAGGCACGAGTTCGACATCCTACGAGACGGCGGCGGCGGAAGGCGGGCGAGGCCTGCACAGCCGCCAGAAGCTGGCCAACCAGCTCGTCGGCCTGATCTGCGAGCTCGGCCTCAACGCCGGCGCGCATCTGCGCGAGCAGCATCTGGCCGACCTGCTCGGCGTGTCCCGGACGCCGGTGCGCGCCGCCCTTCAGGTGCTGGCGGAGCGGGGGATCGCGGAAGCGCGGAAGAACCAGGGCTATTTCCTAGCCAAGCCGCATCACGTGCTGGGCAAGGTGGAGATCGCCGTGCCGGCGACGCCCGACAAGCTGCTGTACGAGCGGCTGGTCAAGGAGCGGCTGGCGAAGCGGCTGCCCGACTCGTTTACTCAGACCGATATCGCGAGCCGCTACGGCCCCGACCGCATCACCATGCACAGAACCCTTGCGCTGATGGCCGAGGACGGCCTGATCGCGCGCAACAAGGGCCATGGCTGGCATTTCCTCCCGACGCTGGACAGCAAGATCGCCCTGCAGTCGAGCTACGAATACCGCATCGCGCTGGAACCGGCCCTTTTCCTGTTCAGCACGTTCAAGGCCGATCGCGAGGCGCTCCAGCGGGCACGGGCGCGGCATGTCGAGCTGGCGGCCCATCCCGACATCGCTTCGCTCAAGGCCCCCGCGATCTTCGCGATCGACGCCTCCTTCCATGAGATGATTGCCGAGTTCAGCGGCAACGTGTTCGTGCTGCAGGCGCTGCAGCAGCAGAACCGGCTCAGGCGTCTGCTCGAATACAACAGCTACGAGGACCGCGGTCGCGTGCGGGAATGGTGCGCGGAGCACATCGCTATTATCGACGCCACCCTCGCCGGCGATCTCGATGGAGCCAGTCGCGCGATGTCCGATCACCTGACGCGCGGCTACCGGGTGACGCCGCCGATGAGGACGGAAGACAGGTAGGGCACGTCCGCCCGCATGGACGGTCCCTATTCCAGCACGCTATGTCCGGCACAGAAGACAACACACCCGACGACACCGTGCCGCGTTTCCTGGATGCCGGGGAGGCCGCGCTTGTCGTGGAGTTCGGAAGTGACGTCGACCCGGGCATCAGCGCCCGCGTCCTGGCCCTGGACGCCGCGCTTTCCGACCGGGCGCCGGACGGGATCCGCGAGCTGGTGCCGACCTACCGCTCGCTGATGATCCACTACGATCCGCTGCGGCTGTCCCGCGACGCGCTGGCGGGACAGGTCATGGAGTGCCTGGCGGCGCCGGCCGCTAAGGCCGCCAGCCCGGCGCACTGGACGGTTCCCTGCTGCTACGACCCTCCCTGCGGCGAGGACGCCAAGGAGATCGCGAGCCTGCTGGGCATCGCGGCCGACAGCCTCGTGGAGCGGCACGCCGCCGCGACCTACCGCGCCTACATGTACGGCTTCGCGCCCGGCTATACCTATCTGGGTGGCCTGCCGCCGGAGATCGCGGTCCCGCGCCGCCCGTCTCCGCGCGGCTCCCATGCGCCGGGCGCGGTGCTGATCGGCGGCGGGCTGTGCTCGATCAGCACGTTCGCGATGCCCACCGGCTGGTATGTGATCGGCCGCACGCCGGAACGCCTCTACGCCCCGGAGCGGGAGAAGCCGTTCCTGCTCGAACCGGGCGATACGATCACGTTCGAACCCGTCGATGCCGCCGCCTTCGAGGCGCTCAGCCGGCGCGCGGCTTCGGGCGAGGTGGTGGCCAGGGGCCCCGCGCGATGACGTCCGGCCTGACCATCCTGGCCGCCGGGCCGGGCTCGACGGTGCAGGACGCAGGCCGCGTTGGCTACCTGCGATACGGCGTCACCGGCGCCGGGCCGATGGACCCGTTCGCCCATGCACTCGCCAACAGGGCGGTCGGCAACCCGGCGGAAGCCGCCGCCATCGAGATCTCCCTCGGCGGCATCGAGCTGACCGTCGACGGCGGCGCCGCGACGGTCGCGCTGGCAGGCGGAAGCTTTGCCGTGAGCCTCGACGGCCAGGTGCTGCCTTCCGCCGTCGTCGCCGAGCTCCAGCCGGGCGCCCGCCTGAAGGTCCGGCCGGGCGCGGCCGGGGCGTGGTGCTATCTCGCCGTGGCCGGCGGCATCGCGCTGCCTCCGGTGCTGGGCTCGGTGTCGACGCACATCCGCACGGGGATGGGCGGGCTCGGGGGGAGGGCGCTGCAGGCCGGCGACCGGCTTCCGATCTCGTCCGCCCTCCCGGCATTCCACGAAGCCGGGGCGATCGTCACTCCCATGCTCGACCGTCCGCCGGACAGGATCCGCGTCATCCCCGGGCCGCAGGACGACCATTTCGCGCCGGACCAGATGGAGGCCTTCCTGGCCGGTCCGTGGACGGTCTCTCCGCGCAGCGACCGCATGGCCTATTTCCTCGGCGGGCCGACGCTGAAGCACCGGCGCGGCCACGACATCACCTCCGACGGGATCGCGATGGGCGCCATACAGGTTCCCGGCAGCGGCGAGCCGATCGTGCTGATGGCGGACCGACAGTCCACCGGCGGATATCCGAAGATCGCCACGATCATAGGGGCCGACCTCGGCCGCTTCGCGCAGGCGCGCCCGGGCACCTCGCTGAGCTTCGAGGCGGTGACGCATGCCGACGCAGTGGCCGCACGCGCGCAGGAGCAGGCGTTCCTCGGCGGGTGCATCCCTGTCGAACCGCTGGTCCGAACCCATTTCCCGCCCGAGTTCCTGCTCGGGCTCAATCTCGTGGACGGCGTCGTCGACGCCCGCAGCTAGCGCAACAGGATTCCCGGACAGGAACGCACATGACATTGCTCTCGGCCAAACTGAACGCAGTAAAACCGTCGCCGACGATCGCCATCACGCGGACGGCGGCGGAGCTTCGCCGGCGCGGAGAGGACGTCATCGGCCTGTCGCAGGGCGAGCCTGATTTCGACACGCCGGAGCACGTCAAGACGGCGGCGAAGGCGGCAATCGATGCCGGCGCCACGAAATACACGGATGTCGACGGCACGCCGGAGCTCAAGGCCGCCGTCGCCGCCAAGTTCAGGCGCGAGAACGGCCTCGACTACGACGTCTCGATGATCAGCGTCGGCACCGGCGGCAAGCAGGTCATCTACAACGCGCTCTGCGCCACGCTCGACGAGGGCGACGAGGTGATCGTCCCTGCGCCCTACTGGGTGTCTTATCCGGACATGGTGCGGCTCGCGGGCGGCACGCCGGTGGTGGTAGCCTGTCCCGAAAGCGGCGGCTTCAAGCTGACGCCACAGGCGCTGCGGAAGTCGCTGACGGCGCGCACGAAATGGCTCGTCCTCAACTCGCCGAGCAACCCGAGCGGCGCGGCCTACACGGCGGCGGAGCTGAAGGCGCTGGCCGAGGTGGTGCTGCAGCACCCCACGCTCCACGTCATGACCGACGACATCTACGAGCACATCCGCTACGACGGCTTCGCGTTCGCCACGATCGCGGCGGTCGAGCCGCGCCTGTTCGAGCGGACGCTGACGGTCAACGGCGTGTCGAAGGCCTATGCCATGACCGGCTGGCGCATCGGCTTCGCGGGCGGCCCCGCGCCGCTGATCAGGGCGATGGCGACGCTGCAGTCGCAGAGCACCACCAACCCCTCGTCGGTCTCGCAGGCCGCGACCGTGGCCGCCCTGAACGGCCCGCTCGACTTCCTCGCCGCGCGCAACGCCGCGTTTCAGTCGCGGCGCGACCTGTGCCTGGAGGCGATCAACGGCATCGACGGACTGAGCTGCACCAGGCCGGCCGGCGCCTTCTATCTCTATCCTTCCTGCGCGGGGATGATCGGGCGCAGGCGGCCCGACGGCCGCGCGATCGAAAACGACACGGACTTCGTCGACTACCTCCTGGCGCAGGCTCGGGTGGCCGCCGTTCCCGGCGTCGCCTTCGGCATGGAGCCCTATTTCCGGATTTCCTTCGCGACGAGCACGGAACGCCTCGTCGCCGCGTGTGAACGCATGCGGGAGGCCTGCGCCCTGCTGCGCGCCTGAAAGCCGGCGGCCTAGCCGCCGCGCCCGCGCAGATAGTCGGCGACGAGCGACAGCATGCGCTCGACCTCGTCGGCCGTGTTGTAGGCGTGCGGGTCGACGCGCACGAGGCCGAAGCGGTATCCCGTGATCTCGACCTGCCTTTCGCGCAGATAGGCGGCCAGCGCGACGGCGTCGGGGTGCTCGAACGACACGAGGCCGGCGCGGCGGTCGGCGCGCGCGGGCGTGAGCAGCGGCAGGCCAAGCCGCATCAGGCCGTCGATCGCCTGCCCGGCGAGCGTCCCGATCGCGGAAAAGATCGCGGCCGCGCCGACCTTCCCGATCAGGTCCAGGCCCGCCTGCGCCATGATGATCCCGTTGAGGTTGGGCAGGCCGGGCTCGAAGCGTTGGGCGCCGTCCACCGGCTCCGGCATCGTCTCGCCCGGCCACTCCCTGCCGTCGACTGCCAAGCTTTTCCAGCCGGGATCGAGCACGGGACCGGCCTCGATCAGTTCCTTCCTGACATAGAGGAAGCCGAGACCGGGACCGGCCAGAAGCCACTTTCCGAACGTGCCGTAGGCCACGTCCACCCCGTCGCGCTTCACGTCGACCGGAACGGCGCCCACCGCCTGCGAGGCATCCGCGATCAGCAGGGCGTCGCGGGCATGGGCGGCCGCGGCGAGCGTCGCGACGTCGTGGCGGACCCCGCTGGCCCAGTCGACATGGGAGATGCTGACGGCGCAGGTATCGTCATCGATCTGCGCGATGAGCGGGTCCGGCCCGCTCTCGCCGCCGTCGTCGACGTGCCGGAGCCGCTTGTCGGTTCCGGTCAGCCACGGGTAACGGCTGCTGGGATAGGTGGTGCGGTCGACCAGCACATGGCCGCCCTTGCGCCCGGCCAGCAGCCGAATCGCCAGCGCCGCACCGCGCGAGGCATTCTCGGTGATCGCGACCTCGTCCGGGTCGGCGCCGATGAAGCCCGCGATCGACCGGCGCAGGCTTTCCTTGCGGTCGTGATAGGTGCGGTAGGCGACCTGCGGGTCGCGCGCCCAGTGGTCCTGCCAGCTCCTGGACGCCGCCAGCACGCTGCGCGCGGCCGGCGTGACCGACCCGTTGGCCAGATAGGCCATCCTGGAGGCGACTTCGAACTCGTCGCGGAACGAAGCGAGCGTCATGCTGAGAGGTTCCGATGCTGCGGGCCGGCCGATGGCTCAGCCGAGGACGCGGGACAGGAACGTCTGCAGCCGCGGGTGCTGCGGCTTGAGCAGCACGCTGTCGGGGTGCCCTTCCTCGACGATCCTGCCTTCGTCCATGAACACGACGTGGTCCGACACTTCGCGCGCGAACCCCATCTCGTGGGTGACGACGATCATCGTCATGCCTTCCGCGGCAAGCGCCTTCATGACCTCGAGCACTTCCCCGACGAGCTCGGGGTCGAGCGCGCTCGTCGGCTCGTCGAACAGCATGACGCTCGGCCGCATCGCCAGGGCGCGCGCGATGGCCACGCGCTGCTGCTGGCCGCCCGACAGTTGCGACGGCATGGCATCGGCCTTGTGCGCCAGTCCGACGCGCTCCAGCAGTTCGAGCGCATAGGCCCGCGCCGCCGCGCCGTCCTCGCCCTTCACCGTGACCGGGCCGACGGTGAGGTTCTGCAGCACGCTCATATGCGAGAACAGGTTGAACGACTGGAACACCATGCCGATCTTGCGCCGGTCGAGGCACAGCTCCCTCGGCCGGCACTCATACAGCACGCCGTTGCGCTCGCGGCAGCCGGAGAGCTGGCCGTTCACGTAGACGCGGCCGCGGTCCGGCTTCTCCAGATGGTTGATGCAGCGCAGGAGCGTGCTCTTGCCCGAGCCGGACGGGCCGATGATGCAGGTGACGGAGCCTGCCGCGACGCTCAGATCCACGCCCTTGAGGACGGGCGTCCCGTGGAAGCTCTTGTGGATCTTCCTGACTTCCACCATCCCGGTCATCGCGCGACCATCCGCCGGCTCAGCGGAGCCATGTTCTGCACGATCCTGGCCATCAGGTCGGACGCCATGACGGGGCCGCCGGAGACGTATCTTTCGAGGAAATACTGCCCGAGGCTCGCGAGCGACGTGAGCACCATGTACCAGATGCTGGCGACGATCAGCAGCTCGATCACCAGGAAGTTCTGCTGGTAGATGCTCTGCGCCTCGTTGAGCAGGTCGCGGGCGGAGATCGCCGAAACCAGCGACGTCGATTTCAGCAGGCTGATGAACTCGTTGCCCGCCGGCGGCAGGATCACCTTGAGGGCCTGCGGCAGCACGATCAAGCGGTTGATCTGGGAGCGGTTCATGCCGATGGCGGTGGCCGCCGAGACCTGGCCCGGATCCACGGAGATGATGCCGCTGCGCACGATCTCGGCCATGTAGGCGCCCTGGTTCAGCCCGAGCGCGAGCGTGGCCGCGACGAAGCTCGTCACCACCGTGTTCGTGTCGACGACCGCGAAGCCGAGATAGAGCTGCGGCACGAACAGCGAGATGTTGAACCAGAAGATGACCTGCACGAGCTGCGGGGTCGCGCGGAAGAACCAGACGTAGAGCCAGCTCGCGCCGTTGAGGACGGGGTTCGCCGAGACCCGCATCAGGCCGGCGCAGACGCCCAGGACGATGCCGATGGCCATGCAGATCGCCGTCAGGCGTATGGTCATCAGCAGGCCGTTCATGATCGGCCGCGAGAAGAGGTATTGGCCTATGGCGCTCCATTTGACGTTGGGGCTGCTCGCGAAGACGTAGATCACGGCGGCGAGGAACAGGATGAGGACCGTCGCGCCGATCCAGCGCCCCCAGGGCCTAAGCGGCACGGGCGCGCCCAGGTCGTCATCGAACGGTAGTTGCTGCATCCGGCCTCATTCTCCGGTTGATGTGGCGTCGGGCCCTTGAACATGCGGCGCCGGGACGATGCAACGCAACGACGGAAATGGCCGCCGCGCGAACCTGATCGGCCCAAACGGGAAGGGACCTGCCAGTCCTGAAGGCGCAAGCAGGCCCGAAGTCCCGTCGGTGCGGCCCCGCATCGCGCGCGGTGGTCGCCGTCCTTGCCAGCGGCTACTTGGTGGCGCCGTTGACCTTGATTTCCTTGACGCCGATATAGGGCACGGCCCACTTCTCCAGCACCTTCTGGTAGGTGCCGTCCTGGATCATCTCGTTCAAGGCGGCCACGACCGCGTCACGCAGCTCGGGGGAACTCTTGGCGATGACGATGCCCAGCGGCAGCACGTTCAGGTCGACGTCCGCCACCGGCTCGACGCCGGCGCTCGCCTCGGTGGGGTTGGCGTAGAGGTAGCGCGCGGCGGCGGTGCCATCGAGCGTCGCGACCGCACGGCCGGTGCGGATCTGGAGATAGGTCTCGGCCTTGGCCGGGAATTCCATGATGTTGATCGGCGTCGCGCACTTGGCGGACTGCTGCTCCACGATGGTCTGCTGGCTGGACGAAGCGACGACCGCGACGTTCTTACCGCACAGGTCGTCCGCGCTCTTGATGCCCTCCGGATTGCCCTTCGCCACGATGATGGCGGTTCCGGCGGCGAGATAGTCGATCATGTCGACCTGCTGCTGGCGCGCCACCGTGTCGGTGATGCCGAACATGGCCATGTCGTAGCGGCCCGACGAGACGGCCGGGATCATGCCGGCGAAGTCGGAACTGGAGAAGACGATGGGAACGCCGAGCCGCTCGCCGACGGCGCGCGCGAGGTCGGGATCGATCCCCTCGTTGCGGTCGGGGTCGCCGTTCGGGTGATAGCTGTAGGGCGGGGTGGCGCCGCCGCTGGTGACGATCTTGATGCCGGCCTTGTACTTCTCGGGAAGCAGCTTGGCGGCGGCGCTCGAGGCGTTCTCGGCATGGCCGGCCGGAGCCAGCACGGCGCCGACCATGAGGAGCCCCAGTGCTCCGGCGACCGACGAGAGGATTCGACTGCGTAGCATATTCCCACTCCTTTGTTCTGTTCATCCGCGGATGAACGACAGCGATTGCTTTCTTGGCACCCGCCCTCGTCGAGCGCGTCGCTCCCTGGCACGTGCGCTCTCGGGCGCAACGCCGGCGACCTCTCGTTTCAGGATCGCGCTTTTCGTCGCATGATGTACAATTTGGGAGCCTAGTCAAGGGCGCGCCACATTCGCGCCATGACCGTGCATGCGTGCATGATAAAGGTTTTCGCTGGCGATGGGGCTGTTTCGACGCTAGAACTTGGCCAGCATGGATTGTTCTGCAAAAGACAAAAATACATTTCCGAGGGACGCTACGGGAGCGGAGAATTGATGGAGCGACAGC
Source organism: Hyphomicrobiales bacterium (assembly GCA_017305835.1). Lineage (GTDB taxonomy): Bacteria > Pseudomonadota > Alphaproteobacteria > Rhizobiales > Rhizobiaceae > RCIO01. The sequence goes on from JAFKJY010000022.1 coordinate 8,842, forward strand.
CCGAAGTGGCGCGGCACCGGCTCGCAGGTCAGATCCTCGACCTGATCCGCGACGCGCGGCTCGACGTGGGGACCCATCTCGGCGAGCAGTTCCTGGGAGACCTGCTCGACGTATCCCGCACACCGGTGCGCGCCGCGCTGGCGCTGCTGGCCGAGCACGGGGTCGTCGAGGCGCGCAGGAACAAGGGCTTTTTCCTCGTCCAGCCTCCCCAGTCGCTCAACGGGGTTGAGATCGTCGTCCCGTCGACGATGGACCAGATGCTCTACGACCGGATGGTCCGCGACCGGCTGGAGGGCGTGCTACCGGATTCCTTCAGCCAGGCCGAAATCGCCCAGCGCTACGGGCTCGACCGTGTGGTCGTCGTCCGCACCATCGCGCGCCTCGCGCATGACGGTCTCGTGGCGCGCAAGAAGGGGTATGGCTGGCGCTTCCTGCCGACGCTGGACAACCGCTCGGCCCTGCGCGGCAGCTACGAGTTCCGCTCGGCGATCGAGCCGGCTGCCATCCTGTTCAGGTCGTTCAGGATCGACGGCGGCGTTCTCGACAAGATCCGCATGCAGCACATCCGCCTCGAAGCCTCGCCGAATTTCGGAACGATCGACGGTTCCGAGTTCTTCGAGATCGACGCCGCTTTCCACGAGATGATCGCCGACTTCAGCGGCAATCTGTTCGTCCTCCACGCCGTACAGCAGCAGAACAGGCTGCGGCGGCTCTTCGAGTTCGGAACCTACAACAACCGCAAGCGCGTCAGGGAATGGCTGCGAGAGCATCTCGACATCATGGAGGCTCTCGTGGCGCTGGATTTCACCCGCGCCAGCACGCTGATGGAAGATCACATCGCCAACGCGCGTTCCAAGGCGCTGGTCTGAGGGATCGGCGCTTCGACATCGGGGAGCGAAGCGTCGAGGAAGAAATCGGGCGCCGCCTGATCGGCTCGGCGAGAACGTTCGGCGGCCGGGGACGCGGGTCTCCGGCCGCCGGGTTCGGCTTAGTCGTTGGCCGCGGCCTGGACGCGGTCGAAGAGATCGGCGCCGATCCCCTCGCGGAACTTCTGCCGCACCGGCTCGGTCGCAGCGCGCATCGCCTCGATGTCCGACTTGACCAGCGTGAAGTTCGAGACGCCGCCCTTGAGCTGCTTCGCCTGCTCCTCGACCGACGCGGCCGGGTCGACATTGCTGAACCAGTTGTCGTTGGTCTCGCGATACTTCGTCGCGAGCACGTCGGCGAACAGGTCCTGCGTGTCCTTGTTGAGGCCGTTCCACCAGTCGAGATTGGCGATCACCATCGAGGCGGTGAGGATGTGCTGCGTCTCGGTGTAGTAGGGCGCGACCTCGTTGAACTTGAGCAGCTTGATGCTCTCGATGCTGACGTCGGCCGCGTCGAGCACGCCCTGCGCCAGCGATGTGTAGACCTCGGGCAGGTTCATCACCACCGGCTGGGCGCCGAGCGCCTCGACCGTCTGGACCAGCACCGGGCTCGGCTGCTCGCGCAGCTTCACGCCATGATAGTCGGCGAGCGTCGCCAGCGGCTTCTTGGAGATGAAGCCGCGCCCGCCCGTGCTGCCCCAGATGAGGAACTTGATCCCGCGCGGCTCGATCTTGTCGCCGATCTCCTGGCCGAGCGGGCCGTAGGCGATCTTCTTCCACGCCTCCCGGCTCTTGAAGATGAAGGGCACGTCCCAGATCAGGTGCTCGGGCACGATGCTCTGGGTATAGGACGCGACGTTGACCTCCATCTGGACGGTGCCGAGTTGCAGCGCCTCGAGCGCGTCCTTGGCCGAGCCGAGCGCGCCGTCGGTGACGATGTCGACCTTGATCTTGCCGTCCGAGCGGGCCTCGACCTCCTTCTTGAAGGCGTCGATGGCCGCGTAATAGGCGAAGTTGCGGTTGAGAATGTCGCCGAACTTCAGCGTCATTTCCGGGTAGTCCGCGGCCAGGCCCTGCGCCGCCATCGTCATGAGGGCCGTCGCCGTCAAGGCGAGCCTTCGTATCGAAAGCATGTGTCTCACTCCCATTTCCGGTTCCCGTTCCGCTGCTTCTTCCGGGCTCAGACGATTTCGCGACGGACGCGGTTCTCCATCGCGCCCAGGCGCTCGATCTCGCAGCGAACGAGATCGCCGTCCTGGAGGAACCCCGGCGGTTCCATGAAATTGCCGACGCCGGAGGGCGATCCCGTCAGGAAGACGTCGCCCGGATTGAGCGTCATGATGCTGCTGGCGTAGGAGACGAGCTTGAGGATGCCGTGCACGAGGTCGCTCGTGTCGCTGTCCTGGCGCACCTGGCCATTGACCAGCGTGCGCATCTTCAGCGGCCTGTCCCAGTCGATCTCGTCGCTCGTCACCAGGGCGGGACCCATCGGGCAGAACGTGTCGAAGCTCTTCCCGAGATAATGGGTGAGCTTGTACAGGAGCACTTCCTCGTGCTCGGCGATCTGGATGTCGCGGGCGGAGACGTCGTTGGAGACGCACAGGCCGGCGATGTGGTCCCTGGCCTGTTCCTCGGTGATGCGCCGGCATCGCTTGCCGATGATCGCCGCCACCTCGACCTCATAGTCCAGCTTCTTGGTCTCGGGCGGCAGGACGATGTCGTCGAACGGGCCGCAGACCGAGGCGGTCGACTTGCCGATCAGCATCGGCCGGTTGGGAGGATTGACCTTGCCGACGAAAGGCTCGGCCTCGCGCACGTGCGAGCGGGTGTTCGCCCCGGCGAGGAGCACGTTGCCGGGCTGCGGGATCGGCGGGCCGAGATGCGTGGCGGCGGGGTCGATCCTGCGGCCGCCTGCCGCCGCCTTCGCGATCTTCTGAAGCTGCGAGCGCCAGTCCTCCTGGCCGAGGAAAAGCCGCAGGTCCGAAACCGGAGCCGCCGCGCCGGCAAGCCGCATGCCTTCCTCGAGGTCGGCAATTCCGTCGTCGAGCCAGATGCCGGCGCGATAGGTGCCCGGCTGGCCATAGCTTACGAGTTTCACCGTCTTTTCCTTTCAGCGGTTGGATTGAAGCGGGAGGCCGTTGCGTCAGAATCCGAATGCGCGCGGCAGCGCCACGACGGTCCACGGGAAGGCGATGATCACCAGCAGGCACACGAGCAGGATCGCGAGGTAGGGCATCATCGCCCGCGAGGCTTCCGCAATCGGCGTGTTGGTGATCGAGCAGATCACCAGGAGCATGATGCCGATCGGCGGCAGGATCATGCCGACGCCCAGCGAGGCGATGCTGAGCAGCGTGAAATGGAGCGGATCGATGCCCAGCGTGGTCGCGACCGGCAGCAGGATCGGCACGAAGAGCAGCAGCGCCGGTATCCCGTCGAGCAGCGCGCCGAACAGGAGGAAGAGCAGGTTCACGACGATCAGGAAGACGATCGGGTCGCTCGACAGCGCCTCGACCGCCGCGGCGATGCTGACGGGGGCGCCGTCGAGGGCGAGCAGCACCGAGAAGCCGGACGCGGCGCCGACGATGACGCCCACCGCGCCGGTCACCTTGGCCGTCTCCACGAGCATGTCGTAGAAGCTGCGCAAGGTGATCTCGCGATAGACCAGCACGCCGACGATCAGCGCATAGAGGACGGCGACCGCCGCCGCCTCGGTCGGCGAGAAGATGCCGCCGAGGATGCCGCCGAAGATGATCACCGGCATCATCAGCGGGATGACGCTCTCGCGCATCGCCACGAAGGTCTCGCGCCACGACGCGGCCGCCTCGCCGCCCGGCAGCGTGCCGCGGCGGGCCTGTACGTAGACGAGCACCATCAGCGCCAGCGCCATGATCAGGCCGGGCACCAGGCCGGCGATGAACAGCGCCGTGACGGACACGCCGGCGACCGCGCCCATCACCACCATCGCCAGGCATGGCGGGATCAGCACGCCCATGGCGCAGGCGGCGGCGACCAGCCCCGTCGCCTGGCCGGCCTGGTAGCCGGAGCGACGCAGCGCGGGGTGCATCAGCGAGCCGATGGCCGAAGCGTCCGAGAGCGAGGCGCCGGAGATGCCGGAGAAGAAGATCTCCGACACGATCACGACCTGGCCCATGCCGCCGGGCAGGTGGCCCACCAGCACGCGCCCGAGGTTCACCAGCCGTCGCGAGATGCCCGAATGCTCCATGATCGTGCCGGCGAGGATGAACAGCGGCACCGCGAGGAAGGTGAAGTTCTCGACGCCCGAGCCCATGCGCTGGCCGATGATCGCCAGCGGCATCGTGCCGCCGAGGAAGATCGCGACGGCGACGGCGACGACCATCGCGAAGGCGATGGGGACGCCGATCAGGATCAGGCCGGTGAAGCCGGAGATGAGCAGCAGCGAGGCCATCACACGCCCTCCGCCGCCGGCTCGTGCCGCGGGGCTTCGCCGCGCAGGCGAAGCACGCCCTGCTCGACCGTGAAGACCAGCATGAGAACGGCGGAAGCCAGCACGCCGTAGTAGACGATCGCATGGCTCAGGGGCAGCGTCGGGTAGATCGAGTACTGCGCCTTCCGGATCATCGGTACGCAGGCGACGATGATGACGACGTTCGCCGCCCCGACGAGGAGAAGCGAGAGCAGCGCGCCCGCGGTCCGCTGGCGCGGAGAGAGCATGGAGACGAGGATGTCGAGGCCGAAATGGGCCCCGCGCCGGAGCGCCAGCGCCGCCCCGAGGAAGCAGGTCCACTGGAACAGCAGGATCGTCAGCTCCGCCGGCCATGACAGCGAGTAGAGGAGCCAGTAGCGGCAGACGACGTCGACGAGGATGATGACGGTGAAGGCCAGCACCAGCATCGCCGCGACGAAGCCGATCAGCCTTTCCAGCCAGTCCAGAGCTTGGGTCATGGGCGCTTGCCTCTCCTCCACGCGCAGCGCGCGCCCCGAAGGGAGGCGCCCGCCGACCGCGGACCCTAACGGGGCCGGTCATGCGTCGAAATCGAAAATCCGCGACTGTCCGTTTCGCGGACATGAGGGCTTGTCGCTGCCGTCGAAAACGCCGCGCCCTTGACTTGCCTGGTGCCAGCAAGGATTTTTGTCGTAGCGGTCGGTGCCGGATTGGCCAGCCTGCCAATCGTGAAGAGCCGGAGCCGCGGGAGGAAACGACGATGCGCGGGCTCGAGCGCAGCCTCGACGTCTTGGCGGCCATGAACGTGGAGCCCGGGCCGCACAGCGTGGTCGGGCTGAGCCGCAGCACGGGGATCTCCCGGCCCGCCATCTACCGCATCCTCGCGACGCTGGCCAAGCTCGGCTACGTCACGCAGTCGCCGGAGAAGGACCGCTTCCAGCTCACCTCGAAGGTCCGCAGCCTCAGCAGCGGCTACAATGGCGACATGGACTTCTATGCCAGGGCGATGCCGCGGCTGCAGGAGCTTCAGCGCAGGGTTGTCTGGCCGACCAACCTCGCGGTGCGGATGGACGCCATGATGTATCTGGCGCTGACCACGCGCAGCAGCAGCCCGTGGGTCATCGACCGCATCAAGGTCGGCGACCATGTGCCGATGGTCGGCTCGGCCGCCGGCCAGATCTATCTTGCCTGCGCTCCGGCGCCGGAGCGCGAAGCCCTCGTCGAGGAACTCGCCCTGTCGGAGCCGTCGCCAGCGGACCGCAGGGTGCTGCGCGGACGGATCGAGAAGGCCGTCCGTCTCGCGCGCGACGCCGGGTTCGGCTCGCGCTACCGGGAGCTCGTCCCGGAGACGGGCGAGATCGCCGTCCCGATCTACGAGGGCGACCGCGTCGTCGCCTGCCTCGGCATGACCTTCATCGCCTCGGTGATGAATGTCGACGAAGCGGCGCGCAAATGCCTGCCGCGACTGCTCGAGACCGCTGCCGACATCGGCTTGGCCGGGGCGTGACGATGATGGTTTGAGCTTGCCTCAGACGTTGCCCGCGACGTCGGCCAGCCGCACGAAGCTGATCCCGCGCGCCTTGAGCGCCAGCAGGCCCTTCACCAGCCCTGCGCCGGCGGGATGGGTCGGCTGGTTGATGTGGGCGATCAGCACGTCGCCGTCCCTGGCGGCCTCGACGCGGTGCTCGGTGGTCGTCGTCCCGAGCAGCGAGCCGCCGTCGGCGTTGAGCGAATAGCCCGCGATCCGGAACCCAAGCGCCTGAATCTGGGCGATGGAGGTCGACGTGTACTTCGCGGTCGCGCCGCGGAACCAGTGCGGCTGCGAAAGGCCTGCCTTCGCCATCGCGTCGGCGCCGCCCATCACCTCCCGCGCCACACCGTCCGTGCTGCCGGCCGCTGCGATGCCGTAGACGCTGACGGGGCGATCGATCGCCGGAATGTGGTGCGCGCCATGGTTCTCGATCTCGAACAGGTCCGGGTGCGCCTTCAGGATCGCCACCGCATCGGGGTTGCGGCGCAGCCAGATGCCGGTGACGAAGATCGTCGCCGGGATGCGGTTCTCTACCAGGGCGGAGAGGATGCGCGTGTC